>CAZOSP010000117.1:0-10200 GCA_964582525.1 uncultured Thiomargarita sp. | reverse complement strand
CGCTGTCACTCATTGATTAAATGATATTCACTCCAACACAAATTCCTGAAGAGCCAAAATATACCCGATAAAAAATATGTGAATGGGTTGTTGGGTGAAGCAATCGGGGTGTGGCGGGAATTGCTGGTACCGCTATTTTTGATGTTCCTTTAGCTAATAGCCGCTGCTAAAATGAAATTGAATCACCTTAACAGGGCTGCTAATAAGAAACAATGCGTAACATGGAGTTAAGTAGTGGGTTGAGCCGTTTCTGGCGGCTGGGTGAAAAAATCGGGGCGGATCATTTCTATAAACCGCTTGGCAGCCGGCACCAGAAATTTGCCTTTGCGAATAACAACACCGTAATGTCGTTGTGGGAAATAGTTTTGCAAAGAAATACAACCAAGTTCTTCTCGACCGGTTAAGCAAATATCGGTCACCAATGAAATACCTAAACCTAAATGTACATACTTTTTAATGACTTCCCAGCTACCCGCCTCTAGGGTGATTTTATAATCGACTTCGTGTTCTCGAAATACATCTTTAGCCACGCGCCAAGAGCTTAATTGTGGGGCGGGCATAATTAAGGCATAATCAGCAATATCTCGAATATGAAAATCGGGCTTTTCTAATAAAGGATGATTAAGCGGTGTAATCAATATCGGGTCATAGGTGTAAAGTGGTGTAAAATTAATGTCTTTAGGTACATCTAATAAAGAACCAATGGCAAAATCCACTTCATTAGAACGTAGTTTTTCTAAGCGTGCGCGTCCGTTGAGGTTATGCAGGCGCACCCGCACTTTGGGATAATGCGCAGTAAATTGTTTCATAATATCGGGCAAAATATATAAAATAGCTGATTCGCCGGCGGCTATGTCTAATTCGCCGGTTTCGACTTTGCCTTGATAGGTGGCGAAAGTATCGGCTAGGGAATCAATGCCTTCAATCAGCGGAATGGCTAATTCATAGAGGGTTTTGCCGGCGGGCGTAAGGGCGATGGAGGGTCCGCGTCGCTCAAATAAAATAGTGTCAAATTCGCGCTCCAGTGCTTTAATTTGTAGGGAAACCGAGGGCTGGCTTAAAAACAGCCGTTCCGCTGCTTTGGAAATACTGCCGGTTTGCGCCGCATTGCAAAAGGCGCGTAATTGTTTAAGACGATTTTTTTTGTAATAAAAACGATTGGACGCTTGTCCCATAATGCCGGCACTCCCAATGAAATTTTCCATCATCATGGAAAATCTGGTGTTTTTTTGATTTATTGTGAGGTGAAGTCATGCAGTATATAGTGAATTGGATTTAGACTAAAACACTTGTCAAGCGCGTATCTCAACACAAAACCGAAAGGAGTCACCATGTTTCGTATTTTTCTCTCTATTTTATGCTGTTTTCTACTCAGTATGCAGATGCGGGTCGCGCACGCCGCTGACCCGCATACCGCGTTGATTGTGCAGGGCAATCAGGCGTATCAACAGGGGCAGTGGGAAACTGCCATACAGCAATGGGAACAAGCATTGGTGCGCAGTAGTGATGCGCCCGAACAGGTCGATTTGCGCGTGCGTCTCGCCGCCGCTTATCAAGCCATGGGGCGGCATACTGCCGGCTTTGCGCATTTAGATGCGGCTCTTGAACAGACTGAAATGCTGGATGACGCAGCGCGGCGTGTTGCGGTGCTGACGCAATTTAGCGACGCTTGGTTGAGTATTGGCGATGCGCAAGCTGCCTTGAATATGGCGGATGAAGCGGTGTTGTTGGGTAGAGAAACGGAGGATTTCGCGCCCGTGTTGCAAGCGGCGGCACTGAACGCGCTGGGCAATGCGTTGGCGGTTTGGTCTAATTTTTCACAAGCCCGCCTTGCTTACGAAGAAGCCTATGAACTCGCGGTGGCGGAGGAACATGCCGAATTGGCGGTTAAAGCACAAATCAATTTGCTCAATATGGATTTATCTGAAACCCAATGGGAGGCGGCGCAACAGGGTTTAGCACAATTATTGGAGGATTTAGACCCGTTGCCGTTGAGTAAAAATAAAATTTCATCTTATTTATCAACAGGTTTATCTGCACGCGATTTATCGCGCCAGCCGCAATTACCCAAAGCCCAACGCGAAGCCGCACGGCAGCAGGCGATTAGCGCGTTTCAACAAGCCGCGCAATTGGCGCAAACCGCTGTTGATGACCGCAGTGCGTCCTTAGCTTATGGTTATTTGGGGCAGATGTATGAAAGTGAAGCACGTATTAAAGAAGCCAAGATATTGACTAATAAAGCTATTTTTCATGCACGACAAGGGGCGTATGGAGAAATTTTGTACCGTTGGCAATGGCAGGCTGGGCGTTTGTATCAAACCGAAAACAATAATGCCGCCGCGCTTGCTGCTTATCAAGCGGCGGGCGAAACCCTGCGTCCGATTCAGCAAAACCTAGACGTGGGCTATCGTTCCAATCCGCCGAGTTTTGATGACGCGGTGCGTCCGGTGTATTACGGCTTGGCTTCTTTGTTGTTGCAACAAGCCGATGGCGAGCAATTAGACACTGCGCGTCAACAACTGCTCAAACAAGCCCGCGATACGGTTGAGCAAGTGAAAATCGCAGAATTGCAAAATTATTTCAAAGATGAGTGCGTAGAAGATGCGCAAAAACAAGCTGCTCAATTAGACAATATCGACCCCCACACAGCCATTATTTATCCCATTCCTTTGCAAGATGAATTGGTGGTGCTGCTCAGTATTGGCGAGCGGTTGCAGCCGTTTCGTACTGCCGTCAGTGCCGAGCAGGTGCGCGATACGGTGATTCTTTTTCGCCAACGTCTGCAAACGCGCCCGACCAAGCGTTTTATCTATGAGGCGCAAAGTTTATTTGACTGGCTGATCCGTCCGCTGTTGCCGACCTTGAAAAAAGCCAAAATTGATACTTTGGTTTTTGTTCCAGACGGCAGTTTGCGCAGCATTCCTTTTTCTACCCTGCATGATGGTAAACAATTTTTAATTGAGCAGTTCGCGGTTGCCACCACGCCGGGGTTAAATTTGACACGCGCCCAAGCGATTAACTGGCAGGAAAGTGATATTTTGCTGGTCGGCTTGTCGGAAGGTGTGCAGAACTATTCACCGCTGCCAAATGTCCCTAAAGAATTGGAATCGATTAAAAATATCACGGGCGGTCAGCAATTATTAAATAGCCAATACACGCTGGAAAATTTCCGCGCACAATTGAAAAGTAAACCTTACGCGGTGATTCACATGGCGACTCACGGTGAATTTGATGCCGATCCGGAACACACTTATTTGCTGACTTATGAAGAAAAACTGCACATGGATGATTTGCAGAATTTAATTGGTTTGGGCAAACACCGTGATCAACCTATTGAATTATTAACGCTGAGTGCTTGCAAAACCGCCGTGGGTGATGACAAAGCCGCGCTGGGTTTAGCCGGTGTTGCGGTCAAAGCGGGTGCTAGCAGCGCGCTTGCTACCCTGTGGTTTGTGGATGATGAGGCGACTTCTTTGGTAGTCACTGATTTTTATCATCGCCTACTCAACACGCCCGGCATTAGCAAAGCCAAAGCCTTGCAACAAGCGCAAGTAGCACTGTTGCGCCGCGTGCATTATCAACACCCGGCTTACTGGGGACCTTTTCTGCTGATCGGCAATTGGCTGTGAGTGATACCTTGCCAGTGCCGCTGGACCGTTAGTACAGACCGCAACGCGGTCAAGATCGCATTCCCAAGTGGCACTTGGGAACGAGGGCATACTCCACAAGAGCAGCACTCAAACTTTCCTATAACCCAAGAGGATTTTATTTATGAAACAAGCCTGTTGCCCTTTAACCCTCATTATCCTAGATGGCTGGGGCTATCGACCTGAACGCGAAGATAACGCCATTTCGCAAGCCCACACACCCGTGTGGGATAAATTATGGGAACAATATCCTCACACTTTTTTACAGGCTTCAGGCTTGGAGGTCGGTTTACCGGCGGGGCAGATGGGAAATTCTGAGGTGGGTCACTTAAATCTAGGTGCCGGGCGGGTGGTATATCAAGACCTTACGCGCATTATCAAAGCCATTGACGATGGCAGTTTTTACACCAATCCAGTATTGGGCAAGGCGGTTGATGATGCCGCACAACAGGGTCATGCGGTGCATGTGTTTGGTTTGTTGTCGCCCGGCGGCGTGCATAGCCACGAGGATCACATTTTAGCCTTGTTTGAATTAGCCCAGCAGCGCGGCGCACAAAAGGTTTATTTTCATGCTTTTCTGGATGGACGCGACACGCCGCCGCGCAGTGCCAAAGCCTCTATTGAGCGGGTGGAAAGCAAATTTGCTGAACTCGGCATCGGACGTTTTGCCAGTGTGAGTGGGCGTTATTATGCCATGGATCGCGATAAACGCTGGGATCGCGTACAGCTTGCTTATGATGCAATGACGCAAGGACGCGCTGACTTTCAGTATGACAGTGCGCTTGAAGCACTCGAAGCGGCTTATGCGCGAGGTGAAGATGATGAATTTGTCAAACCCACTGTGATCAATCCGGGTATTGAAATGCGGGATGGTGATTCTGTGATTTTTATGAATTTCCGTTCTGACCGCGCACGGCAAATCACCCGTTGTTTTATTCAGGCAGACTTTGACAACTTTGAGCGCGAAGTTTATCCCAAGCTGTCTGATTTCGTCAGCCTGACCGAATACAAAAAAGACTTTGATTGCCAAGTAGCTTTCCCGCCCGAAGACTTGCCGTCCATGTTCGGCGAAGTGATCGCCAAACAGGGTTACAAACAACTACGCATTGCGGAAACTGAAAAATACGCACATGTGACTTTCTTTTTTAACGGCGGTATCGACACCCTGTATGACGGCGAAGAGCGAGAACTGATTCCCTCGCCCAAAGTGGCTACTTATGACATGCAGCCGGCGATGAACGCGCCGCTGCTGACCGATAAACTCGTTAGTGCGATTTGCAGCCGTCAATATCAGGTGATTATTTGTAATTTCGCCAATACTGACATGGTGGGGCATACCGGAAATTTGCAAGCCAGCATTGCCGCCGTAGAAACGGTGGATGCTTGTCTAGGGCGCATTATTGAAGCCAATCGCGCTGTGGGCGGGGAGTTATTGATTACCGCTGATCACGGCAATGCAGAAAAAATGCGCGATGCCCTGAGCGGGCAACCGCACACCGCGCATACCAGCAATCCTGTGCCATTTATCTATGTGGGAGAACGGACTTTAGCGTTGTCTGAGGGGGCTTTGTGCGATGTTGCGCCGACTCTGTTGGGTTTGCTGGGTTTGCCTGTTCCCGAAGAAATGACCGGACATCCTTTATTGACGCTCTATCCCGAAGCGGAAAAAATTCCTACTTAGGAGGAATGGGCTTCAACAATACCCGACACCCAAACTTTCGGGTGCTTCAGAACTGATTTTCTTGCAAGGATTCCCCTCTTGAAACAAACATTACAAAATCTCTTTAGCCAAGCTTTGGAACAACTCAAAAACGACGGGGTGGTGCCGTTTGATGTCAACCCCAGTATCCAGATTGAACGCGCCCGCGATGCTAAATTTGGCGATTTTGCGTGCAATCTCGCCATGCAGTTGGCGAAGCCCGCGCAACAAAAACCCGGCGATATTGCTTTGCAACTCATTGAGCGTTTGCCTGCCTCTGAATGGGTTGAAAAAGTTCAAGTTGCCGGCCCCGGTTTTATCAATATTTTCCTCAAACAAGCTGCGCAATATGCGGTCATTCAACACATTTTGCAGCAAAAAGAAGCCTTTGGAGAAGCGTCTGTGGGACATGGACAAAAGGTTTTGCTGGAGTTTGTCTCAGCCAATCCTACCGGTCCCCTGCATGTCGGACACGGGCGTGGCGCGGCTTATGGCGCGGCGTTGGGGCAGTTGCTGCGGGCGGCGGGTTTTGAAGTATTTTGCGAATATTATGTGAATGACGCTGGGCGACAAATGTCGATTCTCGGCGTGAGCGTATGGTTGCGTTATTTAGAATTGTGCGGCGAAGAGCTGCGTTTTCCTAGCGGTGCTTATCAAGGCGATTATATTTGGGACATCGCTGCGGATTTGCATCGCCTCAATGGTGACAAATTTCGCCGTGTTGCGAGTCAAATTTTTACCGATCTGCCGCCCGACGAGGCTGACGGTGGCGACAAAGACCAGTATGTTGACGCGCTGATTGTGCAAGCCCAAAACGTGCTCGGTGAGACCGATTTTAACCAGATATTTGAATCCGGTTTGAACACTATTTTGGATGACATCCGCGGTGATTTAGGCAGTTTTGCGGTGGCATACCAAAACTGGTTTTCGGAACGCAGCTTAACCCGCACAGGCTTGGTTGATAAAGCACTGAAAATACTTGAAAAAAACGGCTATACCTATAAAGAAAAAGGGGCTTTGTGGTTTCGCTCTAGTCAATTTGGCGATGAAAAAGATCGCGTCTTGGTGCGCGATGACGGTCGCCCGACCTATTTTGCTTCTGATGTTGCCTACCATTTGAATAAAATCGAGCGCGGTTTTACGCATTTAATCAACATCTGGGGCGCGGATCATCATGGCTATATTGCGCGTGTGAAAGCCGCCATGACGGCACTGGGAACGGAGGCGGACAAGCTCACCGTGCTGCTGGTGCAATTTGCCACCCTGTATCGCGGTGAGGAAAAATTGCAAATGTCCACCCGTAGCGGCAAGTTTGTCACCTTGCGCGAGTTGCGCGAAGAAGTTGGCACGGACGCAGCGCGGTTTTTTTATGTGATGCGCAAAAGCGAGCAGCATTTGGATTTTGATTTAGAACTGGCAAAATCACAATCTAACGACAATCCAGTGTATTACATTCAATACGCCCATGCGCGGGTTGCCAGCGTCTTAAAGCGTTTACAGGAACAGGGCAAGGGCTGGCAACCGGTTGAAGCCGATTTGACTTTGCTCAACAATGAACATGAGCAGGCTTTGCTAACACGTTTGTCACGTTATCCCGAACTCATTGAAACGGCAGCGAAAAGCTACGAACCGCATCAAATTGCCTATTATTTACGCGAATTAGCCCATGAATTTCACAGTTATTACAACGCGCATAAAATCATTATTGAAGACAATAAGCTGCGCAATGCCCGCTTAAGTTTGAGCGTGGCAGTGCAGCAGGTCTTGCGCAACGGCTTGGCGTTGCTGGGTGTCAGTGCGCCGGAAACAATGTGAGGCTCAATGACAGAACATGAAACAACGCAGCTTTGAGCAGGCGCATGAAGCGCAATGGCAGCAATTAGAAAACTGGCTACGGCAAGCTGCCGGTAAAAAAAAATCGGATGCACAAGCCGGACAGTTTCCGCATCAATACCGCCAACTCTGCCAGCATCTTGCCTTAGCGCGAGATCGCCATTACACGCCTGGTCTGCAAGAACGCCTTAATCGTTTAGTCTTGCAAGGGCATCAACGTCTGTATCGCAGTCCGCGCCATTTTTGGCAACATTTGCTGCATTTTATCACGCAAGGGCTGCCGCAAGCGGTGCGCCGTGAGTGGCTTGCGGTGCTGTTTGCCTCGCTGCTGTTTTATATCCCCTTGCTGGGCTTGCTGATCGCTATTCAAATTCAGCCTACTTTGGTGTACAGCGTGATCGATGAGCTGCAAATCAGCAATCTCGAAAGCATGTATGATCCCAGTTCACCGCGCTTAGGCACGGATCGCACAGCAGATAGCGATCTGAAGATGTTTGGTTTTTATATTTACAACAATATCAGCATCGGCTTTAAGACTTTTGCCAGTGGTATTTTGTTCGGTTTGGGTAGTGTATTTTTCTTGGTTTTCAACGGGATATTTATTGGCGCAGTCGCCGGACATTTAACCCATATCGGTTATTCCGTGCCATTTTACAGTTTCGTTTCCGGACACAGTGCCTTAGAGCTAACCGGTATCACCTTAGCCGGTGCTGCCGGCTTGTTGCTGGGCTACGCGCTGATCGCGCCGGGGCGTTTGACGCGCTTGCAGTCCTTGCGCAACAGCGCAAAACGCAGTTTAGTGTTAGTCTATGGCGTGATTGTATTGCTCGCGCTGGCGGCGGTAGTGGAAGCTTTTTGGTCATCAAATGGCAGCATTGAGCCGCTGATTAAATATAGCGTGGGGATTGGTTTGTGGTTGTTATTGTTGAGTTATTTGCTGCTGGTGGGGCGTGAGCATTAATTCTTGGTGTTATGCGGGCTTTTTTTGCCCTCGTTGCCCTCGTTGCCCTCGTTCCCAAGTGCTACTTGGGAATGCGATCTTGACCGCGTTGCGGTCTGTACTAACAGCCAGCGACGCGGGCAAGGTATAAGTTCCTAAGCGGCACTGGGGAACTAGAAAATCCAAAATGCGTATCTTTTGGGTTTTGCGGACCTGGGTTTGCGCCCGCGTAACGTGAGTGAAAACTATCTACTGGAATGATGAAGGGAAGCAAAAATATGCAAATCGACACCAAAAAACTACTGGCTTGGATTGAACGCTGCAACCACAAAGAAAAGCTTGAGGATTTTTTGCCCTTTATGGTTGCGGGACAGCCAGTGGGGGCATTGAATAAATTACGTTTACCGCTGTTACAAGCGCATCCCGAGGTGTTTGTCTGCGATGATACCTTTGTTAGCCTGCATCCTGACTTGAATACGTCAGACCAACGCAGCGCGGCGTTAGAACCCATTTTGCGCAATTGGCATCAACAAAAGGTATTTTTTGGCTGGCGCGATGAGCTGTACCGTGTTGCTACGGCTTATGATGCCGAGCCGTTGCTATTGATAGAACGGGCTGCAACTTCAACTTTCGGCGTGCGCAAATACGGCGTGCATTTGAACGGTCTGACTTGGCGCAATGGCGAGCTGCATATCTGGGTGGCGCGGCGCTCTTACCAAAGCCCGACCTATCCGGGGATGCTGGATCAAATGGTGGCGGGCGGTTTGGGCGCGGGCTATAGCGCACTTGAGACGCTGGTCAAAGAATGCGCGGAAGAAGCCGATATGCCAGCAGACTTGGCAACACAGGCAAGGGCGGTGGGTGTGGTGAGTTATTGCACCACACGGCGCGATAATTGGGTGGAAGATGTGCTGTTTTTGTATGACTTGGAATTGCCCGAAAATTTTGTGCCAGAAAATACCGATGGTGAAGTGGATAGCTTTATTTGTATGAGCGTTAGCGAGGTGGTAGAACGCCTCAGCGATAGCGATGATGAGTTCAAACTCAATGCCAATTTGGTGGTGATTGATTTTCTTTTGCGACAGGCTTATTTGACCCCTGAAATGGCGCATTATGTGGAAATTGCGCAAGGCTTACGCGCATCCTCAAGAACGATAATATTTACTTAAAGGAATTTTTATGTCTATTGAATCAAAAAAAATGTAATTGACCTTCGTCAAAAAGCTGAAATAGAAATTAAAAAAAAGGGGCTAAAAGATGCTAAATCAAAGGTAGTTTTAGTATTAGATATTTCCAAATCAATGAACCGTTTATTTAAATCAGGCGTTATGCAAACATTGATTGAAAAAATACTTGGATTAGCACTAAATTTTGATGATGATGGCAATATTGATATGATACTTTTTGGTACAAGAGCATATCAATTACCCAGCGTTTCTTTAGATGATTTAGAAGGCTACGTAGATAGAGAAATCATGGCTAATTACAGAATAATAGAAGCGACAAAGTATGCAACAGCATTGCGGCTCATCTATGATAAATATAAGGGTAACCAATCTGAACCAGTGTTTGTTATTTTTATTACTGACGGTAACAATAGTGATAAAAAAGAAACCACAGAATTGATAACTATGCTTTCTAAAGAATCTATATTTTTTCAATTTGTTGGCATAGCTAAAGAAACCTTCCCATATTTAAAAAAATTAGATGAATTACCCAATCGTTTTTTAGACAATGCGGGTTTTATGCAGGTTGATGACATTTCATCTATTGAGGATTCAACGCTATATGAAAGCTTGCTCAACGAATACCCTAAATGGCTTGAAGAATTTGCGGGTCAAGGTTTGCAACCTTGACCCGAACATTTTGAGTAACCCCAAGGTTATTGCCCTCGTTCCCAAGTGCCACTTGGGAATGCCGTCCTGACCGCGTTGCGGTCTGTACGATGACAACCAGCGACGTTGGCAAGGTATGAGAGTTCCCAAGCGGCACTTGGGAACTAGAAAAGCGGTGCTTGGGAACTAGGAATCGGGTAGCAGCGTCAAAGGTCGCGCCATGCTGTCAAAAGCTGGCAATGCGGT
>CAZOSP010000116.1:0-10657 GCA_964582525.1 uncultured Thiomargarita sp. | reverse complement strand
GCAGGCGGCGTTTTGGCTGCTGGGAGTGGCTAATCTCCAGATTAGCCCCGCCGCCACAGGCGGCGTTTTGGCTGACTTGGAAGTCAGCCACTCCCAGTCAGCCACTCCCAGTCAGCCACTCCCAGCCTAGTCGCCGCCAAGATAGCGATGATACAAGTTTAACACTTTCTCAACATATCCTTGAGTTTCGGGATAAGGCGGAATGCCGCCGTATTTTTTCACCGCACCTTCGCCCGCATTATAAGCGGCTAACACCAAGCGCAAATTGCCATTAAATTTTTTCATTAAATAATCGATATGCTGCACGCCGGCTTGCAGATTTTCCAGCGGATCATGCAGATTTTTCGCCCCATACTGCGCTGCTGTGCTGGGCATAAGCTGCATTAAACCGGTCGCGCCTCGCGGCGACACGGCGGACGGATTCCAGTTGGATTCAACGTCGATAATGGCGCGTAGCAAGGCGTGATTAACCCCTTGCGGCGCAGCTTCAGGCTCTAGGTAGGGGCGTTGGCTGATTTGCGCAATGCCGCCTTCATTGTGCAGATGTAACACCGTGCTGGGTGCGGCGGCGGATGTGCGCGGCGGCTGCGCGGGTGGCGGCTGGCTGCTGAGATGTAACACGCCGTCCGCATCCGTGTAGCGATAGATTTTATCACCCGCGTGCAGCGGCAGCGCAATGACTAATAACGAAATCCAAGCGATTTTATACAGCCCGGTAGGGTGCGCGACATTTTTTCGTCGCGCACGCAGAGCGATTTTATACAGCCCAGTAGGGTGCGCGACATTTTTTCGTCGCGCACGCAGAGCGATTTTATACAGTGCCGAGTTACCAGCAAGGATTATCCGCCAACAGTTGTGTAGCTTGTTCTTGCGGTAGCGGGCGGGAAAATAAATAACCTTGTCCATATTCACAGCCTAACTCACGTAGTTGCGCTAATTGCGCGGGTTCTTCTATGCCTTCGCAAATGATATTCATGCCTAAACGGTGGGCTAATTCTACAATAGTTTCGACAATCACCTGATTTTTTCTGCCCTGTTCATTTTCAAACATACGGCGCACAAAGGATTGATCGACTTTTAAGGTGTCTGTAGGAAATTGGGTTAAGTATTCTAGCGAAGAATACCCCGTACCAAAATCATCAATACTCAGTTGCACGCCGACGGATTTTAAGCGTTTTAAGATGGATAAGGTACTTTTAATGTCATCCATCACCGCACTTTCGGTAATTTCCAATTTCAAATATTGTGGCGATAAACCGCTGGCTTGAATGACTGCTTGAATAGTCTCAGTTAAAAATGGCTGGCTAAATTGTCGTCCGGATAAATTCACGCTAATCATTAATTCTTGGTAATTCGGGAATGCTTGCTGCCATTGGCGCATTTGTAAACAAGCTTGGTACAAAATCCACTCACCCATAGGCAAAATCAAGTCAGTTTCTTCGGCGACCGGAATAAATTCAACCGGCGAAACCATGCCGCGTTGCGGATGTTGCCAGCGCACCAGTGCCTCGAAACCGGCAATATTGCCGGTTTTCATATTCACTAAGGGCTGATAATGCAGCAGAAATTCCTGCATATCCGGCAATGACCATTGCTCCGGCTGGCACGTTTGTGGGCGATAATAATGCGTGGCGCGGCGCAAATCGCGTTCTAGTTTGAAATGCTCAATGGCTTTTGCTTCCATATCCACAGCAAAAATTTCCGGCGCATCTCTTTCCAATAATTTAGCGCGGTTCATCGCAGAACGCGCATCCCGCAACAGATCGCGCTCATCTCCCACATAGCCGATGGCAATGCCGATATTCGCATGGGTGAAAATTTCTTCGTGGTGCAGGCGGAACGGCTGGTGCATTTTGTCACGCACATGGTTGGCAAGCTGCGTGGCGATCTGCGCATTATGCTCGGCAGCCTTAAAAATCACGCCAAACTCGGTACCGCCCACACGGGCTAAAAACAACGGCTGCACTTGTGCGAATAAGTGGCTGTCTTGTTCCAAAGCCTCTTTAATGCGCTGCGTAAAAGCCACCAATAAATCATCGCCCGCGTCATGCCCTAAGACTGCGTTAATGACTTTGAAACGCTCCAAATCCAACAGCAGTAAGGACACGGCTTTATGTGTAGGCGGTTTGCGCCAATAACGATGCGGATAATGCAAGTAGCGCAATCGTTGGATAAACAGGGTACGATTGGGCAGGCTGGTCAGTTCATCGTAAAACGCATAATAGACATAGCGCGTCATCAGCACGCTGGCACTGACCAATATCAAGGCGAACAAGGGCGCAGCGAACGGTATCCACAGCATGAGATGAAACAAATACCCATACGCCAACAGCAGTAACACAACAGCACCACTGATGACTAAAGGCAGCTTCAGCGGATCACGTACTTTCCACGCCAACCAGCCGCCGAGCAACCCCCACAGCACAATCCACAGAATTTCTGTGAGTTCATGCCAATAATGAAATAAACGCGGGCTTGCCGCATGGGGTACTCGCGCATCGCCGGTTGCCACGCTGATCAGCTCGCTGACCTGCGCGGCGTGAATTTCCACCCCGGGCATGTAAAAACCGGTGGTACGCTCGCGGCTGAAGGGCGTAACAAACATATCTCTAGCACTTTCCGCCACAGTGCCGATCAGCACAATGCGCTGTTGCACATCTTCCGCTTTCAGCTTGCCTTCTAACACATCAGAAAAACTAATCAACGGGGCAATATTTTTAGTCGGACGATAGTTTAATAAAATTTGATAGCCTTCCGCGTCAACCCGCTGATAATTGCCGGAAGTGCTGGTTAATCGCTCCAAAACCGCCTGCCCTAAGCGGATATGATAAGCATTGTCAGCCACCGCTTGCGGGTAAATATGTTGCGTTTTAAGGTAATGCTGCGCCAACAACCATGACAAAGACGAATGGGTTTGCCCCTGATGCCCGACATAAATCAGATTGCGTCGAATGACACCATCTCGATCTAAGGTCAGATCATTAAACCCAACCCGGCTGCTAGGTATGCCCGGCGGCGGCGGAATAGTCGCTTCGCTGGCATCTTCTGACAAACGCTGAATGACAATAATATGCTCATTTTCTTGCAGTAATTTGAGAAATGCCGCGTTGCCTTGACCTTGAGGAAAATCTCGATAGACATCCAAGCCGATCACTATCGGTTGATATTGCAAGAGTTGCTCAAGCACCTGTGTGTATTTTTCATCGGGAAAGGGAAATTTTTTATATTTTTGAATGTCCTGCTCGGTGATGCCGACAATCAGCAAGCGCGGATCCGCGCCCACATCAGCGCGTAAGCGAATGTGCCAATCGTAAGCGTACAACTCCAGCGACTCCAGCCAGCCCGCCTGACGTATGCCGACAATAAATACCAGCATTGCCAAGCCGGTTAATAGAGTACGCAGCAACAGGCGATGTTTGTGTTGCAAAATACTGCAATCCACAAATGGGCTATAATTTTGTGTATGTAATGTTTTCAGCAGAGAAACTCCCGCGTATCAAAAAACATCTACGGGTCAAGCTTGACAAGCTTGACCCGCGAGTTTTTAGAAAAACCCATCATTAAGAACCGTATTTTCGGCGGGGTCTTCATCGCCTAATAGACTGTCGATATGCCCAATAAATCGAAGAAAAACGTCATCGCTAAAAGGATTGCTGATCAAAAAGTTCTTATACCATTCAGACTTCTCAGTTCTACCTTGATGCGAGTTAAATGTACTTCTAATAGTTGAAGATATTCGCCTGGCTTTCCTTAAAATAAGAACCTCATCAATATCAGTAGCTGCTGTACTGACGGGAGTCATATCCAGCCATTCGCATAGCAAAAAATACTTAGCCCCAGGTAAAGCCGATTTAACGTCATGCGCAGTAGCCGTAGCCTCCTGAAACATGGTCTTGTCAAGATTGGTTTTACACTCAGCAGTCACGTACCCCAAATAGGTTTCTACTGAGTCAGTCTGAGTAAATGCTAAATCATGGGATGACTTTATGTATAGTTTTTTTGCAATTGCAAAATCTTGATCTTTAGTTCTTATAGATAACCTACCACCGTTCGTCAACACTTGCAGGTTGCTCTTAAAATAAGCAACAGAAAAGCACTTTGTTGGACCAAATGTTACACCCGTTAATTGTGGAAATGCCTTAAATGCCAAATGAGGAAGAAACTCTTCAATGACAGTATTGTCTATTTTCAACTGTCCTTTTTGTCTATATAAAAAGTCTTCTTCGCAGGAAAACATTAAATCAAAATCAACATAAAACTTGTAGCCATTAAATATTCTTACAAGCTCTTTTACAACCTGTTCTCTATTACCTTGAACTGCCTCCATATCGGCAATCCATTGATGATATTTTTCCATGCCCGCCCTAAGCCTTTCTAAAGCTGCTACCGGCATTTTGTTGTTTTCTAATGCAGCGGTCATTTTATCTAAGTGAGGGGTGGGTAATGACATTGTTTATCCTTGTACATCTAAAATGGGTGACGTATCGATATTTTTTGCCTTTTCGATAGCTTCTTGTATGTCAGCTTTAACGTCTTCATCGCAGGTGTTTAGGCGATATGCTAACGCCGAAATACCTATATTCCGAGACTCCTCTATTGCATCTTTGGAGGTTTTTCTGAGCTTAGAAAACCTTAGAATTTCTTCATAAATCAATTCACCAAATTTGTTACCAAACTTTCTTGGTTGCTGACCAATGAGTTCAAATCCATTAACTTTAGCCACCTCTACTATCAATTCAGCATTTCTGAAAGCTGTTCTTCTCACATTAGATTCTCTGCCAACTATAAATATGATTTTTGATTTATTTTTACAAATTCTTTGCAGCTCCCCAAATACTTGTGACATGTCCATGCAATATTGCACTACTGTTAAAAATCTATTTTGTCTAAATTTTCTATTTGCACCTATTTCTGATTGTGCGACAGATAGGATATTAATGCCAGTTTTTTCAACCGATTTTCTGTAGTTTTGATGGTAGTTAAAAACATTTATATACGGAGGAGATGTAATCACAAAGTCAATCGAATCACTTTCTATCGGTACGGACCTAGAATCAGCATGAAATGCTGTTAATTTTTTATGAGATAAGGGTAACTTTTCAATATTAGCCCTTAACGTCCTCCAAACATTATTTAATCGTTTCACATCTATGTTCTTGGTTTCAAAATCCAGTCCTGTTATGAACGCAAAGAGAATCGTCTTTGCTACCTTATCATTGGTTTTTTTGTATTCCCCGAGTATTTCCTGTTCAAAATAGGTAATGTCCAAGCCACCAAATAGCGGAAGGTCATTGGTATATTTTGATATATAAGCATCTATTTTTGACAGGGTAGGCATGACTTTTTCTTTAGGCTGATTGATGAGTTCATAGACTTTTGAAAAGGAAATGGCTGCTGGATTTATCTCGCAACCAGATGCCTCTAAGCCGAGCAATGCACTTTCAAAAAGAACCGTGCCGCTCCCCAAAAAAGGATCAAATACGATGTCATCTTTTGAGGCATAATTCAGCAATAGCTGCTCTATAAGCTGAGGAGAAAATTGACCTCTCCAATTAAAAAGGTTACTTCTAGTTTTATCCTCAATATTCACCATTGAATCAGGAAGCGATTCTTTGAAGGATTTTCTTTTAAAGTGTGTCAAAATTAAATTCCAAATTTAAGGATTATTCACTCACGTTACGCGCCAAAACCTGACAAGTCTTCAAGACCTGTCAGGTTTTTGCTGGGAGGGAAGTGAAGGCTTAGAAAAAACCACTATTCACGCCCATCAATCAAATCAATGCCGGCGGGCGGGGTAAATTCAAACAAGTGAGCGGGCAATGGCACATTGCGTTGCTGCGCACTAAAGGCAATCACGCTGGTTTGTCCCAATTTATCCTGCACATGCAAACGGCTTAAGGTCAGCCCATTAAACAACAACTGCATCAGCGCAAACTGCGCGTCGGGCGATTTGGGTAATAACTTCACTTGAGCTTCGCCGCTCGCGTTGTCGGGCAAGCTTTCTACGGTAAAAAAATCGCTTATCGGACGCTCGCTACTGAGCAGCAACGCCGGTGTATTTTCTGTGCTGACATCAAAATCTTTAATGGTCACTTGTTCAAGGTCTTGATCGTAAATCCAAATACTGCTGCCATCGGCAATAATCAACTGCTCGTAAGGCGCTTCGTAAGACCAATGAAAACGCCCCGGTCGCTGCAAATACAGCTTGCCACTGCTGACTTCTAAAACCGCGCCTTTTTCATCGTATAAAGTTTGCGTGAAGTGTGCTTTTAGAGTCTTAAAATCGTTAAGAAAATCCTCTAAAACTTGAGCCGCTGAAGCGGACACACTGAGAAACCATACAGAAACAACTAGCAGACGTAAAAACATAGAATAATCCTTAAAAACATTTAGAAAATGTGAAAAACAGCGGCTTGGATCAATAGGTCCTTCAGGTAGCTTATACCCTTATCAAGGTTTTTTTGACATCTGCCGCGATAATGCTTTAAGCAGACGGCTCAATCTTGATTTCTCAAGTTACGCGATGGGTGCTTTTTGCTGCGTAACGTCAGTTAATCTTCCACGCTTGCGGTCCGCTTTGATGCAGCGAATGCCCGCGGCTATCGACCGCGACAGTGACCGGCATGTCTTGCACTTCAAACTCATGGATGGCTTCCATGCCTAAGTCTTCAAACGCCCGCACTTTGGCTGCACGGATGGCTTTGGAGACCAAATAAGCCGCGCCGCCTACGCCGATTAAATACACTGCCTTATGTTTGGCGATAGCGTCAATCGCCGCTGCTCCCCGCTCGGCTTTGCCGATCATGCCCAGCAAACCGGTTTGTGCCAGCAGGGTTTCGGTAAATTTGTCCATGCGCGTTGCGGTGGTGGGTCCGGCAGGACCTACTACTTCGTCACGCACTGCATCAACAGGTCCAACGTAGTAAATAAAGCGATTTTTGAAATCTACCGGAAGGCTTTCGCCGCGTTTGAGTCTATCCACAATGCGCTGGTGCGCTGCGTCGCGTCCGGTCAGTAGTTTACCCGATAATAACAGCCGCTCACCAGCTTGCCATTGCGTCACCATGTCCGGCGTGATTTCGTCGAGATTGACGCGGCGCGTATCGGCATCGGATGTCCAGATCACCGCAGGGAAATCTTCTAAACGCGGCGGCGTGAGTTGCACCGCAGCACTGCCGTCAAGGCTAAAATGCGCGTGGCGCGTGGCGGCGCAGTTAGGAATAATGGCAACGGGCAGGGAAGCGGCGTGAGTCGGATAATCGAGAATTTTTACGTCTAGGACTGTGGTTAAACCGCCTAAGCCTTGCGCACCAATGCCGAGATTGTTGACTTTTTCATAGAGTTCTAAGCGCAGTTCTTCGATACGATTGCTGGCACCGCGGGCTTGTAGTTGAACAATATCTATCGGGTACATGAGCGATTCTTTTGCCAACAACATGGCTTTTTCTGCTGTGCCGCCGATACCAATGCCCAGCATCCCCGGCGGACACCAGCCCGCGCCCATAGTCGGCACCGTGTCTAGCACCCAATCGACAATGCTGTCGCTGGGGTTAAGATTGACAAATCTGGCTTTGTTTTCTGAGCCGCCGCCTTTGGCAGCAACGCGCACTTCGACCGTATTGCCGCTGACGATTTCTGTGTGCAGAACGGCGGGCGTGTTGTCGCCGGAATTTTTCCGCGCACCGGCGGGGTCTAATAATATCGAAGCGCGTAAGCAGTTATCGGGGTGCGTATAGGCGCGGCGCACGCCTTCATCGACCATCGCTTGCAAGCTCATGTTGGCTTCCCAGCGTACATTCATGCCGACTTTTAGGAACACCACCGCAATGCCGGTGTCTTGGCAAATGGGGCGATGCCCAGTCGCGCTCATGCGCGAATTGACCAAAATTTGCGCCATTGCGTCTTTAGCAGCGGGTGATTGTTCGCGCTCGTAGGCTTTGCCTAGACTTTGGATATAATCCAGCGGATGATAGTAAGAAATAAATTGAAAAGCATCAGCAATGCTTTGGATAAAATCGTCTTGTTTGATAATGCTCATTGTGAATATTCCTGATCGTCTAAGGTTACGCAAAGGCTTCTTTTCGTCCTCGCCGGACGGACGGCGGGAAGGCAAAAATGGCAGGATTTTAAAAAACCTGACAGCTTTAATCGGATAGCTCAGTTGCTTAAGCAGAATGGAGTGGTTAAGATAAACGCAAGTATAACAAGTCTTTCACATAAACTTGTTAAGCTATACTCATAGCCGCCCGAAACTGCATTTTTGCTTGTTCAAGTGTGCTGCAACTACTTGGGTTTTAAGTACTTAATAAAAATCCCTGAGCGGAAGGCTTGCAGACGGGGACAATATAAAAAAACATGGTTCAGCCCTTTGTCTCTCAAACCCGACATTAGACTGCTTCTATTGGATAACCGCTATGCCAATCATTACACGTTTGCTCGGTAAAGTACCCCTACGCCACATGCTGATTGTGCCTTTTGTGCTACAAATTAGCTTAATGGTAGGTTTGGTTGGCTATTTGTCTTGGTACACTGGGCAACAAGCAGTCAACGATGTAGCACAACAACTACGCAGCGAAGTCACCGCACGCATTATTCACACCCTAGAGAATTACATTGCTGTGCCGCATTTGCTCAATCGACTCAATGCCAACGCGCTGGCGACTGGGCAGTTAGATTTATCCAAAGCAAATTTGCGCGAGCAGTATTTTTACCATCAATTACAAGCCTTTCCGCTGATTAGCAATAGTTATATCGGGCTTCGCAACGGGGATTTTTTTGGCGGGCGCAAGGTCGGCGAACATTCTGAAAAAATCGAATTGACCTTGCGCAATGACAAGACGCAAGGAGCTTTACATTATTACCAAACTGATGCCAACGGCTTGCGCAGCCACAAAGCACAACAAGTCGAACAGTACGACATTCATCAACGCCCTTGGTACCAAGCCGCTGTGCGCAGCAAAAAATCCACCTGGAGTCAAATTTATGCCGATGCCGGTGGACGCGGTTTAGCCATCACTGCGGTTGAACCCATTTATGCAGACGATGACGAAGAACATGACGAACCGCAAGCCGTGCTAGGCAGTGCCTTTTTACTGTCTTGGATACATGACTTTATCAGCACCTTAAAAATCGGTCAAAACGGTCAAGTTTTTCTTATGGAAAACAGTGGCTTATTGATTGCCACCTCGAAAGCCGATCAAACCCTTATTGCCAACTCCGGACATCCGCCGCAACGCATTTTTGCCAATGAATCAAACAATGCTCTGATTGCAAGAACCACCCAATATTTAGAAGACAGCATGGGCTATTTGAATAAAATTCAAGGTTCTAAACAACTCGATTTTTACTTAGAAGGAGAACGGCAATTTGTCCAAGTCACCTCATTGCAAGACCAGCACGGCTTATCTTGGCTAGTCGTGGTGGTGGTGCCAGAAGCCGATTTTATGGGGCGCATTCACAACAATGTGCGTTTTACCCTAGTGATGATCGCACTTGCCTTATTGCTGGCAATGTTTATCGGCGTTTTCACCGCACGCTGGATTGCGCGCCCGCTGTTAAACCTCAACAATGCGGCAAAAAATCTAGCAAAAGGCAAATGGGAGCAACAAGCTTGTTCGATTGCGCAGCGTCAAGATGAAATCGGCGAATTATCCCAATCATTTGAAACCATGGCGCGGCAATTACGCGAAGCCTTCGCTACCCTAGAGGATAAAGTAGAAGAACGTACCCGCGATCTGGCGAAAAAGAACCAACAACTGGTGCGCTTAAACCAAGAAAAAAATGAATTTTTAGGCATTGCCGCGCATGATTTGAAAAACCCACTGTCAGCCATTCGCGGTTTATCAGAAGAAATCAGCGAAGCTTATGATGAGATGGAACGCGGTGAGGTTATTGAGTACGCAGACAATATTCAACGCGCCGCACAAAAAATGTTCCAACTGATTACCAACCTATTGGATGTCAATGCGATTGAATCCGGCAAAATTAATGTCAACCTCGCCCACGTCAACCTCCTGCCGATCATGGAAAACCTCTACCGAGACTACGCGCACCGCGCTCATGCGAAAAATATTCACTCACATTTTGAAATTGACGACAGCCCCGACTACACCGCCTACGTTGATGAAAACACCACGCATCAAATTCTCGACAACATCATCTCCAACGCGGTCAAATACTCGCCGCCCAACACCGAATTTACCTTACGCCTGAAACGCCAAAGCAGCCCCGAAGGCGAGTGGATACGTTGCGAAATACAAGATCAAGGACCCGGTTTAAGTGCCGACGATCAAGCCAAACTGTTTGGCAAATTTACCCGCCTCACTCCCCAACCCACTGGCGACGAACACTCCACCGGTCTCGGTTTATTCATTGTTAAAAAACTGGTGGACGCGCTACACGGCAAAGTCTGGTGCGAAAGCGAATTGGGACAAGGCGCGACCTTTATTGTGGTTTTCCCCACGCAGCTTTAATTCAACCCGTTAAACCCGCGTTTAGCCGCTCTCGCTTCAGAACGACAAGGCATGGTTTCTGCTTATGCACTGCTATTTTCTGGCTCTGTAACGCCCGACAGCAGCCTTTCTGTAATGTCAACCTCATTCGACAAAGCCAAGTAGATACCGTCTCTCAAGTCAAGCATTATTTTACAAGGAAAGTG
>CAZOSP010000115.1:0-10685 GCA_964582525.1 uncultured Thiomargarita sp. | reverse complement strand
AGCATCCATAAAATCGATTTTTTGCAAAAAGCCATTAGGTTATTGAATGGCTACGACATCCTGTTGCCTAAATTATTTTTTTGCCAAAAAGTGTAAACTGCTTTGGTGGGGATATGAAGGATGCCAGCGACTCCTAATCATTACATTAAAAAGCTTCTATTCTATGAAATTATTTATCATAAGTATAGTGCCGCACGTTTGGAATAGCCGGAAAAATATTTTTGAGGGCAAACCTTAGTTCATTGATATTTAAGATTTTAGTGCGAGACTCGGAATTGCTGGCTTGCGCATAAACGCTTGCGTTTTATTGCGCAATTTCTTTTAACAAAGGGTTGACATCAAACCAGCGTCCTTGATCATCATGGTATTCAAACACAAACATGCTGCGCAGCAGCGTTTTGTGTTGTTCCTCGCCAAACACTAAACGGCTTTCTTGCACCTTACGCAACAACACCCATTCCTCTTGATTAATCGCCTGCGCCAGTTTATCGCGTTGAATGCGAATAACCCGCTCTAAACCCTCCGCCGACAGCGGCGGGTCTTCTTGTTGCAGACAAGAATACAACATCATCAAGGTGCGCCGCGCATGTCCACCGTTGATTAAACACAGGCGATCTAGCAAGTTGGGCGCGGCAAAAATGTCGCCAATGTGTTGCAAGCGTTGTTGAGGCGATAAATCCGGAAACGCCCGCGCTAAAATCATTTGTCGCAGCAGCACCAGACCGGCTTCATGTGGCTTACCGTCGCGGCTTTGCACCTGCACCATGGGTAGCACTTTGGGGTCAACCCCAAAGCGATTGGTCAGGCGACTCCAATCATTGGAAAACATTAACACCAGCGGGATGGTGTACACCACATGGCAGCGCAGTTGTTTTAGCTGCTCGCCGCGATCCACAAACAAATATTCGGGCTGAGTACGCCCTGACGTTTTCGGCGTGTTATCAATCCGATCCAGATTATCGACAATCACAATTAAGCCTTTTTTGCCTTTGCTTTTCAGGATAGCGTTGGCGGGTTCAAGCAATTCTGTGTTGATCGCTTGCAAGATGGTATCGGTGCGCGGTTCTAAATATTGGCGTAATTGTGAGCGCAACTCCGGGCTGTTTTTTGCTTTTGCGGTCAGTTTGCCTATGCCCAGTCCCAGCGAAAAGCCTTTTTTATTATCAAAACCGACTTCGCCAAGCCCCGGTACATTGGCTTGCGCAGACAGCTCAATTTCGCTATTGAGCAATCGAATCGCGCCCGCCAACAATGCCTTAAAGCCCGTCGGCTCCAGTCGAATATCGGCTTTTTCTAGGCTGTCTGAGACTTGTCGCGCAATCGCTAGCAGCACATCGGTGACATCCACATCTGCCATCACTAAGTCTTGACTGGATTCGAAATACACCACATGAAAACCTTGGCGTTCTAGTTCGCGGCGTAGCCATAACAGTTCGGTCGATTTACCGCAGCCGATATGTCCGGTAAATAATTGCGTGGTGGGATCGTCCGGCGAAAGCAGGGTGATGGTACGCTCCAACTCGCGGGTTACGCGCCCGCCGCGCACCGGGGAAAAATCAATATAGTATTTGCGCTCTTCGGCATCATCCAGCTTAATGGTTTTACCCGGATTGCTGGCGCGGTAAAAACGTCCAAGGTCAAGGCTCATGTTGTATTCCGTTTAGAGGTCGCGCAACAGTGCGTTAATGCCCACTTTGCTGCGGGTTTTTTCATCGACTTGTTTAACAATGACCGCACAATACAGGCTATATTTGCCATCTTTAGAAGGCAGATTACCGGATACCACCACCGACCCCGGCGGAATATAACCATAAGACACCTCGCCCGTTTCGCGGTTATAAATCTTCGTGCTTTGCCCGATATACACGCCCATTGAAATCACCGCGCCGCGCCCGACAATCACGCCTTCCACCACTTCGGAACGTGCGCCGATAAAACAATCATCTTCGATGATGGTAGGCGCGGCTTGCAAGGGTTCTAATACGCCGCCAATGCCCACGCCGCCGGACAAATGCACATTTTTACCAATTTGCGCACAAGACCCCACCGTTGCCCAAGTATCGACCATAGTGCCGCTATCCACATAAGCCCCAATATTCACATAAGACGGCATCAACACCACGCCCGGGGCGATGTAAGAGCCGCGCCGCGCCGCTGCGGGCGGCACCACGCGCACCCCAGCGGCTTGCATTTGCGCACTGTTCATGTCAGCAAACTTAGGCGCGACCTTATCGTAATAATTGCTATAACCATCACGGATAATCACATTATCGTTAAGGCGAAACGACAGCAACACGGCTTTTTTCAGCCATTCATTGACCACCCATTGTCCATCTTGTTTCTCTGCCACCCGTGCTTGACCGCTGTCGAGCAGCTCTAGTGCTTGATTGACCGCCTCGCGGATGTCTGCCGGAGCATTCGCGGGAGACAGTTCAGCACGAACTTCAAAAGCATTGTCAATGCGTTGTATAAGTTGTTGCATAATAAAAGTCCTTAGTGTTATTAACTGACGTTTACGCAAAAGCCTCTTTTTGTCCCCGCCGTTCCGGTCAGGGATGAAAAAACTGCCATTGCTCGACGCTGAATTGATACTCATACCTGCCAGAAACCGCATTTTTACCTGATCAAATCTCACTTAATTTATTGAATTTTAAGCACTTAAAAAAACATCCCTGAAAGCAGTTTCAGGCAGGGCGCAGGATAAACTCACAGCGCTGTTGCAGCACATCGCGGCTCACCCACTGGATACCTTTTACGCCGCGCATAGTTTTCATAAAACCCTCAATAAATCCCCAGCCCGCCCAACACACCGCATGTTGCGTAGGCTGCAAATTATCAGCTTGTAGCTTCTCATAAAATACGCAATGACAAATAAACGCCCGATCAGCTTCAGTTTGCACCTCAGAGGCAAAACCAAAATCGCTCAACGCAGTTTGCAAAGTAATATCCCATTCTGCTTCAGGACGTTGCGCCATCAAGCTTTTCGCCAGACTGCGCCCGACTTGGCGCATCGTCGCATACGCGCCCTTGTCGCCCAGCAAATTTTGCGCTTCCTGCGCAAAAGCATAAATCAACTGACTGCCGGACAAGGAATCCCCTTGCTGGGAAATTTTCAACAAGCGGCTCACCACCGGCTCGCCAATCACCTCTGCCATTAATTTAGCAATAACATCAACCACTTCAGCACTAATTTCAGTTTTAGGTAAATTGCTCATCTGCTACTCCTTTGGAATGAAAATATGCCCTCTCTGCAAGAGATAGCATTGCCCTCGTTCCCAAGTGGCACTTGGGAACGCGATCTTGACCGCGTTGCGGTCTGTACTAACGGTCCAGCGACGCTGGCAAGGTATGAGTTCCCAAGCGGTGCTTGGGAACTAGCCATTCGGGTCAAGGTTGGAAATCTTGACCAAATAGCTAGCAAAATCAATAAGTTACAGACTTTTACAGAATTTTCAGGGGTCTAAGATAAGGCGCGAAGGATGAGAATATGTTTTTCGTAAAAGTCCTGCAAAATGTCTTGTCCGCCTTGCAGGATCGCTTGGGGATTGGGGTGCTGGAGTTCGGTGACTATGCTGTCTAGCAGGGCTTGCCCACTTTGCTGTCCTGGTGCGGCTTCAATCAAAGCCAGCAAGTGCGCACTGATGGGGCTGAGTTCGGCAAAATGCACTGTGTCCTTGGGATCGCGGTAAATCACTAAGTAAGTGGCTTGTTCTGGGGCTTCTGTGGGCTGATAATCGGGACTGATTTTATGCACCGGAAAGCGATAGGCAAGCACCCAAGCCAGCGGGCTTAGTAGCGGTTTTGCACCGAGGACGTCATCAGGCGAGCTTTGTTGTTGGCAATCTACCTCTCGACTGTCAATGGATAAGCCGAGTTCTGCCCATTCGTAATGCGCGAGTTCCCATAAAAAAGGCAAATCATCCGGCTGTGCTTCGCGCTCCTGTTCGAGATAACGCAAAAATTCTTTGGGCATTTGCGGGAACAAAGGCGTATGCGCTTGATGTTTGGCAAAGTAATCGCGCATTAGCCGATGCCATTGTTTATCGCTGAGAATTTTGCGTAACACGGGATAAGTGCTGGCAAGCAGACTCTGTACGTTGTGGTAAAAAAGGTCGCGGTAAATAGCCATGCGCCGATCTTCTATGTCGGCGGGAGCGGGGTTATGTTGGGGATCGCGGATGTGCGCTGTGAAAGCGCGTTGCTGTTGGATAAAATTAGGCATGGACGGCGGCTTGTTGGCAGGTGTCAGGGCTGTGTTGCTGCTGGATGCGGGCGATGGTGTCGATTTCTTTAAGCAAGTCTGGCAGCGGCGGAATATTAAAATCGCGTTCTAGCAAAGTTGGAAATACGCCAAAGGTGGTAAACGCAACATGCAGTAAACGCCATACGGGATCAATAATATCTGCGCCGTGCGTATCGACAATCAAATCTTTTGCTTCATTGTAATGCCCAGCGATGTGTCCATAGACGATGCGCTCACCGGGTAGAGCCTTGAGAAATGTCTCAGCATCATAGCCGTGATTAATGCTGTTGACATAGATGTTGTTGACATCAAGCAATAAATCGCAATCTGCTTCGGCAATCACCGCGTTGATAAAATCTATTTCGGACATTTCTTGTCCGGGGGCGGCATAATAAGAGACGTTTTCCATGGCAATGCGTTGTTCGAGAATGTCTTGGGTTTGCTTAATGCGATGGGCAACGTGTTTAATGGCTTCTTCAGTGAAAGGAATGGGCATGAGATCATATAAATGTCCCTCATCGCCGCAATAGCTCAGGTGGTCGGAATAGCAGATGATATTGTGGTGTTTGAAAAATTGCTTAAGCCGTTTTAGGAAGGCTTGATCGAGTGCGGCAAAGCCGCCTATGTTGAGCGATAAACCATGACAGGCGATGGGGCCTGCTTCGCTGAATTGGCGAAAGCGTTTACCTAAGCGTCCGCCCAAGCCAAGCCAGTTTTCTGGGGCAACTTCAAGAAAATCGATTTGTGTCGGGAATTGAGTCTCCAGCGCGTCCATTAACGCACCGCGCCGCAGACCCAGACCCGCGCCATGTAGTAGATGGGGCATAGCAGGGTCCTGTTACTTAACTGATGTTACGCAGCAAAAAACACCCACTGCGTAACGTAGGTGACTTAATTATTTAGCGCCGCCGCATTTGCCTTCGCCGCACTTGCCTTCCATGCCTTTTTTAGCATCGTCTTTGTCGTCGTCTTTAGCACCGCCGCACTTACCTTCGCCGCACTTGCCTTCCATGCCTTTATCATCTTCAGCATGACTATCATTCATGTAGCCCGATGACAGCTCGTTGATGGCAAAAGGATTGCTGTCGGCTTGAGCAACGCCGCCCAGCGTTAATCCGCCAACACTAAGAACAGCACTGGCTGCTAATGCTAAAGGGGTTTTTACAGTGTGTTTAGCCATTGGGTACAACCTCCAAAAATCGTTAAATTGAGATGCAATGTTAAAAAAAGACAGCACTGATGCGCGTCTTATTGTTATATCAGCAAGCTCTTTAGTTTTTAGCATACTTGAGCCGCTGACTGAGGATTGTGGGTTGCCTCTCTGAAAAACACAAGCATTTTTTTAGAGCGCAAATAGTGCCGTGAGCGCAGGTTTCGGGCAGGTGCAGTATAAAACATGAGTATTCAGCCAACCCCGCTAGGTTTTGTAAACGAGCGGTTTTTTTACGGTTCTTTGCAGGTCGCCTCAGTGCGTCATTCCCATTTTAATGCGTATCTGTGCTTCAACCTTGTTATTGCGACTTGACGCGCTGCGAATTTCTACCGCTAACGCTTGTTTTAACAAGCCTTGTTTTAGCGTTTCTAGGCTTTGTAAACTGCCCAGTTCGAGATTCACATCCATATAGTGTTGGCGGTAATCTAAACGCTGCAAAAGCAGGTTTGGTGTGTTTTGCAGCGGCGCGCTAATGTGCCGCAATAAATACAACACCCCCGTATCTATTTGCCCACTGCCTGCGGCTTCGCGCAATTTGTCCAGTTGTTGCTGCATTTGTAAACGCGGGTTAATGATTTTTCGCGTTGCCGGAAAACTTGTCCGATACAGCGTGTGAATCTGTGTTTTAACCGCCTCGTGTTCCTCGCGCAGTTGATGAACTTGTTGAATTTGCAGCAGCATTTGCGTGGCTAACCAGAAGCCCAATAAAATCGCACTGAGTCGCCAAGCTTTCCACCATTGCCCCCATTGCTGCGTGTGCAAATACACACCTTGACGCAAATTAATCGGCGGATACTGCCTGTCGGCGTTTTGCAAAGTCTCTGCGAATAGATGAAAGCTGCTTTGCTCCAGCAGCTTTTCTTGTAAATCGACACCCATAACGTCAACGCTGCTGAGGTGTTCTGAATTTTTCAAATGCGGCGAGATAAAGACCTGAATATGCTTAGGACGCGCTTGATTTTGTTCGTCTAATAGCATGGGCAACAGGTGTTTTAAGGTTGCGGTTTCTAGCGCGAAGCCGCTTTGCGCGCCCGTGCGTAGCAGTGCCAGATTACCCAAATACAACAGCCCCCAGCCTTTTTCGGGATAAGGCACGGCAAAAATGTCGGGAACAATCCAACTGGCTTGCAAACCCGCCGCCTGCAAACGGCGTTGCAGCGCCTGCATATCAGTGTGGCGAATCACCGCCACGCGCTGCTGCCCCTGCTCATTACCGCCTAGCGCGAAGTGCAAATCTTCCACATCTTCAGCGAGGCGATCCTCAAGAGCATAAGGCACGGCTTGCAGCACCCGCTGCCGCTGCTTAGACGGCAGTTTGGCACTGAATAGTTGAACCTGCACAGAAGGAATCAGCACCACCAACGCGCCCTTGTAAGACGGCAATTTTTCCAGCGTCGATTCGTACAACTGTCCATCGATCCAAGCACTACAGACCGGCTGCTCGGTGATTCTGATTAACGCGCCCATTTTCACCAGATGTCACTCCGACTGCGCTGCAACACCCGCACGGCTTGCTCATCGCGTTGCAATACGCTGGTTAAAAAACGCTGGCTTTGGGCAATGTCCGCACGCGCACTGAGCAGAAAATAATCTGATTTTATATCCAATAACTGCGTGTCAATGTGCATATTTTTGAATGTATCCAGTTCGGCGAAAGCTTGCAGCGTTTTGAAAGCCTCTTGCTGTGCCATTTTTACTAGGCTTTCTGCCTGCGTTTGACTGAGTTCTTCCAGCAACGCTAACAGCACAGGCACGCTGCTGGTATTCACATTGATCTTGCTGGCAGTCGGCAGTGTGGTGATATAGGGCAGCAAAGTTTGGTAGCCAACAGCATCAATACTGAGCAGCAAACGCACTTCGCTGGGGCTGCTAAACGGGCGATTAGCGCAGCGATAAGGCGGCTGCAAGCGCGTATAATCTAAATCTTCCGCACCGCCCGGAATGCTTGGATTTTCATCCGCATCGATCCAATCTAACGCCTGCGCAGCTATTTCAGACGGCAATTCTAAATGATTTAATAAACGCTGCAAAACCTTTAATGCCGCTTCATTAGGCTTGCCGTCTTCGCTCAACAGCGAATTTAGATTAAAACGTCCCTGTAAATCTTCCAACTGCCCTTGCACTGAGCCGCCCTCCACCGGCATGGGTGGCAGCTTAAACGCCCACTCTTCAGTCAGCGCGTCATACTGGCTACGCTGCGCATCGCGGCGCAAAATCTGCTGCGCCCAAATTTCCGCACCTTGCGCATAAGCGTCCGCCTGCTGCCCTTGCAATACATTCGCGCTACGGCGGATATGTAGGTATTGCTCCTTTAGCAAGGCGGTTGCAGCGATAGTCGCAAGCGCGACAATCAGCAAGGCAGTCAACAAAGCAACACCGTTTTGTTGGGTTTTCACGACAGAAGCTCCTCAGCGAAAAGATGCCATCTCTTCAAGAGATGGCATCTTTAGGGCATAACTCCTCAGCGTATCGCCTGAGTTGACAATGCCAACGCCTTATCTCGACGCAGGGCGATTTGCCGTTGATTGCCTGCCATACGCAACAACACTAGCACGCAAGCAAACACCAGCAATAAACCGCCAATCCAAGCAGTGGATTGCACGGGATGCTGCATAAAGGTCGCGGTTTGGTAGAAAATCACCGCGCTCATATAGCCCATGCCGGTCGTCCAAGCGGCAACGAATAATGCCCAACGTGCGCCGGTTTCGCGGTAAATCGCGGCGATAGCGGCGGTGCAGGGAAAGTACATGAGAATGAACAGCAAATAGGCAAAGGCGGCGGCGGTGCTGCCAAAACGTGCTTGCATCGCGCCAAAGGTGGCGTTGGTGACACCCTGTTCGGCGGCGGCGGTGTCGAGATTGCTGACATCGCCAATGTTAATGCCGATGGGATCGAGTAGTGTATCTGCCACGCCGGCTAGATTAGCGGGAATGCTGGCAAAGGCTTCGCCGATACCGCCCCATAAATCAAATTCGGCGGCGGTTTCGCCTCTGGCTGCCGCTTCTGCCGCGCCCAGTTGGGTGTAAATCGCGTCCAGCGTGCCCACCACCACTTCTTTTGCCAATACGCCGGTGAATACGCCAACGGTGGCAGGCCAGTTGTCCTCTTGGATGCCCATGGGTTCAAACGCGGGCGTTAAGCTGCGTCCGATTTCGCTGAGGACGGATTTGTCGGTGTTTTCATTGTTAAATGTGCCGTCTGTTCCCCAAGCATTGAGGAAGCTGATGACGATCACCATCGGCACAATAATGCCACCGGCACGCACGATAAAGCTTTTGAGGCGATCCCAAGTGCGTAGTGTCACGCCCTTAAAAGTCGGCAGGTGGTAAGACGGCAATTCCATGACAAAATGCCCGGCTTCGCCGCGTAGCAAGGTGTGTTTCATAATTAAACCGGTGAGAACCGCGACTCCGATGCCGAGCAGATATAAGCCGAAAACCAGATTTTGCCCATTAGTAGGAAAAAATGCGGCGGCAAACAAGGCATAGACGGGCAGACGCGCACCGCAGGACATGAAAGGATTCATCAGTACGGTGAGATGGCGGTCGCGCTGATTTTCTAAGGTGCGGGTTGCCATGATGGCGGGGACGTTACAGCCAAAGCCGACAATCATCGGCACGAAAGATTTGCCGGGCAAGCCGATGAAGCGCATGAAGCGATCCATGACAAAGGCGGCGCGTGCCATGTAGCCGGAATCTTCGAGAAATGACAAGAAGAGGAACAGAAAGGCAATGATGGGAATGAAGGTGGCGACCACTTGGATACCGCCGCCAACGCCGTTTGCCAGCAGGGTGGTTAGCCAGGCGGATAGCCCCCAGCCATCAAGTACGTGCGCCACGCCATCCACCAGCACAGTGCCAACCAACATGTCGAAAAAGTCAATAAAGGCGCCGCCGATGTTGATGGTGAACATGAACATTAAGTACATGACCAGCAGGAAAATTGGGATGCCTAACACGCGGTTTAGCACAATGTGGTCGATTTTGTCAGACAGACTGCGCGCCAATTCGCCGCTTTTACGCTGGCAGGTGTCGCTGATATTGCCGATAAAGCTGTAACGCGCATCAGCAATTAGAATATCAATGTCTTCTTCAAATTCGGCTTCTACCGCCTCGCGCAGGGTTTCGGCTTGTTCAATCACCGTTGTGTCAGCCACCCGCATAAAACTGCTGTCGCCCTCCAATAATTTTACCGTTAGCCAACGCGCATGAGTGCTTTGTTCGCCTTGTAAATGGGGCTTTAAGGCTTGGCTGAGTTGCTTGACGGCTGTCTCTAGGCTGTCAATGTAAGTCACTTGCGCCGACGATACTTGCGGCTGTGTTGCAGACTGATTAATCATGTCGCGCAATTCGACCACACCCTCGTTACGAGCCGCGCTCAAGGGTACGACAGGTACGCCCAGTTGTGCGGCTAAGGCTTGCGCATCAAGCTGATGCCCCTGTTCGCGCACCACGTCCATCATATTCAGCACCACCAGCAGAGGAATTTCCATGTCCAGCAGTTGCGTGGTCAGGTAGAGATTGCGTTCCAGATTTGAGGCATCCAAAATGTTGACAATTAAATCCGCTTCACCCGATAAGGCGTAATTTTGTGCGATTTCTTCATCAATCGAGGTATGACCAGGGGTAGTGTCTAACGAATAAATGCCGGGCAAATCCACCAGTTCGATGTTTTTGCCGTCATGTTTGTAATAACCGGTTTTGCGGTCAACGGTTACCCCAGGCCAGTTGCCAACCCTTTGTTTAGAACCGGTCAGCAGATTAAAAACGGTGGTTTTGCCACAGTTGGGATTGCCGACCACGCCGACAATATAGTTGTTTTCTTCACTCATGGTTTAATGTCCTATTTTCATGGCTAAGCCTGTTAGATTTTTAAAGCCTAGCAGGTTAAGCGTTTATACCCGTTCAACTTGCAAAGCGTGGGCTTCGCCTTTGCGCAAGCTCAATGCAAAACCGCGCACTTGAATTTCTACTGGATCGCCCATGGGCGCGTAACGAGTGACACTAAACTCAGTGCCGGGGGTTAAACCCATAGACAAAAGTTTTTGTCGATAGGCTTTCTCGCCTTTTTCTAAGCCCAGCACTTTGCCGCGCTCGCCGATTTTCAAATCGCTTAAATGTAAGAAACTCATGTAATTTTTTTCCTTTCATTAAGGGGTTTAGGTGTTTCAATAACTGCATTTCAATAATGTGTCTCATGCCCGTAGGGTTTGCGCCACGTCTTTTTGTG
>CAZOSP010000114.1:0-10831 GCA_964582525.1 uncultured Thiomargarita sp. | reverse complement strand
TTACACTTTCCTTGTAAAATAATGCTTGACTTGAGAGACGGTATCTACAGGGCTAACCACTAACCACAACGTGCCATAACGTGCCATCATCCCGCGTGCGCGACGAAAAGATGTCGCGCACCCTACAGGGCTAATGTTATTTCTGCGTCCGTTCACCATGTTCAAAATACACTTCATACAGGCTGCCATTGGCATAAATAATTCTGCCTTCACCGTGACGCTTATCTTCGGCAAAACCGCCTTCATAGCGATCTTGATGGGCGGAATACATCACGCCTCGTCCATGCCGCAGGTTAGCTTTGAACTCGCCTTCATAGCGTTCACCGCTTGCCCAAGTGTAAACCCCGTAACCTTCGCGCTGGTTGTTTTTCCATTCACCGGTGTAAGTATTACCATTTTGCCAGGTGTATTTGCCCTGTCCATGCCGTTCGCCGTTTAAGTAATCGCCTTGATATTGGTCGCCATTTTTCCACGTATAAACACCTTTGCCGACGCGCTCGTCATTCACAAAATCACCCTCATAAACATCGCCGTTTGCCCAGCTTAAAACACCTTTGCCGGTGCGATTATCATGGGCAAAATCACCCTCATAGCGGTTGCCATTTTCCCACATAAATAGCCCCTTGCCGTGGCGTTCACCATGCACCCAAGCCCCCGTGTAACGGTTGCCATTCGACCAGCTATAAGTACCACTGCCATGACGCTCGCCATCAACATAATCGCCCGTGTATTTATCGCCGTTTGCCCAAGTATAAGTGCCTTGACCGTGACGTTTGCCCTGCTTAAAACTGCCGACATATTTATCTCCATTGTTCCAAGTCGCAGCACCCGGTCCGCTATAATCCGCCGTCACCGTTTTGCCATTGGCTTGAATGTGCATGACGATCTCGGCTGAGACAGCCACAGAATAAAGCCACAATAGACTGCAAAAAACCGTAATGTTTAAAGGTTTGAACATGATTATTCGCTCCGCTGTTTTAGGTAAAAGGTTTGAGAAAGGTTTGACCGTTGAGGATATATGGTAATCTATCGCTTTTCTGATTAATAGCTGTGGAATACCCATGCTACATTTTTTATTGTCGCGCCTGTTCAGCACTTTAATGGTTGTCTTTGGCGTTGTCACGCTGGTTTTTTTATTAATTCATCTGGTCCCCGGCGATCCTGTCGAAGTGATGCTCGGTGAATCCGCGCAAGCCGCTGATCGGGAAGCCTTGAGACAGGCGTTGGGACTTAATCAGCCGCTGCTGCAACAATGGCTGCACTACATTGGCAATTTGCTACAAGGCGATTTTGGGCAATCTTTGCATTCGCGCCAAGCGATTAGCGAATTGCTTCTGCAACGCATTCCGGCGACCGCGCAACTGGCGGCAGTGAGCCTGTTAGTCGCTTTATTGATCGCCATTCCTTTGGGTAGCATTGCCGCGTTGCGCAAAAATACCGTGTGGGATCAGGGCGCGATGGTGTTTTCCCTGCTCGGCGTGTCAATTCCCAATTTCTGGATGGGTCCGCTGCTGATTTTGCTGTTTTCCTTAACTTTAGGCTGGCTCCCGGTCAGCGGTCGAGAACACGCGCTGTCTATCGTCTTGCCCGCCTTGACACTAGGCACGGCACTGGCGGCAATTTTAGCCCGCATGGTGCGTTCTACTTTGCTAGAAGTCTTAAGCGAAGATTACATCCGCACTGCTCGCGCTAAAGGGCTGCGAGAATCGGCTGTGGTCTGGCATCACGCACTGCGCAACGCTGGCTTGCCGATTATCACTATTTTAGGTTTACAGCTCGGCACCTTGCTGGGCGGCGCGGTGATTACGGAAATTATTTTTTCTTGGCCTGGGCTAGGCTATACGCTGGTCGAATCCATACAAAAACGTGATTATCCGGTAGTGCAAGCCTGCGTGTTGCTCATCAGCTTGACTTATGTGATCGTCAACGCCTTAACCGATGTGCTGTATGGCTTACTCGATCCAAGGGTGCGCTTTGCTGGAAGCGGCTGAAAGAGAGTGACCCGTTGTCAGTGGTTAGTGATCAGCAAAAAACTAATCACTCGCCACTAACCACTAACCACTAACCACTCAAAATAACCCGCTCATAATAGCCCGGCAAGTCGATAAAAACCGGATAACTGCCGTGCATGAGTAATACACCTTGCACAAGCTCGTTGCCGTCTGGGCTGAACTCAAACTGATAAGTGCGCAGCAGGTAAAAACGCACAGCAGATTTTTGCGTGGCGCGTTGAATCTGCATACGCTTAAGGCTGACCGTATCATCCACAAGCTGTAATTGGTAATAAGCGCATAATTGCTTGATGGTACCTTTAGCGATTTCATGTGCGCGTAGGGAATCAAACCAAAACCAAGCGATAGCGGCGAGTAGAGCGAGAAATAGTAGAGAATCCATAGTTTTTATAGTAGCCGTAAATGGATAAAAATAAAAAGTATTTCTTGGCAAGGCAGTGATCAGGGGATAGTGATCAGCAAAAAACTAACGCAGCGGGTGCAGGTTGTGAACCTTGATCCGCGAGTGAAGAAAAAATTTCTGGAGACGAGCAATATGAATATTGCAGAAAAAATCCAACAACTGCGCGATACCCTCAATCATTGGGCGTATTCCTATTACGTGCTAGACGATCCGCAAGTGCCTGATGCCGAATACGACACCCTCATGCGCGAGTTGACAACTCTGGAAGCCGCGCATCCCGAACTGATCGCGCCCGATTCTCCCACCCAGCGGGTTGGCGGCGCGGCACTCGACAGCTTCGCGCAAGTGCAACATGCCAAGCCGATGCTATCACTTTCCAACGCCTTTGATGCCGCAGAGCTGCACGATTTTGATCGGCGCATCCGTGAAAAATTAGGCGTGCCAACCCTCGAATATGTCGCTGAACCCAAGCTCGATGGCTTGGCGATCAGCCTGCGTTATGAAAACGGACTGTTAGTGCAAGCTGCGACTCGCGGCGATGGCAATACCGGCGAAGATGTCACGCACAATGTCCGCACTATCAAATCCGTTCCGTTACGGCTACGTGGCGAGGATTATCCAGCAGTGCTAGAAGTGCGCGGCGAAGTGTTTATTAGCAAAGCCGATTTTGCCGAACTGAACGCCCGTATGCGCTTGCTTGCTGAAGCCGAGCCAGCGCGGCGCGAGCGCGGCGCGGAGGCGATTAAAATAAGAATTTTTGCCAATCCCCGCAACGCAGCAGCGGGCAGCTTGCGCCAACTTGACCCTAAAACCACCGCGCAACGAGCCTTAAGCATGATTTGCTACGGCTTTGGCATGGTCGAAGGCGGCACACTACCCGACACCCATCATGCAGTGTTACAACAAATGCAGCACTGGGGCTTGCGCATCGCCAAACAACTCGAACTTGTACAAGGCGTGGAAGGCTGCCTAGCCTATTACCAGCAAACCCTTGCACAACGCGACGCGCTGCCGTTTGACATTGACGGCGTGGTGTTCAAAGTCAATCGCCTTGATTGGCAGGAAAAAGTTGGTTTCATCGCCAAAGCACCGCGCTGGGCTATCGCCTATAAACTCCCCGCGCAAGAGGTGCTGACCCGTGTGCAAGCCATTGAAGTACAAGTCGGACGCAGCGGCGCGTTGACCCCCGTTGCCAAACTGCAAGCAGTGCAGGTGGGCGGTGTTACGGTGTCCAACGCGACGCTGCATAATCAGGATGAAATTGAGCGTAAAGACGTGCGGGTTGGCGATACTGTATTGGTGCGGCGTGCCGGTGATGTCATCCCCGAAGTGGTTAAAGTGGTGTTAGAACGTCGTCCGCCTGACAGCCAGCCATTTAACCTGCTGGCAGCTTATCCTCGCTGTCCGGTGTGCGGTTCGCAAGTGGTGCGTGTGGCAGGTGAAGCGGTAGCGCGTTGCAGCGGCGGTTTAGTCTGCGCGGCACAACGCAAACAAGCCATTCAACATTTTGCCTCGCGCAAAGCGATGGATATTGACGGCTTAGGCGAAAAACTCATCGATCAACTGGTGGACAAAAACCTTGTGCAGTCGGTCGCCGATTTATACACACTCAGCCACGCACAACTTGCCAGTCTGGATTTAATGGCGGACAAATCCGCACAAAATATATTGGACGCACTGGCAAAAAGCCAACAAACCACGCTGGCGCGGTTTTTATTTGCACTCGGCATCCCCGAAGTCGGTGAAACTACCGCGCAAGTGCTGGCGCAGCATTTTGGCGATTTAGACAGCCTCATGGCAGCGCGAGAAAGCGATTTTATCAGCAAAGGTGGGATCAAAGGCATTGGCGCGAAAACAGCGGAACATATTGTTGAATATGTCAAAAATTGTCCGCCCGCAAAAGACAGCCAATCGCCGCAGGAGTGGCAATCTTGGTTGCTGGAGCAAAAAATACGCGGCTTACGTGCCGAAGCCGCGCAAGCTATTGCGGAACAATACGACAGCCTAGAGAAACTCCGCAAAGCCACAGCCGAAGACCTGCGCAAGCAAGAAAAAACCCTAGTCAGCGGCGTGGGCGAAGTCATGGCAAAACACATCATCGCGTTTTTTCAAGAACCGCATCATCGAGATATTATCGAAAAATTGCAGGCAGCGGGGGTGCGCTGGACGGATATTCACGCAGCGCGTGAAAACCACGGCAGCGCGACTGCTTTGCAAGGGCAGACTTTTGTGCTGACAGGCACGCTCAGCCGGATGACCCGCGAGCAAGCCAAAGTACGCCTGCAAAGCTTAGGCGCGAAAGTCGCCAGTAGCGTCTCAAAAAATACTGATTGCGTGATAGCCGGAGAAAACGCCGGCAGCAAATTAGATAAGGCGCGACAACTGGGGATTAGAATTATAAATGAAGCCGAATTTTTGGCTTTATTCTGAAAACGCCGAAACATTCATCCAAGATGCCAGCATACCCCCTCATCTCGGCATACAGCTCATCAGAAATATCATGCCGTTCTCTAAACTGATTGACACTGTCTGCAAACTGTCTGCAATCGGCAACTTCTTCAATCCTTCAAAAAAATAATGACGAGTAATTTTTCCTTTAGCGCCGCCTAAATCACAAATTATTATAATCGTAGAATTTTTTGTCAGTTTAGAGTCTATTTCATCAAAGTATCCCGCGATAAAAAAGCAGATGGCGATGATGTTTTTTATCGACCCCCAATCTCTGACTTGAAATTCTTCCCAGCCAAGCACTTCCTTCAAAAACTTAAAGACCGATTCAATCTTGCTGTGAAGCAGATAAATACGATAAATTTCTTGCGCCTCTAAGTATGTGTTGACCTCGATAGTCGTCATCAATAAAAACCGAGCCTAAGCTCGGTTTTTTTAGTTCGTAAATCTGACAAGTTTTTGAAACCTGCCAGGTTTAACATCAACAGGTTTAACATCAAGCGGCTGCTTTCATCTGTTCTTTTTTCATTTGCTCCAGTGCGTTGCGATAGTCAACGGGCATCACTTTGACGAACTTGGGCAAGTAGCTGCCCCAGTTGTCCAGAATCATCCGTGCGCGGGCACTGTCGGTGTAGTAGAGATGGTTTTCGATGAGCTTGCGCAGGCGACTGGCATCGTTGGTCGTCATGTCGCGCAGGATTTCGACGCGCCCGTGGGTTTCTAAATCGCCGCCTTGATGTTCGTTGCTTTCTAAAGCCGCGTCTTCTTCGGGGATGGATTCGAGTTCGACCATCGCTAGGTTGCAGCGTTTGTCAAAATCGCCCGCTTCGTCTAGCACGTAGGCGATGCCGCCGCTCATGCCGGCGGCGAAGTTGCGCCCAGTGCTGCCTAGCACCAGCACCACGCCACCGGTCATGTATTCGCAGCCGTGATCGCCAACGCCTTCAACGACGGCAATCGCGCCGGAGTTGCGCACCCCGAAGCGTTCACCGCCTACGCCGTTGAAATAGCATTCGCCGCTGATCGCGCCATACAGCACGGTGTTACCGACGATGATGTTGTCTTCGGCTTTATCGATTTTGCACTCGCTGGGCGGGGTGATGACGATTTTGCCGCCGCATAAGCCTTTGCCCACGTAGTCGTTGCCGTCGCCGGCGAGTTTGAGAGTGATGCCGTGCGCGAGGAACGCGCCGAAGCTTTGTCCGGCGGTGCCCATGACGTTGATCATGATGCTGTCGTCGGGCAAACCGGCATGTCCGTAACGCCGTGCGACTTCGCCGGAGAGCATCGCGCCATAGCTGCGGTTGTCGTTGTAAATCTGGGTGTCGAATTCAACCGCTTCGCCGGTTTCGAGGGCGGGCATGGACTTGCCGATGAGTTCGTGATCGGCGGCTTGGTCTAAGCCGTGGTCTTGGGTTTCGCAGTGGTAAATGGCTACTTTTTCATCGACTTGGGGCTTGTGCAGCAGTTTGCTGAGGTTGATGCCTTTGGCTTTCCAGTGGTCAATGGCGTGGCGCATGTCGAGGCGCTCGCTGCGTCCGGTCATTTCTTGTAGGCTGCGGAAGCCAAGTTTTGCCATGTAGCGGCGCACTTCTTCGGCGACGAAAAAGAAGTAGTTGATGACGTGTTCGGGTTTGCCGACAAAGCGTTTGCGTAGTTCTGGGTCTTGCGTGGCGACACCGACCGGGCAGGTGTTGAGGTGGCATTTGCGCATCATAATGCAGCCTTCGGCGATGAGTGGCGCGGTGGCGAAGCCGAATTCATCTGCGCCGAGTAGTGCGCCGATGACGACGTCGCGCCCGGTTTTCATGCCGCCATCAACTTGTAAGGCGACGCGCCCGCGCAGTTTGTTGAGAACGAGGGTTTGTTGGGTTTCGGCGAGACCGATTTCCCACGGGCTGCCGGCGTGTTTGATGGAGGTGATGGGGCTTGCGCCGGTGCCGCCATCGTAGCCGGAGACGGTGATGTGATCGGCGTGGGCTTTGGCGACACCGGCAGCGACGGTGCCAACGCCCACTTCGGAGACCAGTTTGACGCTAATCCGCGCTTGGGGGTTGACGTTTTTCAGGTCGTGGATGAGTTGCGCGATGTCTTCGATGGAGTAAATGTCGTGGTGCGGCGGCGGTGAAATCAGCCCTACGCCAGGGGTGGAGTGGCGCACTTTGGCAATCACTTTGTCAACCTTATGACCGGGCAGTTGTCCGCCTTCGCCGGGTTTCGCACCTTGGGCAATTTTGATTTGAATGTCGTCGGCATTCACCAAGTATTCGGTGGTCACGCCGAAACGTCCAGAAGCCACTTGTTTGATCGCCGAGCGCATGGTGTCGCCATTGTCCAGCGGTTTGAAGCGTTCGGGCAGTTCGCCGCCTTCGCCGGTGTTGGATTTGCCGCCGATGCGGTTCATGGCGATTGCCAGCGTGGTGTGCGCCTCAAAAGAAATCGAGCCAAAAGACATGGCACCGGTGGCGAAGCGTTTGACGATTTCGCTGGCGGGTTCGACTTCTTCTAACGGCACTGGCTTTTCTGCGTATTTGAAATCGATTAAGCCACGTAGGGTCAGCAGTTTAGCGCTTTGTTCGTTGATGGCTTTGGCAAAGGCATCGTATTTGGCTTGCGCCCCCGCGCCCTGGTCGGTGTGAGCGTTGGGATCGCGCACCGCATGCTGCATGTTGGCGATGCTGTCAGGGGTTAATGTATGTTGTTCGCCGCGCAGTCGGAAAGCGTATTCGCCACCGACATCTAACGCGCCTTTGTAAATCATGTCTTGTCCAAAGGCGATGCGGTGACGGCGCAGGGTTTCTTCGGCGATTTCCGCCAAGCCGGTGCCTTCAATGCTGGTGGCTGTGCCTTTGAAGTATCGGTTGACCAATTCGCTGTGCAAGCCCACTGCGTCGAAAATTTGCGCGCCACAATAGGATTGATAAGTCGAAATGCCCATTTTCGACATGACTTTGAGGATGCCTTTGCCCACCGCTTTGATATAGCGTTTATGCGCATCGCTGGGGCTGAGGGGGTCGGGTAATTGGCTGCAAATCGAGGACAAGGTGTCAAAGGCGAGATAGGGATTAATGGCTTCTGCACCATAACCGGCTAAGGTGCAGAAGTGATGCACCTCGCGGGCTTCGCCGGTTTCGATGACCAAACCGGTTTCGGTGCGCAAGCCGTGTTCAATCAAATGATGATGCACCGCAGCCGTTGCCAGCAGCGCGGGAATGGCGATATTGTCTTTATCTACGCCACGATCAGAAAGAATTAAAATATTGCTGCCGCCGTCTTCAATCGCCCGCTGCGCAGCGGTGCAGAGACGTTCTATGGCGGCTTGCATCCCGTCCGCGCCCTCAGATACCGGGTAGCAGGTGCTGAGCGTTTTGGTTTTGAACGCGCCGTTGGTGCGCGGTTCAATACGGCGGATTTTTTCTAAATCGACATTGCTTAAAATCGGTTGATGCACTTCTAGGCGTTTGTGTGCGCCGCCTGATTCTAGCTCTAGCAAGTTGGGACGCGGACCAATTAAAGACACTAGCGACATCACCAGTTCTTCGCGAATGGGGTCAATCGCCGGATTGGTGACTTGCGCAAAGCCTTGTTTAAAATAGTCAAATAGCAGACGTGAACGGTCTGACAGCACCGCTATCGGCGTGTCTATGCCCATTGAGCCAATCGGGTCTTGTCCGCTTTGCGCCATCGGTTCGATGAAAAATTTGAGGTCTTCTTGGGTATAGCCAAAGGCTTGTTGGCGGTCGAGTAACACCTCTTCAACGGGCGGCATAGCAGCCACTTCAGCGGGCAGATCGTCAAGCAGCAGTTGTGTGTCATCTAGCCACTGCTGGTAAGGCTTGGCTTCGGATAATCGCGCTTTGATTTCTGCGTCATCAATAATCCGCCCTTGCTCCAGATCGGCAAGAAACATTTTGCCCGGCTGCAAACGCCATTTTTTCACAATTTTTTCTTCGGGAATCGGCAACACGCCCATTTCTGAAGCCATCACCACCATATTATCGTCGGTAATCAAATAACGCGCTGGACGCAAGCCGTTACGGTCTAGCGTTGCGCCGATCTGCCGTCCGTCGGTAAAGGCAACCGCTGCCGGACCGTCCCACGGCTCCATCAGCGCGGCATGATATTCGTAAAAAGCGCGGCGTTTTTTATCCATTAACGGATTACCCGCCCAAGCTTCCGGAATTAATAACATCATCGCTTGCGCCATGGAATAACCGCCCGCAACGAGCAATTCTAAAGCATTGTCAAAACAAGCCGAATCCGATTGGCTGCCATCAATGAGAGGCCAGAGTTTATCTAAGTCCTCGCCCAGAACATCGGATGACATTGAATGCCGCCGCGCCGCCATCCAGTTGACATTACCGCGCACCGTATTGATTTCACCGTTATGCGCAATCATGCGGAACGGATGCGCCAGATTCCAAGTAGGAAAGGTGTTAGTCGAAAAGCGTTGATGCACCAAAGCCAGTGCAGAAACCATGTTGCTATCTTGCAAGTCGGGGTAATACACGCCGACTTGATCGGCGAGTAACATGCCTTTGTAATTTAGTGTGCGCGAAGACAGCGATGGCAAATAAAACACATCGCGTCCGCCCACGCCTTCACGTTGCGCATAGCGCGTTGCACGCTTGCGAATCACCATCAGTTTGCGTTCCAGCGCGTCTTGGTCGGCGCAATGATCGCCTTGACCGATAAACACCTGGCGAATGCACGGCTCGACGGCTTTAACGCTGTCGCCCACGCCGCTGTTGTCGGTCGGCACATCACGCCAGCCCAACAATGCTTGCCCTTCATCAGACACCACATCAGCCATGATTTTTTCACAGACAGCACGTTTGTCAGTCGCTTGCGGCAAAAACACCATACCCACGCCATACGCGCCTTCTGCGGGTAAATCTAAGCCCAGTTTTGCACATTCTTTGCGCAAAAAAGCATCGGGAATTTGCAGCAAAATGCCCGCGCCATCACCCGCCAGCGGATCCGCCCCCACAGCACCGCGGTGCGTAAGATTCTTTAAGATTTCCAAGCCTTGTAAAATAATCGCATGGCTTTTCTGCCCTTTGATGTGGGCAATAAAACCCACGCCACAGGCATCGTGTTCGTTGCGCGGATCGTACAATCCTTGGCTTGCGGGTAACGCACTGTGAGTCATAGATTTACCTCTTGTTAGAAGTGCTAAAGCAACCACTTTAGACAGTCGGGAGAAAACGTATTCTGAGAACTTGCCATAAAATAGGCAAGGCTTTGAAGTGTATTGTAAAGCGGTAGTCTCTTCAAGCACTATCACTGATAGCTGCTAGGAGGCTGTCCGAAAACAGCCCGCTCTCAGGCATAATAGCAATTTTCCAAAAAGGTTACTGCCAATGCTGACAATTCCCTTCAAATCCGATACAGAAACCTTGCATAAAGCGGATCACTATTCCGGCAATTTGTTCGACCTGCTGCCGAAAGGGCAAGACAGCTTTATATTCAAAGACCTGATTGAACAGCTTGATACATCCGAGATTGAAAGCAAATTCAGTCCCAAAGGGCAACATGCCTATCACCCGAAAAAAATCGGCGGCGTTATGATGAATACGCCGGCGACACCCACGGCGTATTCAGTTCACGCGAACGGGAAAAACGTTGCAATGAAGATTTAGCATTCATGTACATCGCAGGCATGAACTGCCCGAACTTCCGAGTGTTAAGCGACTTTCGCAAAGATAACGCAGCGTTGCGGATACCGATGCCCGCATCATGGGCAAGAAAGGGGACTTCGACTACCGTTACAACGGGCAAATCAACGTTGACAGGCAATGCCGACCTGTCCGCGTTCGCGCCGCAAAAAGACGCGGCGCAAACCCTACAAAGCTGTTGTCGTACAGACCGCAACGCGGTCAAGATAGCCAAGTAGGGTGCGCGACATCTTTATCGTCGCGCACGCGGGCAATGCCGACCTGTCCGCGTTCGCGCCGCAAAAAGACGC
>CAZOSP010000113.1:0-10971 GCA_964582525.1 uncultured Thiomargarita sp. | reverse complement strand
GAAAGTCTATTAATAAATCTTTATTGGCTTCTTCACCAAAAAGCTTTTTGAAACCAAAATCGGTATAAGGGTTAAGATATTTGCTCATCATAATGCCTAAGTAGTGGTTTTTTAGAACGAGTACTGACAGGTTTTTGCAACCTAGTTTAGACCGTCTAGGTTTCTGAATCCTAGACGGTCTTACTTCTGACTGGTTTTATCACTGATATTTTCGCTATAGTTGTTTCTTTTCAAAGAGGTTTAACGCCTTTAGTCCATTGTTCCCAATGTTGCAAAGTTGCTTGTCCTGGAATGCCTACTAGCATTACGCCATCTTTCTGCACATGCGCTTCTACGGCGCGTTGGGTATTGGCATAATGATTTTGCCCACTGTTTGCATAACGCGGGCTTAAAAGATGAATGTGTTGATTAGCTGAACCGCGCAAAGCTTTGCCGTCATTGTGTTGGGCTTGATAAGGGCTGTCAATTAATAAATCACAGTGTTCTAGGAGTAACTGAATGGCTTTTTCCTGTTTTGCCATGCGTTGTAATTGTGTCAGTTGATAACCTGAGTAAATAATCACGCCCAGTTGTTTTTCTTGTTGAATAATGTGTAACAAGCGATTTAATTCATTTGCTTGCACAAAAGGTTCGCCACCGCTGATGGTAATACCTTCAATTTTAGGTGTAGCTACAATCTTTGCCGCTAATGTTTCTACGTCAATTTCATCGCCGCCTTCAAAACTCAAGGCATCGGGTGTCATGCAGCCTTTGCAGCGCATCGGGCAGCCTTGTACCCATAGGGCAAAGCGCGTAAACGGTCCTAGTACACGGGTTTGTGGGATGGTTTGATAAATGCGTAGCTTCATTGTTCGCGCCGCTGGCGTAGCGAGTTTTGTTGTTTTTCTAAAGCATTGATTAAATCACGTAATAACGCATCAAAGTGTTTTAAGCGATGGTCTAATTCTCGACTCAGCTCGCTGAGTTCCTGCGCTGGTTTAGCAAAACCTTCAATGTCTGGTAAATAGCGAAAGGCTTTCTCTAATCGCTGGTCTTCTGTGCCGTGGGTTTGATAAGTGTCACGTAATTGTTGCAGCAGTTTAATTACGCGAGAAACTGCATCTAAAACATGTGCTACGGCTTGGCTTTCTTGTTGAGTAGCACGCTCTGACAATTTTTCTAGCTGAGCGGGCGCACTGGCTAATTGTTGAATCGTATTTTCTAATTCGCTTAAATGCTGCTGCATTTTTTCAACTTCAGCCTGAATTATTTTTAAACGTTGCGCCTCTTGTTCTGCATGTTGGGCTTTTTCTTCTAAAGCCTGGCGTTCTAAACTTTCTTTTTTCTGGGTTTCGGCTTGCAAACGTTGGGTTTCTGCTTGCCATTCTCGGCGTTGTTGTTCAATTCTGATACAGGTTTGAGTTTGTTGTTTAATTTGTTGTTGTAATTGTTGCAGTTGTGCGGCAAAACTTGCTTCGCCTTCTTCTAAATCTAAACGTGGACTGGCTTGGGCTAAAAATGCCTGCGTTTGTTCGCCGATGCTGTTGTATTCAAGCAATAAGTCGATTAAATTATCTTCATCCCAAGCGTTGAGTTCTTGCTTGGTTGGGGTAACGGTTTCTAGCAATAATTTGGCAAATTCTAATGCTTTACGGCGTTGTTCGAGCGGGTCTTGCTCGGTAAGAATAGCTTGCCAAACATCATTTTCTTGATAAAATTCCATGTTTAATGCTCCACAATATGTAAACCATTGAGTTTTTGTTCTAAATTACCCAGTTCAATTTTTTTGGTATGATTGTGTTTATCTTGAATAAATAAGGTAAAAATTAAATCTTCATCCACAGAAAAGCCAATTTGCCATTCGTTATCATCACTAGGATTGGGTAACACGGTTTTTAGATTACCTTCTAAGCGTAAATAACGGCGTTTATTATTTCCAATATCAAGAAAAATGGTAAACGGTTCGGTATTTAATTCCTTTTCATTACGAATCTCAAACCAGCTTTCAATAAATTTTGGCTTAACATAATTTTTAATTGGAATTCCTTTTTGCAAACACTCTACGTCCTCTTCTCGAAAATGACGGTATGCTTTTACTCCCACACTGATGGGGCAAGTCAGATTAACTTCAAACGCCCCGCCTGCATATAAAGCTGCGCCTTTAGAAATAGCTAACGCGGTATCTTCTAAGGAAAAACAGGTTTCAAAGCGTCTATCCGATTCGGTGCGAGAAGCAAAGAACTTGCGCACTGCTTCACGGACTAAATAGAAATTAGAAAAGCCGCCGACCATGACTACACGGAAAGATTCAGGATTGAGTACATCTAAGTTATGTCGTTCTAAATAAGTTGACATTTCTTGCAGGGCTTTATTCAACTCTGGTGCAATTAAACGGTCAAACTCTTCAGCTAAATCCTGTGCTTTTACTTCAATATCATCGCCTAAAGTAAAGGCTTTTTTATTGATGCTGGCGTGTTTGCGATACTGAGATAATTGACGCGCTAAACTTTCCGTCTGCCCAATTTTTTGTTCTTCGAAGTCTTTTAGTAACCGAAAATAACGCCGATCACGGCTGATTTCGCCGCCGCCCAGCACTCGCTTCACCACCGCTTCATCAAATGCCACGCCAGCAATGCCCAAGGTTTCCGAAGCATTGCCTTTACCGGTGCCTTCCAATACGGTGACTTGTTCGCCTTCAATACGCGATAAACTTAAATCCAGCGTACCACCGCCGTAATCACATACCAACACATGCCCATCAAACGGCTTGTTGTATTGCGCTTGATAACGATCCGCAAAATACAGCGAAGCCGCGACAGGCTCACTGAGCATTTTCACCGGCAGTTCCAAATCACGACAAATGTCTTTTAAGGCTTCTCGCGCTGCGTGTCGTCCTTCGCGCACCCAGATTTCGGGGACGGTAATCACTAAGCGTTGAATTTTCGCAACATTGCGGTCGCTTTGATAACGCTGGATTAAATGTTGGATAAACGCTTGGGCGACTTGTTGTGGTTGCAAACGATTAAAACCACGCTTAAACAGCTTGGTTTGATCGCGTTCTGCTAACAGCATTTTGAAATGGGTATAGACTTCGTAATCGTCTTCGCCTAAACGTAAGCGCGCCACCGTGCCTATATCGAGCGCCTCTAAATCGTCGTTTTCGACGGCGAGAACAGTGGGAATATAGTGCGTTCCGGATGCGCCGCCGAGCTTAAACGCCTCAATACGCTGACCGTCGTGGTAGCTCAACACGCTAGTGGTTGTACCAAAATCAAGTCCTATGTGGGTCATGGAAGTTCCTTAAATGTATTTGTGTGCTAAAGCGGTGCAAATTTTTTCTCGTGCCGCTGATGAAAAATTATCTTCATAGGTACGCAAAAATAGTTGTTGGCGTCATTCTGCCCTTTCATACCCCTGTGCTTTAAGCCCTGCAATCATGTTCAGGCTGTTTTCCGATTTTACATCACGGATTCAGGGGTCTCCAAATCTACTAGGTTTCAAAAACGGAGTAGGTTTTGTATGGGTTGAAAAACAAGGTGATTTTAAACAATTCACCTATTTCTTCAAATTGCACGTTTTCTCCCATCAGTTTGATTATCATGGGAACACCACGTCCGAGTCCATCAAAATAACGTAAATTATCCAGAAACTTGACCAGTAGCATATTACGAGGGGCGGAGTTGCCATAGCGAATTTTTTCTAAAGTCAAGGTATTGGGTAAACGTCCTGGCGAAGTGATTTCTAGGCGGTTACTGAATAAATACACAGAAATTTTGCGGTTGCTGATGGCGTAGTCTCGATGCGCAACCGCGTTGACAAGGGCTTCGCGGATGACTTTTAAGGGTAGCAAGTGTTTGTCGGTGCGTTGTAGGTGTTCTATTTCAGAAGACACGGGCAGATAGAGTTGTACCACTTTAACGCAGTTGTCAATGAGTTCTGGCAATGTGCCATTGAGTGTTTTTTTGTCGATGAGTTCATCGGTAATGGAGTTACCTTTGAACAAAGCAAAAGTAATTTCTGATTGAGGTAAATGGCGTTGTGTTTGTTTGCCAAATAACAATAATCCACCAATCGTTGCAACGGTTTGTTGTTCAAATTCTGTGAGTAAGTCTGTATTTTTAAGAATGTTTTTTTGTTCAGTTTCTTCTAGTTGCGGAAAATCAATAGCGTAATAAGTTTGGTAGTAGTGTGCTAATAGGTGTAAATCGAGGTCTTTGAAGCGAGTATTTTGTACCGGTGCAATATCAAAATGTACTAAACTTGCTTGTTGAAATAAGCGGCTTGGGTTAATCAATTTCAGATTGAGCATCGTAGATAAATCCGAAGATAAAAAGTATACTTGAAAGCATACCTATAACAATAAGAGGTGTAACTACTTTACTAGCTAAAAAGAATATACTACTAATTAAAACTAAGGGGATAAACCACTTAAGGCTTTTTAAATTGAGCTTTAAACCAATAATTTTAGAAGCAAAAAACAACCCTAATGAAGTACCTATCAAGCTACCTGCAATATGAAATGAACTACCTATAGCAACAAAAATCAACAAGCAAAAGCCTGTTTTTAGGGTTTTTAATAAAAAACCAGTATAACCATTAATTTCTTTATTCCAAAATTCATTCTTTGCTGATTTTTTTCTTTCTCTTTTTTCCTCATTAATCCGACGTTGCTCTTCGTCCTTAATACGTGCTTGTTCTTCTTCATATAGCTTTTTTTTCTGCAATTCTAGTTCTTTTGCACGTCTTTGCGCTTCTTCTTTTTCTTTATGCTTACGCTGTTCTTCAGCTTTTTTTTGTTGTTTTCTTTTTTCTGCTTCAACACGTTTTTGTCGTTCTTGCTTCTCTTTGAGTTCCTTTTGTTTTTTTATATTTTCAATTTGTTCATAACTGGGTGGTAAATTACCTATTTCGAGAGAGAAGCCTTGTTGCATAGCATAGATATAAAATTTATCTGACTGAGATTTATTATGTTTTTGCTTTAAACTGATATAAACAGGCCACTCTCTACCAGCAGAAAATAACTCTTTAGCTGCTTCTCTTGGCAGAAATAAATAAACTTGGGTATGCAAATAATTTACCTCGCTAAGTAAGTTTAGTTTAATAGGAAAGTAACCTTTAACCGGAGGCGTTTCATCAGTAATGACATATTTTTGCAGTGTTGCAGTTCCAGCAGGAATGGGATTTTTTTGAGTATTTATTATCATATTCCAGAAATTATTTAATTCTTGTTCTTGTCTTTTTTTAAATTCTGCTGTTGTTTCAAATGATTCCTTTTTTATTATGGGGGGATTTAGATTTGGTATCTCTGTGTTTGAGGAAAAAATGATTTTATCCTTGTAGTATATTTTTCGTTTTTGCTCGATCTCAGATTTTAATTTTTTCTCATCATCGGGAGTTGGTGGAGTTAAATAGTAACGATTAAGTTTATTGAAGCCACACTGCGGACAAATTTTGAGGTTTTGTGGCACTTCAGTATCACAAACAGGGCATTGCATGTTATGTTCTCCAAATGGTTTGCAGTGAGGATTTTAATCCTCATAGGCGCGAGCTAGGCTAACCGGCTGCACCCGCTTTAGCACGTCTGTATATCTTGTAATTCTATGCGCAGCAGTTGTTCAGCATCCATGAGGTTATCCGCAATCACCCGCGCATTTTGTTGGGTATAGACCGCATTGAGAAATTTGCGCACATCCCGCGCATTGCCAAAGTCAGGCGAGGCTTGTTGCTCCCAGGTTTGAAATACGCTTAAAGCCGCTTCAGTTACACCTTTACCTAAGGTTAATTGGCGTTGTTGCGCCATGCTTTGAAAAATTTGCAGCATTTCTGTTGCGTTGTAGTTTGCAAATAATAAACTGCTGGAGAAGCGTGATCTTAGCCCCGGGTTGCTGTCAATGAAGCCGTCCATTAAGTCGGGATAGCCAGCGACAATCAGGCATAAACGATTCCGTTGATTTTCCATAAAGGCAACCAGGGTTTCGATGGCTTCTTTGCCAAAGTCATTAGCACCGCCTTGGTTGAGTTGGTAGGCTTCGTCTATGAATAATACGCCATCCAAACTTTGTTCTAATACATCAATGGTTTTTTGTGCCGTTTGTCCAACATAACCAGCAACCAGATCGGCGCGGGTGGTTTCGATTAAATGCCCTTTGCGCAGTAGCCCTAGCTGTTTGAAAATTTCGCCAATGAGCCGTGCCACTGTGGTTTTGCCGGTGCCGGGGTTGCCCGTGAAAACATAATGTCCTGGCGCAATTACACCTTGGTTAATGCCTTGTGCTTGCAGCCGTTGTTGTACTTTGACCGCGTTGATGAGGTGACGTACCTGTTGTTTGACGCTGTTTAAGCCGATCAGTTCATCCAGTTGTTTGAGAATGCTATCTAGGTCTTGTGGTTGTGAGGCTTGTAGCTGTTGTCGTAAGTCGTCTGGGATGTCTTCGGAGGTCAGAGTAAAGCGTTGTTGCTCGCTGTTGATGTCTATCAGTTGGCTGATGCGATCTAGGCGTTTTTCTTCCATACGCGGATACAGGTCTTCTATTACTGCTCGTGCATTACCAAAGTTTTCTTCATCTCGAAAACGATGCCAGTTAATAAAAAAATCAGGCAATTGATTTTGTAATTCGGGCGACAAAAAGCGTCCTTGTTTCAGTAAATGTTCTTCAAAGATGGCTTGTAAATCAGCGGGTTCATAGTCAGGAATTTGGAGGCGATTGCCGGTGCTAAAACGACTGCCGAGTCCGGGGTTGGAGTCAATAAATTCGGCAATTCTTTGTGGATAGCCCGCAATGATAACTGCAAATTCGCCCGCCCGATTGGACATGGCTTCCATCAGGGTATCGATAGCTTCTTGCCCGAAGTCATTGCCTTCGGTTTGGCTGAGTTGATAGGCTTCGTCAATAAAAAGTACGCCGCCGATGGCTTGGGCGATTTTTTCGCTGGTTTGGATGGCAGTTGCACCAACATATTGTCCAACTAAATCTTTGCGGGTGACTTTGACAAGATGCCCTAGTTCCAATAAACCCTCTTCGCGGTAAATCTCAGCAATCAATTGTGCCGACAGGGTTTTACCTGTGCCGGGATTGCCTGTTAAGGCTAAATGCAAGTTTAAGTCTGCACCTTGCCTTGGGGTGATTGGCATTAGACGTGACGGGGTTACGGCAGGGCTGGGTGGGGTTACGTTGATTTGGCTGTGTTGTAGGGTTTCTCGATTGCGCAACACAAATTTTTCAATTTTGTTGGCAATGCTGCTTAAACCACGCAGTTGTTGCAGTCTTTGCAAGGCTGGAGTGGCATCGCTATCGCCGCTGAGTTGATGCAAAGTCGTTGCCGATAAATCACGCATCTGTTGCAGTTGAAAACTTAAATCTTTGAGTTTGCCGCCTGTGCTGCCGATGTTTCTTGCCATGCGCGTGGCAGCATCAGACAAGTTGCGCCAATCCGTCCGCAAGTTGTTTTTCAAACGCCAATAATGCAGCAAGTTTAATACTTCATCTTGGCGCGGCGCACTGATCGGAATCACGTTTGCCGATGGGGTGTTTTCTTTGGCAAAAAATAAATTACGCAAAAATGCCCAGTCTTGTTGACGAAACAGTTGGTCTAAATACGGGTAGTCGCTGCCGTGCAGAATGAAAATGCAAATATTGTGATTAGTGGAAGAAAAGCGACTCCATTCAGCCAGAACGCTGTTCATAGTGCGCCGTGCGTCTCGATCCAGAGAAACCAGCAGGTCTAAGCCATCGCTGAAAATCACCGCCGTTTTGTGTTGCGTATTGCGCATGAAATGGTGCAAGGTGGCTGGCACATCATTATCGGACATTCTGCGGTATCTGAGGCTATCTGTGGTGCTGGCGGTGTTATCTGTGGTAGCTTCTGTGCCGCTTCGCGGAGCATGACGAATACGCTTTTGTCCCAAGGGTCCGCCTAAACCTGAGAGCTTTGAAGCAGTGCCGCTGCCAGAAGAATGGGGCGCGCCATGCGAAGGGTTCGGACGACTGAGTTGATAGGATCGGCTGTCGTGAAAATAAAGCTTATGGCGACCGTTATAAAAAACGATACGTTGATAATCTAAGTCGGATGCGCGTAGGTGGGTGTGTAACAGTTCTTCTAAGGTTTGAAGGTTAGGCGTGGCAGGACAAAATTCATCATCCGTGTGTCCGACTAAGAAAAATAAACGGCGATAAGCATGACTGAAATGGCTTTGCAGATTCATTAGTTGACCTTTTGAAAAACAAACATTAAATGCCCGATTGAACCTAACAGGTCTTTAAGACCTGTCAGGTTGAGCGCGGCGTGTGAACGGTGGCTACTCATGCCTACGCATTATGCCGATTGTTTCTTTTTCAATTTAGCAAAATCCAAGCGTTCACGTTCCGCGCTGGGGGCTTTTTCCGAACCGGGTGCATAACTCGGATCGCCGCACTCTAAGCCCTCTTCACGCAACACCTCAACCACGTTTCGCGCTTGCTGAATACGCTGCTTCTCATCATTGGTAAAATTATCAAAAAAATGCAATTGCAAACGGTTACGGATACCCTCTTCGCTGGGTTCAGGGGTGATAATGCTCACCATCTCATCACCCGCCATATTTTTTAACTTCAAATGCACCGCACGGCGATTATCTTCCCCCTCATAAGTCGCATCTATGGTTTCCCAACCGGCTTCTTGCAAAGCAGCCTCAATGCTCTGCCCCAAATTATTGCGCAACTGCGAAGCCAGCAAAGCATCTTGCGCCTCTTCGACTAAGGCTTCAACTTGAGCGCGTTGCTCGGCACTTTGGGTGTGCGACTGCTGGAAATCATCCACACTTAAATCATCAGTGCTGCTTAAACGCTGCTGCTCCGTTTCCACTTGAGCGCGTAATGCCGACAATTTATTATCCGTCCAATAATCCACTTCAGCTTCAATGGCGGTTTCACCTTCTTCGGTCTCAAACACATATTCTGCTAACTTGTGCGTATCACAAGCCGCCAATACCTCAGCCGCGCTCTGCTTGGCGGTATCCAGCCACGCCTGCCATTCGGTTTCTTTAAGGGCTAAATTTAATTGCAACTCACCAGCGCGTAAATAGGTTTGCTGCGAGGCACTGATCGCCGCCTCAAAATCGCCATTGCTTAAATTGGTTGCTACCAAACGTAACTCATCCTGCAACTTGCGCAGCTCGCCAGGGGCAAATTTTTCATGCCGATAATGCTCATTAATGCCGTCCAATAATAAGCGGGTATTATTTGCCCACTGCTGCGCACGTTCCTGCTTACTGACTTTCTCCTGTTGCAAGCGTTGCTCAATATGGCTAATTTGCGACTGCAAATGCTCGCGTTGCTGTTCCAGTGCCTCGGCAAACCGCTGACTTTGTTCCTGGATTAAATGCAAATACTCACCGCGTTGCTGCTGCAAGCCCTGCAAATATTCTTCACGCTGCGCCCGAAAATTCGCTTCAGTTTGTTCAGCAAGATGATGAATATCTTGCTTAAGTTCAGCGCGTTGCGACTGTAACGAAGCCTGCGTGCGGCGATTCAAATCATCCAAACCCTGCAAATATTCCTGCCGTTGCGCATTCAACCCCTGCTCAAAATTACTCTGCAAGCCACGCAAACGCTGCAAATTATCCCGCTCCATGCGCTGCATATCGCCGCTCATCTGCCCAATTGCCGACTCCATGCGATCATGTCGGCGCGACAAATTCGACATTTGCTGACCGAACTCACCGCGCAAACGCCCCGCTGCCTGTTCCATATTGTGCCGCATATTGCTTTCCATCGTATCCGTGCGCCGCAAATTACTCATTAAACGGTTTTTCTCGGATTCTCGTAAACTCACCACTGCATCTTTAACGCCGCTCATCACCTGCTCCTCATGTTTGTCGTGAGGACTTCAGTCCTCAAAGATTTGTTCTAAGATTTTTGCGCTTAAAATAGCATCCGCCCATTGTTCTAACTGCTGTTCAGAGGCAGTATCTAAGCGTTGTTCTATCTCAGGCGGTAATATGCCAAATTTTTTGCGCAGCATACGCTTTAGAAAACGCAATTCACCTTGCTCTAAACCTTGCTCTAAACCTTGCTCTAAACCTTGCTCTAAACCTTCTAGTAAACCGATTTGTTTACCTTCTTGATAAGACGGTAAATCACTGAGTTGAATCGCACTTAACATTTTTTCCTCCTCATGCACAATGGTTTGCAATTGACGGTTGCTAGATAGCACCTCCAACATGCCAACATATTCGCGCAGCCTTGATTCATTAGTGCTTAACAAAGTTTGCAAACGCTGCATAATGTGTCTAATTACAAGACGCGGCTCACGCCCTTTGAAATCACACAAAATCGCTAACACCAAAGCATCAGGGCTATCATGCTGCAAAAAATGCTGGCAATCAATTTCACGCATATCCAGCAATTGATAATCATAGTGTAAGTGATTCTGCTGGATACCGTTAGCCATGCGGAGTTTATCTTTACCAATGTACACCAGGTATTGATGGAGTGGTAAATGTTGATGAACCGCATGAATATCCAGCCAATACCGTAGCATACGTTCTGGCATGTGCGCATGATTATCATTTTGCACTTCGATATGTAACAAAAAGTGTTTAGGTGCTTTGATCCGTAACAACAAATCGGCACGCCGATCTTCAACGCGCTGAAACTCAGTTTCTAACAACTCGGCTTCGCTGACATCAAGCTTAAACAAATAAATTGCCATATCAACAGCGATACGCTTAAGTAAATGTTTTGATAGAATATCTTTAACAGGCATCCAAAACGCCTCCGACATTTGATTAAAAATACCCTGCCATCTTCGCCTAAACCATAGCCAGTAGGGTTTGTGCCACGTCTTTTTGTGGCGCGAACGCGAATGCTTGGCAGCGTGCCATCGTTCCGCGTGCTTCAACGAAAAGATGTCGAAGCACACCACCGGGCTGGGAGCGGCTGGCTGGGAGTGGCTGGCTAGGAGCGGCTGACTTCCAAGTCAGCCAAAACGCCGCCTGCGGCGGCGAGGCTAAGC
>CAZOSP010000112.1:0-10976 GCA_964582525.1 uncultured Thiomargarita sp. | reverse complement strand
GCGAAGCGTATCCGCCATGCCTTAACATCCGGCGGATACGGCGCAAACAGCCCCCTACATAACGAATAAGGCGACTGAGGGTACTGATTCCACAGAAGAATTATCCCATGCCATCAGAAAACATGGGAGCGTTGAATCCGATCATTGGATTCGTGACGTGACCCTGAAAGAAGACGACATCAGAATAAAATCTGGAAATCAGGCTCAAATGATGGGTACGCTGCGCAGTGTAGCCATGCGTATGTTACGCAAATCGGTTTTCGAGCGCACCGCTGGCGCGACGCGGTAGGCATTCCTCCGGGTAACAGGGAATGAGAAAAATTTATTGCGGCGGCTTCAAGTCTTCAGCGCGAATCACGCCTTGTCCGCGTTTTTCAAGTACGCTGCCCAAGTAATAACCCAGTCCGGCGGCGGTCGCTATGATGGCTAAAATGATCTCTATTGCCCAACCGCTGAAGGCGTCTAAAGTTGCGCGGGAACACAAGGCACCGGCTTGAGAAAATGGCTGGAGGCTGTCGAAAACGGCGGCGAATCCCCATACGCCGAGTAACATCCCCAGTATAAAAAACAGCGCGTCCAGCCGTCCGCTGAACAGTCCCGCCAGCGAGGTGCCGGGGCAATAACCGCCCAGCGCAAGACCGCATCCCAGTAACGCGCCGCCGCCGAGTATTGCCCAAATAAACGTGGCGTTGACTCTTAATAACGCGAAATCGAGCAGTTCAAACCATACCGCCAGATGGACGGCAATCGCCGCCACGCTTAAGGCGGTGAACATGACTTTGAATACTGTCCAATCGCGGAAACTTAATTGCGCGGCGAGCTTGCGCGGACTGCCTAAGCCGCTGCTTTCGAGCCAGAAACCGAACGCCATGCCGATGAGCAAAACGCCCCACAGGGGCGTATCAAATAGAGGAAACGGGGTCATTGCCAAATTCTCCGGGTGTATATTGAAAGTAATATGCCAGCGACAAAAAAAGCGGCTAAAAAGAGGAACGCGCCAACCGCCAGCACCGCGCCACCAGACAGTCCTAGTCCGCTGGTGCAGCCGCCTGCCAGTGCCGCGCCAAAGCCGGTCAATATCCCGCCCAGTAAAGCATATACTAAACGGGCGGCGATGCTGACGTGAGCGCCGCGCTCGATGGTGAAGGCGAAACGGCGAAATAGCAGGCTACTGAGCAATGCGCCTAGCACTAAGCCGATGATTTGCCAGGTCATCCAACGGCTGAAAAAGTCGCTGGATTTTTTCAGGTAGGGCGCGATATAGGCGTTTGCTGCCGCCCAGTCGGGCGCGAGTTCGGCACTGATGATGAATCCCAAATCTCGAAAAAAACCATACGCGCCCAAACCATGTCCGGTGAATAGAAACATGGCGAACAGGGTCAGTCCTAGTCCTATACCGGCTAACCAAGGGGGTAAAAAATTCAGGGGTTTTTGGTACATGTTTGATGCTCCCAAAAAAACTGACAGGTTTTTAAAAACTGCCAGGTTTTGCTGTGATATGAGGTAAAAAGGGATAATTTATTTAATGTTGGTTTTGTATGGATAGCCCGCGTCCACCCAGGCGGAAACTCCGCCTGGCGCACATTCCCCTACCTGATTTTGTATATTGCAGGGTTTGCGCCGCGTTTTTTTGCAGTGCGAACGCGGGTGAGATTGGGCATTGTTCTCGTGCGCGCCGAATCATATAATTCTTCACGCGAAGGCATCACGCGCTGTTGGACATGTATGATTTGATAACGCTTGCCTTTAGTTTCAGGTGGTTTTTTCTTAGTCTGAATCAGCAAGCGTAGCGCTTCTTCCAACAATGCTTGTTTATCTGCCAAACCAGACAGCTTGGCAGCTTGTTGCAGAAGTTGGTCGTCTAGTGTGGTTTGAATGTACATGCTGCTGCCCTCGCAGAGTTTCATTTATGAAAATAGTGTAACACCCCGCCCATAAAAAACTAAAAAACTGCTAGATTTTGAAAACTTGGCAGGTTTTTATGGGCGTGTTTACCGGTTGGAGAAACGCATCAATCGCGGTAAATAATGGGCTACGCGGGCTTACTTGATGTTGGTTTTGTATGGATAGCCTGCGTCCATTCAGGCAGAAATGCCGCCCGGTGCGCGATAGACATTGGTGTAGCCTAATTCCATCACCCACGCCGCCGCGTTATGCGAGCGTCCGCATTGAGTGAAACCGCAGTAAATCACGATTTTTTTGCCTTTGTCCACGGCTTGTCTGGCTACTGCGTTTGAAACGGATTAAGCAGCACAACGCCCGTTGTCGCAAAGTCGTTTACGTTGCGGGTAAGCAGCGTTAAATCATGCGTTAATGCGGTGGCGGCAATTTGCTTGTCTAGGGCATTTTCATAATGCGGTACGCGCAAACGTCCCCATACTTGCGCTTCGGCTTCGGTCAACACGCTCATCTTGTTTGCGCTCGAAATCTGAATCCAAGCCGACTTGGGGAATTTGCATCAATGCAACGGCAAATTTGGGTTTAGCCGGTTTTTTTAAGACCATTTCCAGAATGTGCCGATGCTCGGCTTCAATACTCACACCATGTCGTTGCGCCCGTATTTTCAGCGCATTGACGATGCTTTCGTCAAGGTTGTGCAGCGTTAAACTAGACATTTCTTATCTCCGCTGCACCCGTGTTTTGCGTACCCGCAGAGTCAGAGCGCGGTAGGATGGGTAGAGGCGCGTCAAAATGCTTGATTTAGTATGGATTTTATCGCGCTGAAACCCATCGTTCACGGTATAATAACCTTGCACGATGGGTTTCACTTATTGTATCCGTTCAGTCCTCCTTTAAAAAAGGGGCAAGGGGGGGATTTGCACCAGACAGCCTGATAGAAAATCCCTCAATCCCCCCTTTTCCAAAGGGAGGTGAACCCTTACCAGTTATTTAATGTTGGTTTTGTATGGATAGCCTGCGTCCATCCAGGCAGAAATGCCGCCCGGTGCGCGATAGACGTTGGTGTAGCCCAATTCCATCGCCCAGGCAGCGGCGTTGTGCGAGCGTCCGCATTTGGTGAAACCGCAGTAAATCACGATTTTTTTGCCTTTATCCGCACCCAATGCAGCGCGGTAGTCGTCTTGGGTCGCGCCTTTGACGGTCATGTCATCTTCCCATTTGCCGGCACGTTTGGATTGAAAGCCAAAATTGATCGCGCCGTCAACATAAGCTAGATCGAATTCATTTTTCGGATGCGCATCAATCAGTACGAAATCTTCTTTGACATCGATCATGGCTTTGAGATCGGCAACGCTGATGAGTTTGTAACCGGCTTGCATCGTGTCGCTGGCGACTTTGAGGGCAATGGCCTCGACATCGGTTTCTTTAATCAGGCTGTTGCCTGCGTAAGCCGAAGTGGTTAAGCCGAGGGTGAGAATGGCTGCGGTGAGCAGGTTTTTTTTCATGGATAAAGCTCCTTTAGTGGATAAAAAAAGCTAACCTCTTGTGAGGTTAGCCGAGGTTGAATTATTGTAAGGGGACGGATTTTGGTGTCAACTGGGTAATCAGTTGAATCAAGCCGCCATTGAGAAACATAAGATTATCAAAACCTATCGCTTGTAACAAACTGGTGGCAAACGCGGCGCGGTTGCCGGAATGGCAGATCACCACGATTTTGCCGTCTTTGGGCAGGCGGTCGAGATTTTCTTTGAGCATCAGCTTCTCCAGCGGGATAAACAAGCTGTTAGGATGGGTCAGACCGACGACATCTTGCTCGGCTTGGGTGCGAATATCCAGCAAGGTGATATTTTCCTTGTTTGCTAGGGATTTTAGTACGTCTTCAGCAGATACTTTGCAGCTTTTTTCTACCAAGAATTTCTGGTCGCGTTGGCTGGTGAGGTCTTTGTGCAGACGTTCCGCCAGCGTGGCATCGTAAGCAAAAGTGGTGACCGGCAGGCTGAGGACAAGCCCCAGTAGCAGCGTGGTGTATAAAGGCTGTTGCATCCGTAAAACTCCTTATCTTTGAGTAAAAAACGCTATTGTAAACGTGTTCTGCGCCAACCACCATGATTAGGATCATGCTGTACCTGTTGCGGCGCGTTTTTTTTGCCAAGTGCGTATTTACTGCCCCGCCGCTTCAAATTGTAAATAGGCTTGATGCAGATTGCGGCGATGCCAATTTTCATAAAATTGCAGATGCTGAAAGTCGGGCGCATCGGCAAATTGCGCTAGCGCGGCATCCAATTCTACCCAGTCGGCGACGGCTTGCTGCATGTTCTCAACCAGCCAGTCCAGATAGTGTCCGGTGTCACGTTGAGCTTTGGCGAGATCGCCGGGGTAGCCATGTCCCGCAACCACTTGCGCGGGTTTTAAAGCGGCGATGACATGGAAACTGTCGCGCCATTCCTGCAACGGCGAGAAGGGATGTAATCCTAGAATGCGGTCATGGAACACAAAATCGCCGACAAAAGCGACTTTTTCGGCAGCAAACCATAACACGGCATCGCCGGAAAAATGTCCGTTACCGGGGAAAAATAAGCGTAAGGTCAAATCGCCTAAAGTGAGCGGCGCATCATCGGCGGCAAGCGGCTTGCTTGCGTAGTGGGGAATGACGGCAGCGGCGGCTTCAGCACCGAGCAGTGCTTTTAGGCGGCTGAGATGATTGTCCACATGCTTTTTCTGGGCTGCCACGGTGCGTTCTAGGGCAATGATTTCAATGCCTTTTTTAGCAAAATAGGCATTGCCTAGCCAGTGGTGATCTTGCGCACCAATATTGATAAGCCAACGAATCGGCTGCTCAGTGACTTGCGCCACCGTTTGTTCAATAAGCTGTGCGCCGTCTGGTGTCGCGCCTGAACCAATCAATATCACGCCTTGTGCAGACACTAAAAATCCCAGCGTGTTGTTCAGTGCATGGTTTTCGACACTGCGCGGACCTATGTCACCGACCAGCGCATAAGCCCGCGCCGAGACTTTTTTTACTTCTAATTCAAAGGCTTGAGCAGGTAAAAGGCAAACAGCCAAAAAAACCGATAAGCATAATCGTAAGAACATAAGAAACTCCATTGACGTTAAGGTGTTGCTGCGCATTATGTTGGCAACGCTCGAACTTAGCCGACATCCGCCGCCACAAAGCCTAACAGCGGGTGGTCGATGTTCAGTGATACGTTAGACTTTGCGCGGTAATTGCGTGTTTGGTAATGCAGCCAAAATAGCTCTTAAGGCTTTATTAACAGACTCGGATGTAGTAAAAATTTTAGCGACATCTGGGTCTAATACTACTGTCGTAACATCACTTGCTTGTTTAGCAAAACGATTAGGTTTTGCCTTTGAGTAGTCAAACAAATACTCGGCAAGCATGTCATCATTTTGTTCGGTAGATTCTGTGCTGTTCATATATCTTACGCTCTTGCGACGTTGCCCGCCGTGCGCTAATAATTCTGACTGACACTAACGCCGTAAATGACACGATGAGCAATCTGTTATTGGAAGAATGCCCGATAATCAATTCTCTCGCCTCTCCGAAGGAGTGCCACTCATCATCAAAAATACAGGCAAGCGGATCATTAAAAATAGTCTGAGCCTCATCAAAACTGACTGCATGTTTTTTCAGGTTAGTATGAGCTTTGTTGATGTCCCATTCAAACTTCACAAGTCTTTCTGCCTGTGACGACTTTTTTGTCTCTCCAATTGGGAGTGCCGATTTCCGAATTGGCAGCAGCGGCTTGCCGCTGCGCTAATCGGGAGATTGGCACGCCCAATAACGGACGGTTTATTGACCAAAACGCACATTCACGCCCAAGGTGAAGGTATCATAATCCAGTTCGCTGGTGGCATCGGTACGCCGATTCCAGGCTGCGTAAAGCTCGGATTCGCCGGTTAGCGTATATTTGAAACCTAAACTCCAGTTATTCCAGTCTTTATTGCCATTGGGTACGCGATCCCGATTGCGTCCGTAAGCTGCAATCAGGCGGGTGTTCGGGGCGACCCGATAAATACCGTTGAGATACACGTTTTTGCCCAATTTAACACCTGAAGCATCCTCATACAGTAAGGCAAAAGAAAGTGCTTTCATTACTTTATATTGCGCCATAAGCTGCCAAGCATCGCCATTTTCAACGCCACCGCCAGCGATCTCATCAGCATTGATTTTCAGCCAATCCGCCGCCGCAAACAAGCCCTTGTTTTTATACGCCGTGCCAAGCCCGTAAGCTTGTCCGCCCAAGAAATTAACCAGCGCACCCGCATTATGTAAACGGTCGCCCCCGTTATCAAACTGGCTTGCCGCCCAGATATTGGCACTCACGCCGCCGGCAAATTTAGGCGTTTTATATTCCAGCGCGTGGTTAAAATAATTTGAATGCAGTTCAGAGACCCCTTGTCGTCCGCCCGAACGTGCTTGTGGCGCATTATCCGTCCACGGGTCAATCACTGTGTAATGCTTTTTATAAGGCACGGTCACGCGCCCACCGCGCATTGATCCCCAACCGCCTTGCAAACCTGCCCAAGCTTCGCGCAAGTCAACATTAGAATCGCTCGCGCCAGTGGTGTTATAAAGCAGTTCCAGTTGATAAAACAGCGCGGTATCCGCCAAATTGGTCGGCATTTCCCCCTTGATGCCAATGCGTGACGCATTGCTGGCAAGCTCACTGCCTTTTGTGCCATCGCCCCAATCGCCGGCGTGATGGTCTAAAGAAATATTCGCCTGACCATACATACGCACCGCTTTATTATCGGTTTTGCTCGCCGCTTTGCTTTTCTCTAGGTTTTGATTTACCGCTTGAGCCTGCTGCTCCTGCGACTGAAGCCGCTGCTCCATCATATTAATTTTACGCTGCATTTCAAGCATTTGCGCTTTCATCTGCTGCAATAATTCGGCATCATTGGCAAGTGCCGGAGTGGATGCCAGCAGTGCGGCAACGGCGGCACTGAGTAGCGGGGATTTTGTCATCTGCATACTTATCTCCTTGAGTGGATGGGTTATTGTTCGTCCGCTAAGAGTATAAAACAGCCCGCAAATTAAAAACCATGATCGAAATCATGCTTTAGGCAGGTTTTGCGTCTCTGCCAACCAAATCCCTTGGCGCTGAATTGTGCCTGCCTGTTCCAAATGAGTTAAGGTGCGCGAGAGGGTGGCGGGGTCTAAAGCCAGTTCTTCGGCGAGGGTGCGCAGCGTGCCAGACCAGCGCAACCAGCCATCGCCATCAGCTTCGCAGGCCAGCAGGTGTAATACGCGGTGGTCGGCTTTTTTCAGGCTCAGGCGTTCCAAACGACTGCATTGGCGGCGCAGGCGGTTGCTTTGGTACTGGCTGAAGCCAAGCGCAAATTCAGGCTCGTGTTGCAAGGCAGTACAAAAGGCGGGAATAGGCAATGCCAGCAGTTCGCAGGCGCGCTGGCTTTGCGCATCACAGGCGTAAGTGGCAGCAAACAGCGCGGCTTCGGCGAACAGTTCGCCGGCGCGGGCGCGTAACAAAACCGCTGTGCTGCCGTCGTGTTGCGGGCGCAATGCCAGAATTTCGCCCTGCACCAGCCAAAAAATATCCGTAGCTTCCGCGCCTTGGCGAAACAACCATTCATGTTTGCGCAGGCTGACTGGACGCACGCTTTGGCGCAAGCTGGGCGGGAAAAAATCGGGCAGTTCATCGCCAAGGGTAGGGGGGGTGTTCAGTTTGTGCTTCCTCCAGCTATTCGTGCGTTCCAGCGTAGGCGTGCGTATGTGCAGTCACACAGCATGGCTTAATTCTACCCGTGCAAGTCCGTATTTGTACAGAACGACTTGTTCTCCGATAGGTGGGTTTCGGCGCGATAAAGTCCGTCTCAAAATCAAACAGCGTGGCGCACCTCTACCCATCCTAGCGCGCTGGATTTTTCGACGACACTCTCCATATTCGCCCAAAAGGCCAGTAGGGTTTGCGCCAGGTCTTTTTGTGGCGCGAACGCGAATGCTCGGCAGCGTGCCATCATCCCGCGTGCTTCGACGATAAAGATACTGGGTTGATGGGCTACGGCAAAATAAACGAAGCGGAACTCAAGGAGATTAGCGCAAAGCCCTGCCAGATTCGCTTTGCCACGTAAACGATTTTGAGACTGTCCCGCTCCAACACTGGGACTTACCCTGATAACCTTTTGGGAATTGCGTCACGCCTAAACTGACCATTTGAAATATTATTTTTCTCTTCCGTTAAACGGGGCATTGTGCAGCTAGGGGAAATGGGGTGTTTTTGTCTGTTGGAAATGCGGGCACTCGTTGCTGGAGGTTATCCAATTGAGGAATGGATTGGCTCTGAATTGCTGGCGCAAGCGCAAGCTATTGACATGATTATTCAAGTGCGCCTTCAAAACGCTGAATAATAGCCAGCAATTTTGCTAACGCGCCGCGATTGTGTGCAACAAATTGCTGTCCGTTTTCGCCTATTTGATGGCGTAAATTAGCATCTGCAAACCAACTGATCAGCACCTCGCCCAGAGCCTTTGCGTCATCCACTGCAACGGCGGCGTTTGTTGCTAGTAAACAGTGCGCAATCTCTTCAAAATTAAATACATGCTTACCCATAATCACGGGTCTGCCGAGCGCGGCAGGCTCCAGCATATTATGCCCACCCGTTGCCACCAAACTTCCGCCCACAAAAGCAACATCACTCGCCGCATAAAACAAAGGCAATTCGCCCATCGTATCGCCCAAAAAAACATCCGTGTCAGGCTGACAAAATGTCCCGCTGCTGCGTTTCACCACGCGCAAGCCCGCCTGTTCGCACAAACGGGCAACCCGTGCAAAACGCTCAGGATGACGCGGCACAATAATCAACAAGCTATCGGCAAACACCTGTTTGAGCCGATTAAAAGCCGCCAACACCTGCTCCTCCTCGCCTTCATGCGTACTCGCCGCAATCCACACCCGCCGCGCCTGCCAAGTAGCGCGTAAAGCCTCAGCTTGCTCAGCAATGCCCGCGGGCAGTTGAATATCGAACTTGATGCTGCCAGTGACCTGAATTTTTGCAGCACTGACACCGAGTTCCCGCAAGCGTTGCGCATGGGTTTCCGTTTGTGCCGCGATGACGCTGACTGCGGCTAAGGTTTGGCGAGTTAAGCCAGCGGCATAGCGTTGATAAGCCTGGGTGGAGCGAACTGATAAGCGGGTGTTGGCTAAAATCAGAGGGATATGGCGCGTCTTGCAAGCATGAAATAAATTAGGCCACCATTCTGTTTCCATAATAATGCCTAAGCTGGGTTGTGTCGCTTGTAAAAAACGCCGCACCGCATCGGGATAATCATAAGGCAGATAGACATGCGCCACGCTATCGCCAAACAAGCTGCGAATTTGCTGCGAAGCAGTCGGAGTCATGCAAGTGATGAGGATGTGCTGCTGCGGATATTGTCGTTGCAAAGCACGAATCAGCGGCACCGCAGCAAGGCTTTCGCCGACTGAAACGGCGTGTATCCAAACGCGCTTATGCTGCGGCAAAGCGCGGGTAAAGCCAAAACGCTGGTTAATACGCTGCCAATAGGCAGGGGCTTTGCAACCGCGCCAACATAGGCGCAACAACACTACGGGCAGCAGCAAATAGAGCAGAAAAGAATAGAAATGGCGCATGATGATAGGTCTTAGGTTTTGGGTTTTAGGTTCTACCGACATTCCGCACATGCTACAGATAACCATTTGATTTAATTAGCCTATTTATTTAACTTACATCCAGATAAGTCAGATTTTAAACTTAAAAATCAAATAGTTGCAAGGGGTATGCGGAATGTCGGGTTCTGGATTCTGGGTTCTCGTTTATAGCACCGTTGTCGCACCAGATCGCATGATTTTGCAGCGCAGCCTGCAACAAAACATCGTTTTTCGGCAAACTCTGCCGAGTATTTTCAACATGATACAAATGATAAGCAATGCTATTAAAGCGCACATTATAACGCCGCACCCCCGCATTCAGCAGACGCACAACAAATTCAGTGTCTTCCCGCCCCCAACCAATAAAATCCTCATTAAAGCCATTCACGCGCAAAAAATCATCCCGAAAAAAACCCAAATTACAACTTCTAATACCTTTCAAATGCCCGCAATAAGCAGATAAAAAGCGCGCCAACAGATTGGAATGCAGCGCGTTTTTACGATTACTCAAGCCCCGCTCATAGCAAGCAAAGCGAATTTGCCGACACGCCAGCACCTGCTGGCTTTTGCGTGGCTTCAGCAACACCCGCCCACCTTGCACAAATTGCTGCGGACGCGCATGACGCGCATGATCTTCAATAAAGCGCGGATGTAAAATCATATCGCCATCCAGCAACACCACATAGTCCCCACAGGCTTGCATGATTGCCTTGTTGCGACTAGCGGCGGCGCGAAAACCTTGATCCGCCTGCCAAGAATGCAGCAGCGGCACCGGGCTATGCGGCATCAATTGTTGCACCAGCGCGTCCGTGCCATCGTTACTGCCATCGTCAGCAATAATAATTTCTTCCGGCAGGCGAGTTTGTTGGAAAGCACTCAGCAACACCAGATGCAGCGCGGCTTTCCAGTTATAAGTAGTAATAACAAGGGAAATCTTCATTTTCTATACCGCTTCCCGTCTGAATAAATTTTATCATCCGGCTGGTTACCCGAATGGTTTTTGGAATGTCTACGCTGAAGGCAATTCCACAACAAAGGATACTGAGAACTCCGAAAAACTTTTCTCGCCTATAATAAAATCAATCACTTATGTAAATACGCTCTACATAAAATCAATGACTTACAGGCTTTTTCAGAGTTTTCAGTAGTGCAAGTCAAGAATCCAAAATATGACATTCCAGCATTGCGGATTGTGAATGAAGACCCAAAAGACGCACTTTTAGATGCCGTTAAGCCGAGTAGAGTGCGCGACATCTTTTCGTCGAAGCACGCGGGATGATGGCAGGCTGCCGAGCATTCGCGTTCGCGCCACAAAAAGACGTGGCGCAAACCCTGCTGAAATAAAATCAATGAGTTACTCGACGACGGCGTTTACCTAGGCTCAATCAGTACGTTTTATCGCATTCTGGCGCGTCACCAGGAAGTCCGC
>CAZOSP010000111.1:0-11057 GCA_964582525.1 uncultured Thiomargarita sp. | reverse complement strand
AAAAAAGGGTAGCGTCCCCTTTATACCCTAAAAAAGGGTAGCGTCCCCTTTATATTATACCCTTTATACCCTTTATATACCCGGCTCCTGGGAGAGCTAATCTCCAGATTAGCTCAAAACGGCGTAGCCGTTTTTTTGCGCCGCTTACGGCGGCGGTGCTAATCTGGAGATTAGCACTCCCATGCGGGAATCCAGCGCCGTTCCATTTTTGCCTCAAAGGGGTTAGCGTCGGAACAAAAGCGCAATCTGTTTGGTTGCCAAAAACCTCTAAAATCGAATAATTTTCACCACTCCAGACGGTAATCTACGCGAGTTCCTTGCGCTAACATAAAAGTAAGCTAAAATCCGCAAAATAGATTACAAACCTTGTCCCGCAAGCAGCATTCAAGTACATTGTCAGTACCCATGACACCCACGGAGACCAACCACTATGAACACTGACTTGCCATATCCGCGTTTTGGCACAAGCCTCAAACAACTCGGCTTAGGCTTAGGCATTCTTTGCCTGCACACCACGCTACAAGCAGCCCCGCTCAATGACAGCGGCATCACCTGGGGCGGCAACTATCCTGAAGGCAACAACCCCGATTGCAGCGGTGAAACCATTGCGGAACAAGATTGTGCCTACGGACGCGATGCCGCTGCCGCCGCAGGGCAATTGCAAAAAATCGGTGGCGGACAAGCGGGCTTTGACTTCACCAAGCTGGATGCTAATGGCAACGACTTAGCTGAAACCGCAACAGCATGGTCGTGTGTGCGGGATAATGTTACAGGCTTGATTTGGGAAGTGAAAACCGACGACGGCGGCTTGCATGACAAAGACGACGAGTATAACTGGTACAACACGGATACCACCAACAATGGCGGCTTTGAGGGGTATGCAGATGATGATGGTGCGATTTGCTATGGCTATCAGGCAGGCAATCCCGCGACTTATTGCAATACCCAAGCTTTTGTTGCGCGTGTCAATGCTAAAGGCTGGTGTGGGGCGAATGATTGGCGTATGCCGCATCTCAATGAACTTTATTCCATTGTTGATCAGGGCAGAATTAATCCTAGTATTGATATAAATTATTTCCCCAATACACCAAGCGATTTTGTTTGGTCGGGTTCGCCCAATGCCTTCTATTCAAACTACGCGTGGGGCGTGTATTTCGATAATGGTAGCGGCAGCGGCAGCAATCGTAGCTACAGCTACCACGTCCGGCTGGTGCGCGGCGGACAGTGAGTGTGCCTTTTGCTTTTTTTCTCAGATGTGGAATCCTGTGATGTTTCGTAAAGAATTACCGATTTGGCGTGACGCTAATCGTTTGCTAGTAGCGGTGGAGCAGAGTGTGCGCCACTTTCCTCGCTATCACAAATATACACTGGGTAGCGAGATGCGCAGGCAGGCGATGAATATCTGCCGTTTAATCCAGCGAGCTTGGTTTGAGCAACGTCAAAGAAAAAATCATGCAACATCAGTTGAGTTACAGGCAAACCTAGACCGACTGATATATGCAGTGGATGATCTCAAATTGCAGTTACAATTAGCCAAAGAATTACAGGTATTCCGCGATTTCACGGAATTCCAACGCCTCGCTGAACTGACCGTCAGCGTGGGTAAACAGAGTGGTGGGTGGCGTAAGCGTGCGACGGGTCGGCGACCCGAAGTTGCTCAGAATAATGGACGATAATCCGATTATTCCGATGCAGCGTGTGTCGTAGTCACTGTGTGCCGATGAGACCTTTTAAGTAAGGTATGTGATTAAGGCGGCGTTCTACCTATTTAAGGATGAGCGTCCCTGTCGAACTTCATCGGTGATTTTGGACTGTTTGGTCGGGTTCGCCCAATGCCAACAATTCAAACAACGCGTGGGGCGTGAATTTCAATAATGGTAACGACAACAACAACAATCGTAACAACAACAACCACGTCCGGCTGGTGCGCGGCGGAGCGTGACAAGGAAGGTGTTTTTACTTTTCGCAATGTATATCAAGCGTATTTATCATGTCGCAAACGTAAACGTGGTTCGCGGGATGCGCAACGCTACGAGGTACAGTTGCTGGATAATTTGTTTGATACCTTATTCCGATTGCAGTCAAACACTTACGTCCCCGCCACACCTATTTGTTTCGTCGCCCAACAACCCAAAGCGCGAGAAATTCATGCTGCCGCGTTTACTGATCGCGTCGTGCATCATTGGCTTGTGCCGCGCTTAAGCAGGCTGTATGAGCCGATTTTCATTCATGATCTGTATTCCAATCGTGAAGGCAAAGGCACTCATGCTGCGGTCAAACGCTTGCAATCGTTTATGCGTTCAATCTCCCAAACGCAATCTCATGCCTATTTTTTGCAATTGGATATTCATAATTTTTTTAACAGTATTGATAAACCCATTTTATTTAAGTTGTTGCAGCAGCGATTACGCAACGCCTTAAAACAGCATAAAATTTCTCTGCCAGAAGCACAGGCTACACGCCATCTTATCCATGTTTTACTCAAACAAGATGCTGCACAAGCTCTTCGAGTCGGGCATCCGCACAGTTTTCGCAGCGTCCCTGAGCATAAACGATTAGGTGCGTTAGGACGGGATAAAGGCTTGCCGATAGGCAATCTCACCAGCCAGTTTTTTGCTAATGTGTATCTTAATGAACTCGATCAATTCATTAAGCATAGATTGAAATGTCGCCATTACTTACGTTATGTGGATGACTTTATGTTGTTGCATCAGGATCCCAAGCAATTACAACATTGGCAACAGCAGATTGAACGCTTTCTTGATGAACACTTGCAACTACGCCTGAAACCAGATATTCGCTTGCGTCCGATCAGTGATGGCGCGGATTTTTTAGGCTATATCGTGCGCCCCCATTATTGTTTAGTGCGTCGTCGGGTGGTGGGTAATTTGCTCAGCAAACTGCATGGTTTTGAACAACGCCTGTGGCGTGGTTCGGCAAACCACCCACGTTTACATTTACACCGTACTGAACGTGAAAAGCTGTATGCAACCCTAGCCAGTTATTTAGGACATTTTCACCATGCGCAGAGTTACCGCTTAATACGGGGTGTTTTTAGACGTTTCCCTTGGTTAGCCCTGTTATTTGCAATACGACCGCGACATCATTCAATCTCTCTTACCCCTTTGTGGGAGCCTCGTTCCGTTAGCGGTTATCCGAGTCAAATTCGTTGGTTTCGTTATTTTTTTCCTTATGCTCAGTTATATTTACAACGTGGGCGGGAAACTGATTATTTTGCCCCTCTGGCTACCACAACCCATGCTTTACCTAAAACCACCCACCCACGCCATCAAGTTCAACGCATTGATGTGCGTGAAGCGGGTTATCTTAAAGGCGGTCTAAAACGTCGTTTAATCACTCGATTTTATCTCTAAGGAGTTTCCTCATGTATAACCCGCGTATGATTGCTAACCCACTTATTGCCTCCTTACTTGGCTTGCTCATCAGCCCGCTGCTTCACGCCCAAACCTGCAACCCGAATATCCCAGAAACCACGCCTACTAGCCGCTTTACTCTCAATGACGATGGCACGGTGACAGATACCCGTACCGGGCTGACTTGGAAACGCTGCGTAGAAGGCATCACAGGTACGGACTGTTCGAGCGGCACAGCCACGGCAATGACTTGGCCGGGCGCACTGCAACACGCCGCTGCACAAAGTGGCTGGCGATTGCCAAATACAAAAGAACTGAGATCCATTGTTGAACTGAAATGTTATGATCCAGCCATTAATCTCTCTCTATTTCCCAATACGCCGACGAATTTTGTTTGGTCGGGTTCGCCCTATGCCTACAATTCCTACTACGCGTGGGGCGTGTATTTCTATGATGGTAGCGACTACAACGGCTATCGTAACTACGGCAACCACGTCCGGCTGGTGCGCGGCGGACAGTCTTTTGCGCTTTTGCCAGCTCCCCCTAACGCCTTGTTTGAAACAACAACCGACGGCTTAACTCTTCGGGTGAATGCCAATGACATGGAGAATGCCAGTTATGCGTGGGAACTGGTGCATCGTTACGATCCCAATAACCGCTACACAGCCACGGGACAAAGCACGAGTTTTACCGTGTCTAGCGCGGGTGAATACCAAATCACCTTGACGGTGAGCAATGCCGCAGGCAGCGATAGCTTGACGCAAACAGTCACGCTGGCTGAAGCCATTCCGTTGTTTGCCTTGCAAGTGCAGCAAAGCGGCGCAGGCACCGTCAGCGGCGCGGGGGATTTCGCTGCGGGTGCGGCGGTGAGTTTAACCGCGACTCCGGCGGCGGGTCATAGCTTCAGCGGTTGGAGTCCGGCACCGTGTGCCACTTCTTTTGCCATGCCGGCGAGTGCTTTGACCTGCACCGCGACCTTTACGCCTATTCCGCCCGCCACCTTCGCGCTAACCCTCACCCAAAGCGGTGAAGGCACCGTCAGCGGCGCGGGGAGCTTTGCCGCTGGTGCGACGGTGAGTTTAACCGCGACTCCGGCGGCGGGTCATAGCTTCAGCGGTTGGAGTCCGGCACCGTGTGCCACTTCTTTTGCCATGCCGGCGAGTGCTTTGACCTGCACCGCGACCTTTACGCCTATTCCGCCCGCCACCTTCGCGCTAACCCTCACCCAAAGCGGTGAAGGCACCGTCAGCGGCGCGGGGAGCTTTGCCGCTGGTGCGACGGTGAGTTTAACCGCGACTCCGGCGGCGGGTCATAGCTTCAGCGGTTGGAGTCCCGCACTTTGCGATACTTCTTTTGCGATGCCAGCGAGTGCTTTGACCTGCACCGCGACCTTTATCCCCGCTTCCGCCCCTCCGCCCACCTCAGGCTTGGGCAAAGCCATTATCATCACGGCTTCTGGGGCGCACCAAAGCAATAGCCTGTTCCCGCGCAGCGAGGAACTCACGCTGGGCATGTATCGCACCCTTCATCAACGCGGTTTTGAGCATGAGGACATTATCTGGCTAAACCCGAAAACCTGGCAGGATGTGAATGGCGATGGCACGGATGATGGCGTGGTGGATAATGATTTATTTGATGCCGAAAACGCGCTTAATCAGGCATTTGAGGCGATGCGCAGCTTGCAAGCGGGACAGCAGTTTGTGCTGCATATTCATGGTCACGCGCTGCAAAATCAACTGAAAATCACCCGTGATTATTGGTTGTCGGGCGAGCAGCTTAAGGCGTTGCTGGATAAAGTCCCGGCCGGGGTGCAGCAGGTATTGATTATAGATACCTGTTATTCCGGTTCTTTTTTGGATGCTTTAAAAGGGCATCCGAATCGTATTCTGTTGACCGCTTCTGATGCACAAAGCACGGCATGGAATGCTAAGTTTGCGACTTTTTCTGGCAAATTGGTGGATCACCTGCGGCGCGGTAGTGCGGTGCGCGAGGCGTTTAACGCAGCAGAGGATATGATGCGCGGCTCACCTGAGTTGTTTGGCAATCAGCGTCCGCAATTGGATGATGATGGTGATGGGGTCTATTCGTCGCGGGATGGCATCCGTGCCGCGCAAGTGATCTTGGGGAAAGAGGGCAGCCGTGCCGCAGACGCACCGGAAATTGTGCAGGTTCATCCGCGCTTGGTATTGTCCAGCCCAGAAGCGGTGTTGTGGGTGAAAACCTCGCCCAGTGGCGAGCAAGTGCGCGAAGTACGCGCCGCTTTGATGCCGCCAGCGGTGGCTACGGATAATTATGCCGGTGAAGAGACTGACTTTGGGCGTGTGGAAGTGAAACTGCTGTATAACGGCGCGCAAGACCGTTTTGAAGTGGTGCATCATTTTAACCAAAGCGGGATATGGAAGGCGTTGTATCAGGCGCAAGGTTTAGATGGCACTTGGTCAGAGCAGATGGCAGGCGAAATACAAGCCGCAGAAATCAGCAAACCCGCCAGCGTGAGTGCCTTGTTGAATCAATCCGCCTATGCAGTCGGTGAACCTTTGCGCTTTGATTTGTTGTTAAACGCCACGGATGAAACGGCTTATGATGTGTATGCGGCGATTCTTTTCCCCGCTGGTTATTTTGTCACCATCCGCTATCCTTTGGAATTTAGCCTGCCGGGGACGATTATTCCTTATCAATCGGCTCTCCGTTTTGCACCGTCTAAAACCCTGAATATTTTAGATTTTCCTTTACCCGCCGGGTTGCCAACGGGAACTTATGGAGGCTGCGGTGTGCTGAGTCCAGCCGCGCATGATCCTTGGGATTTAGCCGCTTGGGTGGATTTCCAGTGCGCGAATTTTGAGTTGCGCTAGTTGTTCTGGGAGAGCTAATCGCTGATTAGCTCAAACGGCGTAGCCGTTTTATGCCGCCTACGGTGGGTGTGTAATCTGAGTAATTCATTTCATTCAGTTGTATTGTGTTTCTTTAAGGAGAAAGCTAATGTCCATACCTTTTGATGGTTTGTCTATGATGAAAAAACCTAAGACGTATTTATATGCGTTTTTGTTTTTAACCCAGACGGTTTCTGCCGTAGAAATTTGTGGAGAACAAACTACTCAAGCCTTACGCTTGTATGATGATTTTGCAAGCTCCACGCTTACCCGCCGTTGGATGCCTTTTGGTGATGGTAATCATGCTCATGATTTAGACAATGGCAAAGCCAAGCTATCTGTCTTGGCTGATAGTTTTTTGCATAGTGCTTGGATTGGTTTACAACCTAGCTATTTGGCGCAAAATCCGGTGCCAGAAGTCATTGAAGCGGAACTAACTCTGTCCCCTGCATCAGTCGCTTTAACCCCGACTGCGGGTGAGGAACGTGGCATTGGTATTCGCTTAGACGGCATTCTTTTTTCTGATGAATCAGGCGCGGATGTGGTGGCTAGTTTTGGTATTGATAAGAAGGTCATAAATGGTGTGGAACGTGCGGGCATTGCGGTACATGTTTTCCGCAAAGGCGATGCGATTCGTGGACACATAGGTGCTGATCTGGTGCCTTGGCAGATGTTGCAAGATTATGATGGACAACCTCATGCACTGCGTTTGGCTTGGACTGGTACAACTCTGCTGTTTTTAGTTGATGGCGTGAAAATTTTTGAGTTTACACCTTCTGAAGCGAAACCTGCTTTTATTCCCGAAGCTAAAGTCAACGCATTTAGTTTTCCGGGCAGCTCTGTAATTGGCTATGTGGATAATGTCTATTTCGGAACGGCTGCTCAAGCAGAAAGTAGTGCTAAATGTAAACCTGAAGCAAAAATATTGAGCTGCGATGACAACAATGTTTTAGCTTTATATGATGATTTTGAACATGGCGATATTTATCGACAATGGTCTCCTGCCGGTAAAGGCGGTTTTTTTAAAATAGATACCCAGCTTGATAACTCGCGTGCTGAATTAATGTTGAAGGCGTTACCAGAATTGCACAGCATTTGGTTAGGGCTTGATCCTAATTTTGCACAAACCCAAGCTATTCCTCAAGTTATTGAGGCTGATTTAACCCTAGACTCGGCATCTACCGTCCCTATTTATAGTGAAGGTATTGGTTTACGGTTAGATGGTGTATTTTTTTCTGTGGATGGGCAAGACGTTGTTGCCAGTCTAGGGGTTGATAAAAAGCATTTCATTTCAGGAGAGCAAGAACTTCTGGCTTTGCATATTTTCAAACGACCTTCTGATGGCAGCATTGGCGAAGACTTAATTACTTGGAAGATTATTCGTTTGCATGATGGCAAAGAACATAAATTTAGAATGGCTTGGAATGGTGAACAAATCTTTTTTATCATTGATGATGAAAAAGTGTTTGAATACAAACCTACAAACTTTGCATTACCTCAACAGCCCGAAGTTAAAATTAATGCTTTTGCCTTTCCCGATGGAAAAGTTGTAGCACGGGTTGATAATGTTTATTTTGGTTATGCAGAAGCTGCCGAAGCCACTTCAACCTGTGAAGCCGCACCTAAAGAAAATATTAATAATCAACTAAGCGGCTTAGGCAGAGCTATTTTGTTCACCAGTGGCGGTGCAAAAAGTTCTAATACATTGTATTCACATAGCCATGAATTAGTTCAGGACATGTATCGTTTATTACAGCAAAAAGGCTTTAGTGATGGCGATATTGTTTTAATGACTCCGTTTTCTCCTGATATTAACTTAGATGGGCATGAAGACCCAGAACTAAGAGATTTTAAGTTGCTTAATCCTGATGCAGAATTACGTGATGCGTTTGAGCGCGTCGCAAAGACCTTAAGCGCAGGGCAGCAATTCATTTTGTATGTGCATGGACGTTCTAAAGCAGAAAATTTGGAAATAGACACAGACGTTTATTTTTCTGCACAAACCTTAAAACAATATCTCGATTTAATTCCCGCGGATATACAGCAAGTGATCATACTTGACATCCAGTTTTCTGAAACATTTTTAGATGATATTGCTGCGCAAAATCGCTTGATCGTTGCCGCGACTCGAACATCTGATAAATGGTTTTATAACAATGGGCAAGGTTTTTCCGGGCATTTTATTCGCAGTTTAAGATCAAGACGAAGTGGAGATAGTAGTTTATTAAATGCCTTACAATTTACTCAAACTCGAATAAGTACGGGACAAACCCCTGTATTTGATGCTGATGGCGATGCTTTGCAAACTAGCCGAGATGAAAACCTAGCAGCACGTATTGAACTGGGACAAACAACACAGGTTGTTAGCACAATACCGGAAATTATAGAAACACATCCCGAAATTCGCTTAAGTGGTAATGATATAGAAGCGGAGTTATGGGTGAAAACTGCTCAAAGTGGCAAGGACATTAGAAATGTGCGAGCAACATTGCAGCCTTTACCGCTTGATAACCAAGCCGAATCAGCACAAGAAATTGTAACTTTAGGCTATAACTCTGCTTTAGAACGCCATGAAACTTTATATCGATTGCGCAAACAAGGCACCTGGCAAATTTCCTATCAAGCTCAAGGCATTGATGGTTCCTGGTCTGAAGCAGCCATCAGTCAAATTACGCAAGAACAAGATTATGCTTTAACCACTGTTAGTATTCGTTTACATCAATCAAGTTATACTATTGGTGAGACAATCCGTGCAGACATGAGTGTCAATGGCAATGATACAGTTGATTTATTAGTTGGATTGATTTTTCCAGATGGCAATTTTGTCACCTTATTTCCTCAGCAGGGTTTTAGTTTGCCTGGTACATTAATTCCCTATAAAGAATCCGCTAAAATTACTGGCAATGTCGTTTATTCTGTATTGAATACAGAAATAGTCACAGGTTCAATTTTAGGAGAATACCAGCTTTGTGGTGCGGTTATTCCTGAAAACAGTAATCCTTGGTTGCTTGATGAATGGCAGCACTTTTCTTGTTCATTATTCACGATTAAGTGATATAAAAGTTAAACCTGACAGGTTTTGAAAACCTGTCAGGTTTGAGCTACGGTTATGTTTTATAACTAATATAGTTTGGCTATACTGAGGAGTAATTAACATGTTTATACGTTATTCTAGTTTTATTTTTTTGTTTTTGATATGTAATGTCTCAACGGCATTAGAATGTACTAAAAACAAGATTGATGTTGGGCAGTATCCATTTGATTCACCCGGTGACATGATTTTAAGCAATGATAATCAATATGCTTTTGTCTTAGATACTCGTGTTGGCAATGTCAATATCATTGATATTGCGGAAAAAATCGTCGCAAAAGCAATGCCTGTTTCCTCTTCAGGATTTGCTGATGAATTGGTGGGTATTGCATTAGATACTACGCAGCAGCGTTTATATGTTTCTGAGTATTTCTCAGGAAATCTGCATACATTCAGTGTACAGGGAGATATAGACAGTTTCGAGCTTTCTAATACAACCCGCTTGGATGCAGACGGTTTAGGTGTGATGACTTATGATGAGTCATCTCAAAAACTTTTTGTGGCTGATAAGTTAGAGAGAATACTGGTTTTAGATAATAACCTACAATTAGTCAGTAGCATACCTGCAATCAATAGCGCACGCCTTATTTATGATCTACTGGTGATGGATAACAAATTGTTTGTCAGTTTTGAGTCGGGTGGCGTACTTGCTGTGTATGATATTTCTCAAACTGAACCCAGTTTACTTAAAGAAATATCCGTTGAAAGTAGTTCAACAGGTTTGGCGGCTGCGCCTAATGGCAATAAAGTCTATGTTGCGCATAAACAAGCCAATAAAGTCAGTGTTATTAATACAGATACACTGGTTGTTGCTAAAAAGATTTCCAGTGATTTGTTTTCTAACCTTAATGGGTTAGCTTATTTGAATGGGCATATTTGGAGCGTCAATGAAAATAGTAATCAATTAGTCCCCATTGATACAAATATAGATGATGTACTGAGTGTAGATTGTCCTATCGGTGAATATCCTAAACACCTGTTACCTATTAATGATAATAGACTCTATGTTTCTCATAGTTTAGGCGTTGATGAGATTATTATTACCGAGCAAGCGACATTCATCACTGTAGAAAAAGGGGCTAGTAGCGCGTTCTTGGAATTAATCACAGAACCCGAAGCCCCTATTAACATTGTAATTGAAGGCGGAGTTGGACCTTTTACACTCACCACTGTAGCCGGCATGAAAGCCGAGCTGTCTGCGGATAAGCGGCAATGGCGATTGACTGCGCCGATTTTATTTGGTCAGCATAAGTTTAGTGTGCGTGATGACGGCAATGGCGACAGCCAGACCCGTTTTATTCGTGTGGGTTCTCAACCCCTTGTGTCGCCTAGCGGTCCTATTTCATTGTTGCTGGGGCAGCATGAATTATTTAGCGTCAGCGGCGGTTTTCCCGCCTATAGCTGGACAACACAAGCAGGTGTTTTATCAGCTAATTTTAGCAAACAGGTGTTATATGTACCGCGTGTCACAGGGGGAGATGTGCTGACCCTGCTAGATGCGATGGGCAATCGCGTCAGCGTTGAGATTAATGTACTGAATGAGCTTACTATTACACCGCTAATAGCTGTCATGCTACGCGGCGAAGAGCGTGATTTTCAGGCACTTGGCGGCAGTGATTATCGCTGGACTGCACCGCTTGGCGGCGAACTTTCGAGCCTAACTGGCGAGCAGCAGTTCCCGCCCGCATCAAAACCCTGTTAAAATAGCCCACAGTTACCCCC
>CAZOSP010000110.1:0-11105 GCA_964582525.1 uncultured Thiomargarita sp. | reverse complement strand
TTGCATAAGTGATTGATTTTATTATAGGTAAAAAAAGTTTTTCGGAGTTCTCAGTATTGAACAAGCAAAACTAGCCCTTTCTGTATATCGAAAAATACCAATAAAATTTATAGATGTTCCACTTGAACAAACCATAGAAATATCTCACACTTTAAATATCTACGCATACGATGCCTACCTTATTCAATGTACTCAACAAACAAATAGCCCTCTGCTTACTTTAGACAAAGGACTAAAAGTGGCAGCGCAAAAAATAGGTATTCAATTACTGGAGTTAGGATCATGAGAGAATACAGCTTTACAGAAGCCCGTCAAAATTTTGCTGCAATATTAGAAGAAACAAAAAAAGAAGGTGTTGTTTGCATAAAAAAAGAAACGGTGAAGCTTTTTTTATTAAGCCTGCTGTTGTAAAAAAAACACCTCTCGATGTTGAAGGGATTAATCTAAATTTAAACTCATCCGAAATCGTAGATGTCATACGAGAAGGACGAGAGAGGCAATATTAAGAAACACAGTTAACGCAACGACAAAGCCAGCACCCTCCTCACCCAACTAAAATGGCTGAGTGGATAGATGATGAATTGTAAGCCTCTCAAACCTTTCGGGAGTGCTTGCTTTTTTTATACATTAAATACCAATTTAATACTATTATTTGATAATATCTCGCTACCAAGCTTAGCTTATGTAGTGTATGCACAAGAAGCTCAGCTTCAAGAGTGAACATAGCAACAAAGTTCACTTGCTACCAAAAACAACTTTAGGGTGTCACTATGAAAGCGGCATATAGTTTAAAGCCAAATGAATTAACCCATGACTTTGTGGATAAATTAAAGCAACTGCATGAAGGCTTAACGATAAGCATTATTGTCCACGATGCAGAAGAGGATAGTGATGAAACAGCATTTTTACTACGTCACCCTGCTAATCGCGCTAAATTACTAACAGCTCTCAACAGTAAAACATGGGTAGAAGTTGATCCTGCTGCGATAGAAAAAAATGCAAATTCTCTTTGAAAGCCAAGCGTTTGAAGAATATAACGAATGGGCGCGGACTGACAAAAAAGTTTTCCAACGCATATCAAAATTAATAATCGAGATAACGCGAGACCCGTTTAATGGTATTGGAAAACCTGAGCCACTAAAACATGATTTAACTGGTTGCTGGTCGCGCCATATTGATAATGTCAATCGCTTAGTCTATGTGGTCGAAGATAATGTACTACGCATTATTTCATGTAAAAATCATTACTGATTAGCTCGTTGTTATTTTGAGAAGCAAGCCTCTCAAACCTTTCGGGAGTGCTTGCTTTTTTTGTAATTCCACTTGAACAAACCATAGAAATATCTCACACTTTAAATATCTACGCATACGATGCCTACCTTATTCAATGTACTCAACAAACAAATAGCCCTCTGCTTACTTTAGACAAAGGACTAAAAGTGGCAGCGCAAAAAATAGGTATTCAATTACTGGAGTTAGGATCATGAGAGAATACAGCTTTACAGCAAGCGTAGGGTGCATAAGTGAAACGCCATACACGGGGCAGGTGTAGGTTTGTAATCTACACCCAAACATTTTACATAATTGCAAGGATAATCAAAACGTTCGGGTTACAAACCTTGACCCGCGAGCCGCGAGTGAAAAAAAGCTGCGTATTTCTCGATGCTTCACATAATCAGTACGCTTGTAGGCTATAATGGTTTTTATTCACTTCGTTAGGTTTTTAGAAATGCTGTTCTTATAGATTGGAGAATTTACCCATGAAGCAAGATTATTATCGTCTGCTAAACATTGCGCCCGCCGCAACGCCAGCAGACATCAAGTACGCCGCACAAAAACAATTAAATCAACTCAAAAAAATCTATACTGTTTTATCCGACCCCGACCAAAGAGCAGCTTATGACAACAACCTTCCACTTCAATCAGGAACCGAGTTAGATAATTATTACAGTATGCTACGCGTATCGCCAACCGCCTCATTAGGTAGCATTAAAGTTGCTATTAAACAACAGATTCAGCAGATTAAACAGGCAATTGAAGTATTATCCGATACAGAAAAATGCCGTGCTTATGACGAACAATTACAACATCCAGATAAAACCCCCTCCGACCCTGAACAAATCATCCCGCTTAAAAGTAAGTCCCAAGCTTCAGCCCAAACGCCAGTCGCGCAGGCAGAGCCACCGAATTTAGACGCTAAAACCGATGCAGTAAAAGAATCCAGTACCGACGGTCAACCCGCTACCCGCTTGATGCGCCTTAAAGCGGTGGTTTTGGATGGGTTGGTTTTTTTTGTGCCTCTGCTTATTCTGCTCATACCCGCTGCTATCGTCTATGGCCCGCGGGGCGCGGTTATGATAGTGTTTATAACACTGATGTATGGCTTTGATGTGGTGTTGCAAGAAATACAAAGTGCGACAGGTTCTAGCTTTAGTCTTCTGGTTTTTGCGGGACTCTTTCTTGCCGTCTGCCTATTTCTCGTCATAATCAATCTAATCTGGCTGCACCGCTATGGACAGACCATAGGCAAACGATTCATCGGTATAAAAATCCTTAATACTGATGGGAGTCGTTGTGATATAGCACGTATTGTCTTGATGCGATTCGGGTTGATTTTTGCAATCACGCTACTATTCTTTATTCTTTTCGGTCCTTTAGCCCTGCTGATTCCTTTGTTAGATAACCTGTTTATTTTGCAAAACTCACAACGCTGTCTGCATGACATGTTGGCGAAAACCCAAATTGTGCAGGAGAAAAATGCGTTTTCGCAAAACTTACAACAATATCTGCATAACATGCGGGCGAAAATCCAAGTTGCGCAGGAGAAAAATGTGTTATGGGCGCGTATCAAAGCCCAAACACCAGTCGCGCAGGCAGAGCCACAGAATTTAGACACTAAAGTCGATCCAGTAAAAGAATTTAATACCGTCAGTAACGACGGTCAAGCTGCTACCCGCTTGATGCGCCTTAAAGCGGTGGTTTTGGATGTATTAATTTTTTTGGTGCCTCTGCTTCTGTTCATACTCGCTATTATCGTCTATAGTCCGGGGGACGCGGTTAGGCTAGTGCTTTTAACACTGATGTATGGCTTTGATGTGGTGTTGCGCGAAATGGGACGCTCCACCTTTGGTATTCTGATTTTTGCGGGACTCTTTCTTAGCTACCTATCTCTCGTCATAATCAATCTAATCTGGCTGTACCGCTATGGACAGACCATAGGCAAACGGCTCGTCGGTATAAAAATCGTTAATCCTGATGGGAGTCGCCACATATTCGCGAAAACTGAGGTTATGCAGGAGAAAAATGCGTTATCGGCGCATATTGAAGCCATGTTTAGCAAATCTAACGATTTTCTGGCCAGCCCGATGAATCGTTTAGGGGCGGTAATGCTAGATATTCTGGTGTTTTTTATACCGGTGCTGCTGGTATTAATTATGATAATTTTCCTCATCAGCCACCTATACGGCTTTGACAGGGTGCCGAGGTTTTTTTACGATCCCCGGTCTATCCCCGGCAGCGATATTTTCGATATGTGGATGAGCGGTTTTATGCTTTTCTTGTTCGTCAGTTTGTTGGCCATCATTGTTATGAATCTGATACGGCTGCACCGCTATGGACAAACCATTGGCAAACGCATATTGGGCATTAAAGTGATGCGTAAAAATGGCGAACATTGCGGGCTATTGTGCGCTGTATTCATGCGCGCCTTGCCGCTTTATTTGTTGATTGCTGTGCCGTTCTTTGTCTTAAATATATTCACGGCGACATTCCTTAGCGCGTTGATACTCTTAATTGATTTTTTATTCATTTTCAGCAGTTCACGTCAATGTTTGCACGACCGTTTGATTGGCACATCTGTCGTGTATCTTGAAAAGCCCACTAAAGTGGAAAACAAACTAGAAAATTATGAATTGGCAGGACGTGGACAGCGTTTAGGCGCGGCACTGTTAAATTTTTTCATTTACCTGTCGCCCATGCTACTGCTTTTTGTCATTCTTATTCTTACGCAGGGCGTGGAAAATACACAAAACATGATGATGCAAGACGGTAATACTATGCAAGACGGTAATACTAACAGTCTTTTGTTGATTCTTCTGTTTCCATTATTGATATTTGTTGTGCCGCTGGGGATTTTTATTCTCAATCTCATTTGGTTATACCGCTACGGGCAGAGTATCGGCAAGCGCATACTTGGCGTTAAAATCATTCGCACCGATGGCAGTCGTTGCGGTTTACGACGTATCCTTTTCATGCGAGATTTACCAATTTACGCACTTTCGATGATTCCAATTATTGGGCAAATCATCGCCTTGGTTAATCTGTTGCTTATTTTTCGAGCATCGCGTCAGTGTTTACACGACCAAATTGCTGATACGGTGGTGATTCGGATCGAGAAAAATGCCTTGAAACCCCACTGGAAACTCGCGCTTGTCCTCAGCTTGGTGTTAGTCACAGGCGCGGCGGCGGTATTTCTGGCTGACTTCGTCAGCCAAATAAAACGCCAAGCAGACAAGAAATTCACTGCCTACGCCAATGGCACCGCCTTAGATACTGAAACCAACTTGCTGTGGATGCGTTGCTCAGTCGGACAAACCTGGACCGGCAGTATCTGGACCGGCAGTACCTGTTCGGGCGAGGCAAAAGAATTTGTCTGGGAAGAAGCGCGACAACTAAGCGCGAACTTTGCTGGTTATAGCGATTGGCGGATTCCAAGCATTGAGGAATTGCGCACACTGGTGTATTGCAGCAGTGGCGAGCCGGCTTATTTTAATTTTAATTCCGATGCCATAAATGACTTTCCAGATGATTTTGAGTGCGATGGGGATTATCAACACCCCACGCTGGTGCAAAGTGTGTTTCCCAATGCGCCGAGTAAAACTGTCTGGTCAAGTTCGCCCTTGGAGGGCAATTCTCGTTACGCGTGGTACGTGGATTTCCACTATGGTTACGTCAACCCCGACGACCGTGACTACGACAACCATGTTCGGCTGGTGCGAGGCGGACAGTGACCTTTGCTTTTTGCCCTCGCAAAGCAACAACGCGCCTCGTTGTCAAGCAATGACGGCGTGCTGGGAGCGGCTGAGCTTTACAGTCAGTCGCAGCCCATCTTGCGGGTCAAGCAAGCCGAGCTTGAAAAACAAACATTATCAAGTTGAGAGGCTGTAAAAGAAATCCAATTTTGCCGTATTTGATAACAAAGAATCAATAAGTTACGAGTGAAAAAATGAGACTTTTGGCAGTTCTTTATTTAACAGTAAATTCATCCACTTTGAGCCTTGTTCCGCGTAGTGGATTGCCGGTGACCATCAGATAGACCTCTTCGGCAATATCGGTGGTATGATCACCCGCCCGTTCCAGTCCCTTGGCGATAAATAGCAGCTGCGTGCAGTCCGCCACGTCAGCGCGTTGTTCATTCATGTGCGTTAGCAGGTGTACGAACAACTTGGCATAGACCGTATCCAATTCGACATCGTTTGACCAAGTGACATTAGCCTGTTCAGCGTCATGGTTTAGGTAAGCGTCGGTCACCTGACGCAGCATGGTGGCGACGCGCTCCCCCATCCAGCGAAACTGTGCGGCGATTTCATCACCAATAGGGCTATTAAGTTGCTGGCTGCGTCTGGCGGTGTTTTTGGCATAATCGCCAATCCGCTCTAGGTGCGTCGCAATGCGGGCAGTAGCGAGAATCATGCGCAGGTCACCTGCCACGGCTTGCTGGCGCGCCAAGGTGTGCGTGGTATGCGTACTAATGCGGTCTTGTAGATCATCGATATGCTGGTCGCTGTTGACGACGGTGGTGGCAAGTGTTGAGTCTGCCGTGATCAATGCCTCAATGGCTTGTTCCAGTGAACGGTTCACCTGTTCAGCCAGATTGACGACTTCAGTATTCAGGGCTTTGAGTTCTTCGTCAAAGATTCGTAACGTATGTTTATTTGTCATTTATTGGTTCCATTGGATAGCGTTAGTGAAATTAACCAAAACGACCGGTGATATAGTCGTGTGTCTTTTGTTCACGGGGGTTATCGAATAGCACATCAGTTGGGGCGTATTCAATCATTTCACCTAGGTGCATGTAGGCGGTGAAATCGGAAATCCGCGCTGCCTGTTGCATATTGTGAGTGACGATCACGACGGTGACTGAATTCCGCAACTGGGTGAGCAGGTCTTCAATCTTGGCGGTGGCGATGGGGTCGAGTGCCGAAGTCGGCTCGTCTAACAGCAGAATTTTGGGATTGGGTGCCAGCGCCCGAGCGATGCACAGGCGTTGCTGCTGACCGCCAGAAAGCCCATAAGCCGAGGTGTGTAGGCGATCTTTGACTTCCTCCCAGAGGGCGGCACTCGTGAGTGCTTGCTCAACACGATCATCGATCAAGTGTTTGTGCTTGATACCGCGCACTCGTAAGCCAGCGGCGACGTTCTCGTAAATAGATTTGGGAAATGGATTTGGCTTTTGAAATACCATCCCGACGCGCAGCCGCACCAATGCCGGATCAATCGCTACCAAGTTCTCATTTTCCGGTAGCAGGCGAATCTCACCTTGGTAGCGATTACCCGGATAAAGATCGTGCATACGGTTGATGCTACGCAACAAGGTACTTTTGCCACAGCCGGAGGGACCAATCAGCGCGGTGACGAGATTTTCGGCGATGGGTAAGCTGACGTTCTTGAGTGCTTGTTCAGTACCGCCGTACCAAAAGCTCAGTTCTCGTATTTCAGCACGATAGGTAATATCTGTCATATCAATACCTCAACATAATGCGTGTGTAAGTGGAATTAAACGGCTGGATAGGCATCAGCGTAAATGGCTTTCCAGCGACTTGAAATACCTACATTTAGATAGGCAGGTTGTATTCTTAAATATTGACAGAGTCATATCGCCAGCGTTCAGTCACGTAGTATAGTGTTTTTTCTTCACGCGGGTTGGTGAACAGCACATCGGTCGAGGCGTACTCCACTATTTCACCTAGGTGCATGTAGGCAGTGAAATCGGAAATCCGCGCCGCCTGTTGCATGTTGTGGGTGACGATCACGATGGTAACTGAACTCCGTAGTTGGGTCAACAGGTCTTCAATTTTGGCGGTGGCGATGGGGTCAAGTGCCGATGTCGGCTCGTCTAGTAACAGAATTTCAGGGCTTGCCGCCAATGCACGGGCAATACATAGCCGCTGTTGTTGACCGCCGGACAGCCCAGTGGCCGATTCATACAAGCGATCTTTAACCTCATCCCAGAGTGCGGCGTCAGTGAGTGCCTGCTCGATATGATCATTGAGCAAGCTCTTGCGATTGATGCCGCGTACCCGTAAGCCGGCGGCGACATTCTCGTAAATGGATTTAGGAAATGGATTCGCTTTTTGAAACACCATACCGATGCGCAAACGCACCAGCACCGAGTCGAGGGACACTAGATTTTCATCTTCGGGCAATAGACGGATTTCGCCTTGGTAACGATTACCCGAATAAAGGTCGTGCATACGATTAATGCAGCGCAACAGAGTTGTTTTACCACAACCAGAAGGACCAATCAGCGCAGTGATGCGGTTTTCAGCAATAGGCAGATTGATGTTTTTAAGCACCTGTTCAGTACCGCCATACCAAAAACTTAGATTCCGCAATTCGGCACGGCAAGCATCTGCCTGCGGAATATCCATTGGCACTATTCCGTACGGGTTCAGAAACGACATACCACTCATATCATCCATGCACAATGTTCCACTACTCGGAAATCACCCATGCTTTAACGCACTGCTTTACGCAAGTGGAAACGTATATAAATAGCCAACGAGTTCATGATCAAGGTCATCACCATCAAGACCACGCCAGTCGCAGCAGCGTTGATGTGAAATTCAGCTTGTGGCCGTGATACCCAATTGAATAGCTGAATAGGCATCACCGTGAATGGACTTTGCAGCCACTCAAAGTTGATAAACGGCGGTGTCCCTTGAATTGGCGACGGTGGCAAAAAGGCAATAAAAGTCAGTGCGCCAATAGTAATCACCGGTGCCGCTTCGCCAATCGCACGCGCCAGTCCGACGATAGCACCGGTGAGAATACCAGGTCGGGCAGCGGGCAGCACGTACAGGCGCACTGTTTGCCACTTATCCGCCCCCAGACCATAAGCCGCCTCGCGCAAATCCTGCGGAATGGCGCGAATTGCTTCGCGGGTCGAAACGATAACCACCGGCAAGATTAACAGTGCCAGCGTCAGCCCCGCAGTGATGATGGTTTCGCCGAGATTGAAGCCATACACGAATAGCCCCAGTGCCAGCAGACCATAGATAATGGAAGGTACGCCAGCTAGATTGCTGATGTTGATTTCCAGAATGTCGGTCATCCAGTTTTTGGACGCATATTCTTCCAGATAAAGCCCCGCTCCCACGCCCAAAGGAATAGCAATGAAAGCGGTAACTAACATCACTAGACTGGTACCCGTCATGGCAGAGATAACGCCCGCCTGTTCGGGATGGCGCGACGGGAAGTTGGTGTAAAAATCCGGCGTTATCAGGCGTGCCCAGCCACTCATCGTCAAATCAATAAATACTGTCAACAGTAACATCATGGCGACTGCCGTAATCAAGATACCGATGCCCGCCATCACAATATCAGTTCGCTTATTGAGAGCGACGATACGTGACAGATCTGGTTGTGGTTCTGAATTCAGCTTTTCTGGGTTCATCAGTAGGCCTCACGAAAACGTCGGCGTAAGAAAAAGCCGATCAGGTTAAATATTAAAGTAATCAAAAATAGGGTCAGCCCGGCGGCGAATACTGCTTGATACGCGATAGAGCCGTGCGGTAAATCTCCCATCGCCATCTGAACGATATAGGAAGTAATGGTAGCCGCGCCCTCTAAAGGATTGAACGTGAAGTTGGGATTTTGTCCGGCGGCAATCGCCACCACCATCGTCTCACCCGCCGCCCGCGACATGCCTAAAATAAAAGCGGCAGTAATGCCAGACAGCGCGGCAGGCACAACCACCCGCGTAGCGACCCGAAAGCGCGAATAACCTAGCGCATAACCAGCCTCGCGCAATTCCATAGGTACAGCACGCATGGCATCCTCGCTCACTGAGGCGGTGTAGGGCAGGATCATAATTCCCATCACCAATCCAGGTGCAAGCATGTTAAAGCCGGATAGTCCAGGGATAAAAGTCTGCAACAGCGGGGTGACAAACAATAGTGCGAAAAAGCCATATACTACCGTTGGTACACCTTCTAGCAATTCCAAGATAGGTTTGATGGTTTCACGCACATTGGGTGATGAGTATTCACTGAGATAAATTGCCAGTCCCAAACCGGCGGGGAGTGCCACCGCCAGCGCGATACCGGCTACGGTTAGGGTCGCTGCGACGAGCGTCACGATACCAAAGCGGGCATTGGCAAAGACCGGTGTCCATTGGGTATCCGTGAGAAAATCGATAATGGAGACTTCTTTGAAAAAAGGCAGCGATTCGCTGACGAGTACATAGACGATGCCGAGCGTAACGAAAATGGAAGCAGCGGCTGCAATGAACAGTATATATCCAGCGAGGTGATTCCAAATTGCACGGCGGCGCAAGAAAGCTACACTGGCACCACCGTATTCATCAGGCAATAACGCGTGAGATGCTGGGGATTCGGTCATAATAAATCCTGAAAAATCAAAAAGTTTTTGAACAAAAACAAAAGGCCAAATAATCGGCCTTTTGCGCTACTTACGATCTAATCTATTAATGAGGTTGGCGAGACAGCAAGTCCTCAATACCTACACCCACTTCAGCCCCTTTGAACACGCTACCTGTAACGCGCTTTTTCGCTTTTTCCAATGCCATGTCATAGGCTTTATCAGGCAACGGCACATAACCGACTTCTTTGACCAGCGGCGCGGCATGTGTTTTATCCATATAGAACTCGGCGAAACGGCGGACGTGCGCTTTATCTTCTAAAGACTTTTTGTTAAAGTAGATGAAGATAGGACGCGACAGCGGTTGATAAGTAGCGTTTTTAGCGGTTTCTACCGAAGGACCAACCGGCTTGCTGCCTCTCCAAGAAATAGGCACAGCTTTCAGTTTGTCCTGGTTTTCCTCATAGTAAGCCAAGCCGAAAAAGCCCAGCGCGTTGACATCGGTGGCTACACCTTGCACCAGCACGTTATCATCTTCAGAGGCGGTGAAGTCGCCACGGCTAGATTTATATTTTTTCTTGTCCGCGTCGTTCTTGATCAGACCAGCATCTTTGGCATGACCACTGACGATGGCTTCAATAAAGTAATCATAAGTGCCAGAGTCGGTGCCTGCACCGAACAACACCAACGGACGATCTGGGAAGGTGGCGCGCACTTGGTTCCAGTTGGTAATTTTGTTTTGGGCATCAGGATTCCAAACCTTGAACAGCTCTTCAACGGTTAAGTAATCGACCCAATCATTCTTCGGGTTGACGATGACGGTTAGGGCATCCAATGCAGCGGGCAGTTCCACATATTCAACTTTATTTTCAGTGCAGAGTTCTTTTTCCGATGCTTTAATTGGACGTGAGGCACCAGAGCCATCAGTATCGCCACGACAGAATTTTTTAAAGCCACCGCCAGTACCAGAGATACCAACAGTCACTTGAGTTTTACCACGCTCGGCTTTCTGAAACTCCTCTGCTACTGCTTCGGTGATCGGGAACACGGTGCTAGAGCCATCAATTCTGACCAGATCACGCGCCTGAAGCGAGGTTGTTGAAACCAAACCTGCTAATACAGCAGCAGATAACGTCAATGTGTTTCTCATAAAAATCTCCACGTTGTATTGAGAATGCTTGAACCAATGTACTCGTGTAACATGACAATTTTATTACCACAGAGTTTAAAAGTATGTCAGTGCGGATGCCATGTACATGAATTGGATACGTTTATAGCTAACAAATCTTAGTGTAAAAGCGGTATTTCAAAATCTGGATATTTTGCGTAGTCACATGTCTAAATATAAAATCTAATACGCGATTTCTTAAATCTTCGCTATATCCCGTTCGCATCTGATTTTTACTCCTAGCATTATTTTTACCCTAGTACACCCCATTTTACGGAATTGACTATAGAACCGATTTGAAATCTAGGTTAAGTAGCCAATCTTTTGATAAGAAGCC
>CAZOSP010000109.1:8669-11259 GCA_964582525.1 uncultured Thiomargarita sp. | reverse complement strand
GGTGAGTATCATGGTGTATACTTTGCCAGAAGTGCGGGGTGTTATGCAAGCTTTTCTGGGGGGTCTGAATGCTTACCCGCCAACGTGGTGCGTCTCCCTGGCGCTATTTGGAACAGGTGATTCGAGAAAGACGTGCGGGTAGAAATGCACCGCCGCTGCCGCTTGCTCCTATTTCGGGGGTGGGGGTCTGAATGGTTCCCCCCCTGCTGGTCTTTTCGTCGGTCTTGTGCGTTACGACAACAGTTGCACAGAATGACTATGCGCCTGTTGTCGTGACTTGAGGATAAACAAAAATCCTACGCAATGTGGGGGCGTTTATTGAGTGCGAGTTGCCTTATCACGATGGTCAGGCAATTTATCTAATGCTTCGATAAAATAAGCACGTTGTTTTTCAGGATAAGACTCTACATTGTTCATGGATATTTGCCTTCTTAGTTGGATACGCTAAGCCAAGTTACATTATACTGAAATATAAAATATTTTTTTATGGGAAAGCCGTGGGTTACGAGTAAGGTGCGCGCCGTCTTTATTGGTGCGCACGCGGACAATATCCAATACCCAAACCTACCCCGTGAAACCACGGCGGCGCAACCCATTACAGTTATAACGTGGGATGACGAAAATTCATCGTAAGTCATTGATTTACCGTGACGCACTGTTTGAAAAGATTATTTCCAAGATGTTTCGCGTAACTCAATTAAAACCAGTAAGTTTCACCAAAGTTGCCGTGAACAAAATCCGGATCAAACACCGCCTAGATTTTCGTCACTCCAGGCAGTATCTCAACACATGCGGATGCGTGGGTAAAAGTTGACAATGGACAATAACAGCAGCAGGATCATTTTTGCTTGTGGCAATCCTAGTCGTGGCGATGACGCGCTGGGCGTACTCCTGCTGCAAGCTATTCGGCAACTCAACCCACCACGCACTACCTTGATCGAGGATTTTCAACTGCAAATTGAACATGCTTGGGATTTACAGGGACAGCAGCAAGCACTTTTCATTGATGCGCATCTCGATTGTCCGCCGCCGTTTGTGTTTGCCCCGATTCAAGCCGTGCATGACCACAGCTACAGTAGCCACGCGCTGTCTCCGCAAGCGGTGCTGCAAATCTATACGGATATATGGCAACAGGCAGCGCCGCCCGCTTTTGTGTTGGGTATTCGCGGCTACGCCTTTGCGTTAGGCACGGCGTTAAGCCCGCAGGCACGACAAAATTTACAGGCGGCAAAACAGTGGCTATGGAAAAACTGGGCGTGTTGGGCGTGTTAAACCGAGCAGGGCGGCAGCCGCTTTATGAGGGCGTTTAATCTATGCGCGTTACTATTATTTTCTGCTTTTTATTGCTCGTCAGTGCCGCTAACGTCTGTGCAGAACAACCGCTTGAACCGCAACAACTAGAAAATGTCCGTCAGTTAATCCAACAACTGCACAGCCAGATGGATAACAATCGCAGCAGTTACAAACAGTTACAGCGTCAGTTACAAGACACAGAGCGGTATATCGGACGTTTAGCCGCCTCTTTAGAAGTGCTGGCGGCTGAGCTTAAAGCCTCGCGCCAACGGCATCAGCAATTGAGCCGTGAACGTATTGAGCAAGACCGCTTATTGCTGGCACAGCGACAGAATCTTGCGCAGCAAATTCGCGCTGCTTATATCATGGGGCGGCAGGATTACTTAAAAATCATGCTTAATCAAGAAGACCCTGCCAAAGTTGGACGGACTTTGACCTATTATGATTATTTTAACCGCGCACGGGTGCAACACATTGATAATATTAGTGTTACATTAGAGCGTTTAGAGGTGCTGACGCTCGATATTGAGCAGGAAACGGCTGCCATGAAGCAGTTGCAAAGCGAGGCGCAGCAACAAAAACAGCAGTTAGAAAGCAGCAATAAGGAACGGCGTGACATTTCGCGCCAACTTGATAAGGCGTACAAAGATCAAAACCAGCGTTTGCAAAGCCTGCAAGAAGACGAGCGCAGTTTAACCCAATGGTTGCAGCAAGTAGGGAGCTTGGGCTTACCGCAAGACGCGGCGGTTATGCCTTTTGTGCAATTAAAAACGCATTTGCCTTGGCCGCTCAAGGGGCAGTTATTGCAAAAATTTGGCGATGAGCGCGATATAGGCTCGCGCTCATGGCAGGGCGTATTGATTGCAGCGGATGCGGGGGCAAAAGTGCGTGCTGTAGCGACCGGGCGCGTGGTGTTTGCTGACTGGTTTCGCAATTTTGGACAACTGCTCATTATTGAACACGATAATGCGCACGTAAGCCTGTACGGACATAATCAGAGCTTGTATAAAAAAGTGGGCGAATGGGTCAAAGCGGGTGAGCTGATCGCCAGCGTTGGTAGCAGTGGCGGTCAGCAACAAGCCGCCTTGTATTTTGAGTTGCGCAAACAGGGAATACCGCTGAACCCGTTAGCCTGGTTAGTACAATAAAAGAAACAGCGCAATAAAAGAAACTCGGCTTGTGTTTGTTAAAAATAACGCAAAGGCTATCATCAAAAAAACCGAACGTAGGTTACAAAAAAGCCAACTCAGACAGCAAGCAGAACAACGTGCCGAGCGTTTAGCCATGCAATTACGCG
>CAZOSP010000109.1:0-8569 GCA_964582525.1 uncultured Thiomargarita sp. | reverse complement strand
CTTGGCAAGGCGACTACAGAGGTTATCAACGCGAATGGTTGCGTTGGTATGATGCAGACGGTCAGTGGTTGCCCACTGAAGCGGATTTGAGACAAGCAGAAGTGACGCTCAGACAGCAAGAAACCCGACTCAGACAACAAGAAACGCAACTCAGACAGCAAGCGGAGCAACGTGCTTCTGCGGCGGAACAACGTGCCGAGCGTTTAGCCACACAACTTCGTGCATTGGGCATAGAACCAAGTTAATTTTTAGGTAAGAATTAAGATATGAACAAATTCGCATTTTTTTTATTTGGGACGCTCACGTTAGGCGCGACCTACTTCACCGCCTACGATGTCGGCGTACAAGAGGCAAATGCCTATTACGCCGGCGCCAGTGTGCGCTCTGGTAGTGTGGGCAACTACGGTTATGCAGGTAGCGGGAAATAATGGAACTCATCCGCAGCCTCAGCCAACTCCATCCGCATCATCAACAATGCGTTGCCACGATTGGCAATTTTGATGGCGTGCATTTAGGACATCAGGCGGTCTTTGCGCAACTGATAGATAAAGCCCAAAGTCTGAATTTACCGTCACAGGTGATCAGCTTTGAACCGCAGCCGCAGGAATTTTTCGTCCCTGACAAAGCTCCACCGCGTTTAACCCGCTTGCGCGAAAAAGTGCAAATCCTACAACAATTCCCTATTTCGCGTATGTTATGCCTGCGCTTCAATAGCCAATTAGCCAATCTCAGCGCTGAGGACTTTATTACGCGGGTGCTGGTCGATGGCTTGGCGATACGGTATCTCATCGTCGGCGATGATTTTCGCTTTGGCAGGGGACGGCAGGGTAATTTTGCACTGCTGCAAGCGGCGGGCGATAAATATGGCTTTGAGGTGGCAAATACGCCCACTTTCATGCGCGGCGGCGGGCGCGTCAGCAGCACCCGGGTACGCGAAGCCCTCAGTCGCGGCAACATGGACGTGGCGCAACGTCTGCTCGGACATGCTTATAGCTTAAATGGGCGCGTTGCGCATGGACGACAGCTAGGGCGACAACTGGGTTTTCCTACTGCCAATATTCATTTGCACCGTAAAAGCGTGCCGGTCAAAGGCGTGTTTGCTGTCAGTGTCACTGGCATTGCTGCACAGCCTTTGCCGGCGATAGCCAATATCGGCGTGCGCCCGACTCTCGACGGTGCTGGAATGCGCCCACTGCTAGAAGTGCATTTATTTGATTTTCAAGAAGATATTTATGGACGTTATGTGGATGTTGCGTTGCTGAAATATCTTCGTGCAGAACAAAAATTCGATGGCTTAGAAGCCTTAAAAAGGCAAATCGAAAAAGACTGCCAGGCAGCGCGGGGGTTTTTTGCTCAACAACCTTTTAATGTTGGCAATGCGGGCAATAATAACTACTGCGTTGTCCCAGCCTGATGTGTTTGATCGGCGTTTGACAGTTTGGGCAGGGCTGCCCAGTACATTCATAGACTTTTAAGGACTGCTGAAAATAACCGGGGTTGCCTTCGCTGTTATAACAATCGGCTCTCTAGGAATTTGTGTTGCATTCATATTTCTCTCAACACCATGATTTTACGATAAAAATATACTATAGCTCCGCATATCTAAGTCCAGCCTTCTGAACAGATTTTCATGGTTTAGCAGTCCATAGCAGCGGCGCTTTATAACCTTCACTTTATTATTCAGTCCTTCAACAAAACCACTATTATGGCGACGAATAAAATAGTTCAATATTTCATCCATAAATTTTTCAAGTGTGGAAAGAAATTTATCAAAGCAAGCGTTCAAAAATACGCACTGCACATGCTGAGAACACAACCCAAACAACTGTCCTAATGCCGCTGCTTGTAGCGCGTGAGGCTTGCCATCCGCGCCTTGAATCCAAATCCCCGCATCGCCTTGACCATGCCCGGAAAACTGCACAATCACTGGCTGCAAGTCTAGCAAAGCACGGATTAAATCTTCACGGCGCACAGCTTGACGCGAGACAAACGCAAAGCGTTCTCGAAACTGTGCGCGTTGCAAACCATTTTCAATAGCACGGATTTCCTCGTCTAAGCGCAAATCCATCTTGGGATTGGCGGCTAACATCAAAATATTCTGCGGCTGCGTGGAGGTTATCGCGCTACTGGTGTCGTTCGCCGTCTCGCCTCTAACTTGTGCAATCACGTCCAACATGCGCGTCAGTTGCGGATCGCCTTGCCGCTCCGCGTATTCCAACAGCGCAATTGCTTGTGTTACCTGCGAGGTGGTAGAACTGGGCAAATAATGCCTAGGGGCTTGATAAGTGAATACCACTTCTCGAAACGCTGCTTCTGATAAATTCTTTAATAAATTCAAGGCATTAATGCGTAGTTCTGTCATTGGTTTTGTTCCTGTGGTGAAAATGCTAGGCAGCAACGCTTGCGCGTCTCCTATTTCATCATACTAACAATTATGCTGAAAAAAGCGGATCGTTGGGCATAAAGAAAGGATACAATAGCACAGGAATCAGCCAATTTAAGGCTGTCGGCTGTCGAATAATTTGGGTGCTTGGTTTTCGATAGTCCTAGCTCTAGCAATGCACAATATTGAGGACATAAAATGAATATTTATATCGGCAATTTGCCATACAGTGTGACAGAAGAGGACTTAAAAGAGGCTTTTGGAGAATTTGGTCAAATTGCCAGTATTAGCTTGATTACAGATAAGTTTTCTGGGCAATCCAAAGGCTTTGGTTTTATTGAAATGGCGAATAATTCGGAAGCCGATGCTGCGATTAAGGCATTGAATGAGAGTTCATTGAAAGGTCGTCGAATTAAAGTCAATCAAGCTAAACCTAAAAGCGATAAACCAGCGCGTAAGCCTAGATACTAGGTGGAGTGACGAAATTCATCGTAAGTCATTGATTCATCGTGACGGTCTGTTTGAAAAGATGATTTCCAAGATGATTCGCGTAACTCAAGTAAACCCTGCTCCTTGCTCACAAATCCGTCACCCGTTCCCTGAGCTTGTCGAAGGGAACTCAGTTTTGGCAAGTTGCCTGACGGATTGATGACCGAAGCCAGCACGGTCACGCGCCCACTGCGCATTGATCCCCAACCGCCTTGCAAACCTGCCCAAGCTTCGCGCAAGTCAACATTAGAATCGCTCGCGCCAGTGGTGTTATAAAGCAGTTCCAGTTGATAAAACAGCGCGGTATCCGCCAAATTGGTCGGCATTTCCCCCTTGATGTCGATGCGTGACGCATTGCTGGCAAGCTCAGTGCCTTCTGAGCGGAGGTTTCAGGCAGGGCGCGGCATATACCTTACACGGTCATCTTTTCAGATTTTCGATACAGGATATTGGACCTGCCAAGCTACGGACTTGGCACGCCAAAATCGGAAAAGCTCACCGCCAGCAGCATACATCAGGTTTCGGTGTGCAGAAACATTCACTAAAATAGCCATGACACGGTAAAATACGTTTTCTTTGAATTTCTCACTAGGTGCAAACATGTCTAAGCCAAAAAAAATCGTTCTTGCCTACTCAGGTGGGCTGGATACCTCCATTATTCTCAAATGGTTACAAGAAGAATATCAAGCTGAAGTGGTGACTTTCACCGCCGATATCGGACAGGGAGAGGAGCTTGAACCAGCACGTGTTAAAGCCGAAAAGATGGGCGTAAAGGAAATCTATATTGAAGATTTGCGCGAAGAATTTGTGCGCGATTATGTCTATCCCATGTTTCGCGCCAATGCAATTTACGAAGGCGAATATTTGCTCGGTACATCCATTGCGCGTCCACTGATCGCCAAGCGCATGGTCGAAATTGCTAAAGAAACTGGCGCGGATGCCATTTCTCACGGCGCGACTGGCAAGGGTAATGATCAGGTGCGTTTTGAGTTGGGCGCGTATGCCTTAAAACCCGATATTCAAGTCATCGCGCCTTGGCGTATCTGGGATATGACCTCACGCGAAAAACTCATGGCGTATGCCGAACAACACGCTATTCCGGTGGAAATGAAGCGCGGCAACAAATCGCCCTATTCAATGGATGCCAATTTATTACACATTTCCTATGAAGGCGATTTACTGGAAAATCCTTGGAATGCGGCGGAAGAAGACATGTGGCGTTGGTCAGTATCGCCCGAAGCCGCGCCCGACGTGGCAACTGAGATTGAGCTGACTTTTGCGCGGGGCGATATTGTCGCTATCAACAACGAGCTGCTGTCTCCCGCACAGGTATTAAGCTATTTGAATACAATCGCGGGAGATAACGGCATTGGTCGCCTGGATTTGGTAGAAAACCGTTATGTGGGCATGAAATCTCGTGGCTGCTACGAGACACCCGGCGGCACCGTTATACTAAAAGCCCACCGCGCTATGGAATCGCTGACTCTCGACCGCGAAGTTGCGCACTTGAAAGACGAACTCATGCCGCGTTACGCCAGCCTTATTTATAACGGCTATTGGTGGAGTCCGGAACGCGCCATGCTGCAAACCATGATTGACCAAACGCAAAGCGTAGTAAACGGCAAAGTGCGCTTAAAACTGTATAAAGGCAATGTCATGGTCAACGGTCGCCAATCTGATAATGACAGCCTGTTTGATCCCGACATTGCCACTTTTGAAGAAGATGCCGGTGCTTACAATCAGTTTGATGCCGAAGGCTTTATTAAACTCAATGCGTTGCGGATGCGTATCGCCGCACGTCTGGGACGCGAAATGGGCTAATCGCGTGCGCTTGTGCTTTACTTGCTGATGTTACGCAAAGGTTTTTTTGGCTCTCTAGGCATTTGTGTTGCAATAAATTATATTTGAAAACAATTTATTACAGCATAATGACACCCAGCACTGGAGCCGAAAAACGACACCGTTTATCACTGTAACTCATTGATTCTTTGTGCTTGGGTGCAAAGCGACCAACAAAGCGGATGGATTTTTGGCAGCACTCCGGACGAAAGTGCGCTGTAACTCATTGATTAAATGATATTCATTCCAACACAAATTCCTGAAGAGCCGATGATCCCCCGCAAAACATCCCTTCACGCCAAGGCAAAAACCGTCCTCGTCTCGATTTAGAAATTGAACGTACCGGTGCAGGATCACGTCCCCGCTATGCCTTTGAAGCCAAACGACTTAGCAAAAAACCAAGCCATCCTATTGGTAAATATCTAGGAAAAAGCGGTTACTTGGGTAAAGATGGGTTAGGCATGTTCATCAATAATACTTATGCGCCGAACTCACCAGAAGCAGGAATGCTGGGTTACCTCCAAAGTGGCAGCATCCAAGAATGGCGTGATAGCTGCCATCAACGCCTGGAGAGCAATAGATGCGTTTCTAATCAAATAGCTGGGCTGGAAATTTTTCAGACTTCTCATGCGCGGAAATTTGGTCACTCGATTGATATTTATCATCTTTTTCTAGTGTTTCAATAGTGCGTCATCCCCGAAAATTAATCATTTTGTAACCGTTCAGACCCTTGCATAACACCCCGCACTTGTGGCAAAGTATACAACATGAAACTCACCCCCCCCACAGCCTCCAACAACTTGACGAAAACGCCATCTTCTCTCTGGATGAAGAGAGCGTTAAGTGGCTGTGCGTCACCGTGATCAGCCCGGTAGGGGCGCGACATCTTGTTCGTCGCGCACGCACGATGACAGCACGCTGCCGAGCATTCGCGTTCGCGCCACATTCCCAAGTGGCACTTGGGAAGGAGGACCTGGCGCAAACCCTACTGACCTAACATGAACAGTCAAATAGGGTGATAAATCTATTGCCTAAAGGCGAATGTTTTAACCTTGCATGGGACTCATAAAATTGACCCATTTGGCACTGTCGCTTGCTGAGACACATTATTGAAAGGTAGCACCCATCAAGGCTCAGGGATGTTTTTAAGTACTTGAAATCTAATAAATTTAGATAACACTTGATAAAGCAAAAAATGCAGTTCTGGCGGGTATGCGCGTCAATCCTGACCCGCAGAAGCCTCCAGAGAGAGCTGGCACGCGCAAAAATTAAGGGCAGTTAGAAAAACCGGTGGTAAAGGTGCGTGAGTAATTTGTTTTTTCCGTACCGTCCGGCAGACGTACTCGCGCTGCCGGCGTGAAACTCACATAGGCTTGCTTAACCCCGGCTTTGGGCGTTAATTGCACGGCAATCCATTCACAACCGCCAGTGCGCACCATATCGCCTAGGCGATCACAACTTTGCTGCACTATGCGCCGTGCGTATTGCGCACAACCGCTGCCGCCCCAGTGCAGTTTGCCGTCGCTGAGTAAGCGTCCATTACCTGAAATACCGTCTTGATTATTATCCATCGGCTGCCGTGTGTCTTGATTAAAGCCCTCAATCGGCAGGTAATCAAAATATTGATTGGCTTCGCTCATGTCGAGCTGTACATAACACACGTCTAAAAAGGCTTCTCCTGCTTTGGGTCCCATTGCCCAAAACAAGGTGCGCGCTCCGCAACCTTCGTAATCCAGATTCTGCGGCGTACTGGCGCAAGCAACTAATAACAAACTACTCAGTAGTAGGAATAACACACGCATATTTTGTCCTTTTTGGCGTTGGGCTTTTTTCCTCGTTCCCGGTCTCTGCGTGGGAACGCGGTGTTAAATGGGTACTGCTACTTTCTGCAAAATTTCTTCTACCACCATGTCTGCTTGTTGTCCGGCAAAGCGTGCCTGCGAATCTATTTTGAGACGATGGGCAATGACGCAAATGGCGATTTCTTGTATATGCTCTGGCGCGACATAATCTAAGCCGTCAAATAAAGCCAGAGCTTGCGCGGTTTTCATCAGCGCGAGTGCGGCACGCGGGCTGGCACCCATAGCGATGCTGGGCATGTCACGGGTGGCGCGTACTAGGGCGACAATATAATGTTTCAGTTCTTCACTGACGGCGACAGCCTGCGCTTGTTGATGTAAAAATTGGATGTCTTCGCGCCCCGCGCAGGCTTGTAAATTGTCTACCAGATCGTCTTGGTTTTGACGCTGGGTGAGAATCTTGACTTCGGCTGCTTGCGATACATAACCTAAGCTAAAACGCAGCGCGAAACGATCCATCTGTGCTTCGGGCAAGGGATAAGTGCCATGAAATTCAACTGGATTTTGTGTGGCGATGACAAAAAAGCTGTTTTGCAGCGGATAGCGTTTGCCGTCAATGCTGACTTGGCGTTCCCCCATCGCTTCCAGCAAGGCTGATTGTGCGCGGGGGGAAGCGCGATTGATTTCATCAGCGAGCAGAATTTCAGTAAAAATAGGGCCTTGGTGAAAGCGAAAATTTTGTGTTTGTTGGTCAAAAATCGACACGCCTAGAATGTCAGTCGGCAACAAGTCGGGGGTAAATTGAATGCGGTTAAAGTCGGTGCTTAAGGATTTTGACAAGGCTTTTGCCAGCGTGGTTTTGCCGGTGCCGGGCAGGTCTTCAAGCAGGACATGACCGCCGCTGACGAAAGCTGCCAGTAGCTTGCGAATTGCCGTACTTTGTCCTTCCATAACGCGCTGAATGTTGGCGAGGATGTTTTGGTAAATGTGCGAAGCTTGCGTTGTTTGCATGGGGCTTAGTGGCAGAGGGTTAGAGGTTTTAGTTTGGTTTCAGGTTTGAACACTGCCAATGCTAGGATTTTAGCACCGCTCATGGTGGCTGTTTCTGTCCTGATACGCGCTCAAGCGTGTGCTTCAAAAACCCGCAGGCGCAGATTGATGCCAGTCTGTGACTTGTTGATAACGGTGCGCGACATTCAGCAAACGCGCCTCGTCAAAATAATTACCCATGAACTGCATTCCAATCGGCAAGCCATTAACCAGCCCGGCGGGGATCGAGATGGCGGGTAAACCAGCGAGATTGACTGCGATGGTGTAAATGTCAGACAAGTACATGGTGACTGGATCATGACTTTTTTCGCCCAGCTTAAACGCTGGCGTGGGCGTGGTTGGAGACAGAATAAGATCGACTTGCTGGAAAGCTTGTTTAAAGTCGTTGCTGATCAGATGGCGAATTTGTTGGGCTTTCAAGTAATAAGCATCATAGTAACCAGCGGACAGCGCGTAAGTGCCAACCATGATGCGGCGTTTGACTTCCGCGCCGAAACCTTCGCCACGCGAGCGTTTATACAGGTCTTGCAAATCTTCGGGATTTTCACAGCGATAGCCAAAACGCACGCCGTCAAAACGCGATAAATTAGACGAACATTCCGCCGGGGCGACCACGTAATACACTGGCACGGCAAGGTGGCTATTGGGCAGGCTGATGTCAACCAGTTGCGCGCCGAGTTTTTTTAACTCACCCATCGCCGCGTCAAGTGCCGCGCCCACCTCCGCGCTTAAGCCCGCACCAAAATATTCTTTAGGCAGCCCAATTTTTAAGCCGCTGATGTCGTTGTTAAGCGATGCGCTGTAGTCAGGCACCGCTTGCTCAAGACTGGTGGAATCGTGCGGGTCAAAACCTGCCATATAGCGCAACAATAAAGCCGCATCTTCGGCACTGCGGGTCATGGGTCCGCCCTGATCGAGACTAGAAGCGAAGGCGATCATGCCGTAGCGCGAGACCCGCCCGTAAGTGGGTTTTAAGCCGGTAATGCCGCACAGGGCGGCGGGTTGACGG
>CAZOSP010000108.1:0-11369 GCA_964582525.1 uncultured Thiomargarita sp. | reverse complement strand
GCTATAAAAAAAATTTATGGGCTTATAAGCTTGGATTTTCCGATAATGTCTAATCTCAAAATTAGCGGATGAGCCGCCTTTGGCGGCGGCGCTAAGTCTTACGATGAGCACTCCCAAAAGGTTTTAAGGGGTGCAAGTGAAATTTTGACTCAATTCAATACTGCCATTTCCGCCCGGCGCGCTGGTCGTTGGGGGGGAAGTAATAACGACAGTGACGGTACTTTGTACGGTAGGCGTTGTCGCGTTGTCAAATTGTAAGCCAAATTGAATGTCGCTGGTTGGCGGATTGATTTGATCATTGAGTTGTATAGATTCTGTACCCGTGATTTGTCCTTGCGTAGCGGTGATGTCGATTTTTGTGCCACTGACTAAGGGATTGCCAACGACATCATGGACACCCGTTAGGCGCAGCGCGGCACAATTCATTGCAGTATTGGAATGGGGTTCTATTTTAAGTATGTTTCTATCAGTATTGGTGGCTGCTGAAAAGAGTACATTGATTGCCGTCCAAATGACCCGGTTGTTTTGAAAAACCCCATCGGCAGGATCAAACATGCCGTTATTATTGACATCCACATAAACTTCCCCGACTTCAAACGCGCCGGAATCATTGGCATCAATGTACGGCTCAGACATGTCGTGCGTGAGTTCATCGCCCGCATCAAATACACCGTTGGCATTATTATCTCGGTAGCTTTCACTGCCAATGGTATAAGCCACAATGTTTACCAAGCCCGCATTGCTCTCTGGAGCAATACCGCCTAAGTTGCTATTGGGCGCGGCTGATTGCAAAATCGCTGTCGCTTGCCCAAATGCTGTGGTGTGTTCAAAGGCACCGGTCGCTGAATTAGGGCTAAGTCCAATGCTGCCGCCTTCGCTAATAAAATTGACCCGCGTGCCATCTTGCACTACGTTAGCAAAACGGTCGGCGACAAAGGCAGTGATTTTATTTTGCAAGCCAAAAGTCGTGCCGCCGGCAATATTTAAGTATTCTGCCGCGAGGCTAAAATGTGCCGCATCAGGCATACCGCCAACAATTTGGATGGCAGCAACGGTGCTGATGTTGGCATTGGCTACACTGGCAACCACATCAACCGTCCCTACCACATTGCCGCTACGCAATACAACGCGGGCTAACCCATTGACTGTATTGGTCGCATTGGCTGACAGCGTTTCGCCGCCACTCAGTAATGTACCACCCAAACTAAAACCGACATTTTGCCCGTCTAGCAAATTGCCTAGCGCGTCCTTGACACTCACCGTCACAGTCGCGGTTTCCGTCATGCCACCGCCGCGAATGCCGATGATAGCCGGTTCAATGCTGACCACCTCAATAACGCCCACGCCACCGGCTTGCACAATAAGATTAATGCTATCGCTAACGGGTTGATGATCCGCGCCTATGACTGTGGCGGTCAGGGTGCTGCTGCCAGCGCGTGTGGAGGAAAACACTGCCCGCGCTTCGCCTCTGACATCGGTGTTCACGGCTTCCGTGATGCTACCCACGCCTGCCGTGCTAAAGCGCACCTCAATATTGGGCAAAGGGTTGCCCAAGGCATCCACGACGCGGGCAATAATGTCATTGTTTCCGCCCACGCTAAGAGGGCTGGGCGAAGCTGCCAACAGGCTGATGCGCGCCGGTATGTTGGCATCCAGAAAAGTGACCCGCGCTTCGTTGGCTTCAATGGCACCGCTTTGTGCGATGAAGCTTGCCTCGCCAATTTGACTGCCCGTCACTTTGACTTGTGCAAGTCCTGCGGCATCGGTTTGTTGAAAGGCAAGATCAAAAAAGGCACTGCCGTCTTTTAAGTTGAAATGCACGGTTTCCGCAACAACCGGCGCGTTTTCAAAATCGACTAGGTGCGCGGTGAACAGTGCTGGCGTTTGCGTGTCTGCCCGCGTTTGCGCACGGTCGGGGCTTAAGCGCAGACGTGCGCCAAAATACAGGGTAAAGCGTTGGCTATGATTGCCAGCGCGGACTTCTACCTGGGTATTGCCGGGCTGGTTTTGCGTGATAGAAACAGTGGCGTTGCCTTCATTATCGGTTGCTTGCGTCATCAGCAACTGCCCATTTTGCCAAAAGCTGATGGGAAAACCCGCAGTCGGCAAACCTGATGCTTCTAAAATCCGCGCCTGCACCTTTGCCGTGTCGCCCACCTGCAAAATGCGTTGATCGACGGTGGCTTGAAAAAGCTTGTTGCCGTCTAAGACGGATTCAAAGGTCACTGTGGCAGTGGTATTCAGATCACCACCGTTTGCTGTGATTGTCACCGAACCGCTTTGCTCGCCGATATTGTCAACCGTCACAGGAATCGCCGTGCTTGTCCGTTGCGCATCATTGGTATTGTTAGAATCGCTGGCATCAATAAAGCTGCCTGTTCCCGTCACATGCTCGGCAGGCGTGACAATAAAATCGCCATCGCCAACAAAACCAAAGCGGATCACTTCGCCCGAAATCAGCGTGTTGTTGGCATCGCGTAACACGGCAAACAAATTCGCTTGGGGGCTTGCAGACAGTTTCACGGTCTGTTGTTGTGGCGTTAAACTTAAACGCGCCCCAAAATAAAACTTTTTCGTTTGATTTTTGCCACCGCTGGTGATGGTTAAAGTGACATTTTCCGCTTGATTATCAATGAGTTGAAAGCTCGCTTGTGCATTTGCATCGGTTTGCGTGGGGAGATTTAATAAACGCGCACTGCCCGACACGCTGGCATTGAAGGGCGTGAAGGGTAATAACGTATCGCCACCGACGGTAACGATTCTGGAGACACCATTTTCTACCGCAACGCTGCTTCTTATGGCATCCGATAAAATAATACGCACTTCAGTATCACTACCCACATTCAGCAAAGTTTTATCGGCTGCAATACCAATCGCACCCACAGGCTTATCCGTCACCGGCGCCGGACTTTGAAAATCAATTGGCACCTCCTGCCGCGCCAAAGTCCCCACTTGTACGCCAATCACGCTGGTTTCCACACTGCGGTTGCGCACATTCAAATCAACTTGTCCATTCACCGCTGTTGGTTTGCTGAAAAACTCCAGTTCGGCATTGCCAGAGATACTAAAAAACTGCAAGGTCTGCCCAACAATGCCGCGCCCCTCCGCATCCAACAAACGCGCAGTCAACAACACCGCGCTGTTGCCGTCCGCACTGCCGATGCTGTCTTTAGGCAACAAACTCAGTTGCGCGGCAAAATAAAAAGTCACCTGATGGCTCAGTGTGCCAGCACGAATCTCCAGTTGCACATTGCCCGTGCCACTCGAAAGCGTGACTTGCGCACGTCCCGCACTATCTGTCACCTGCTCGCTGGCACTGAGCGAGGCAGTGCCGCTGACCCTGCTAACGCTGATGTTTTGATTGGCATTCGGAATGCCCTGCGCATCTTGCAGCAAGATGTCAATGGTGGCGGTGTCGTTGGCACGTAAAACGGTGGCAGAAGGCGTGACTTGTAAATTGCTGATCACCGCTGAGGTTTCAAATACAACTTGCACCTCCTGCCGCGCCAAAGTCCCGACTTGTGCGCCAATCACGCTGGTTTCCACAGTGCGATTGCGCACATTCAGCGTCACCTGCCCATTGTCAGCGGTTTGCCCACTAAAAAATTCCAATTCCGCGTTGCCTTGTAAACTAAAAAACTGCACCGTTTCGCCCACTATTGCCTGCCCTTGCGCATTCAGCAAACGCGCAATCAGCGGTACCGCTGTCGTGCCATCCGCTACGCCGCGGGCGTTGCTGGGCAAAAAACTTAAGCTCGCGCCGAAATCTAGGCGTAGCGTTTGGCGTAACGCGCCGTGACTGACTTCCAACTGCACCGTTTCGGCTACCTGATTGCTTAAGCTCACCTGCAAACGCCCGTCGCTGTCTGTCGTGCCGTTGTTGCGATCTAAAAACGCTTGTCCGCTGCTGGCAAAATGCACTGTCTGCCCTTCTTGCGGCACTCCCTGTTCATCACTCAAGCGCACATAAATCAATGCGGTGTCGCCGACTGACAGCACGGTTGTGGACGGCGTGACTTGTAAATTCTGCGTATCTGCATTATTGATAAAATTCACCTGTGCGGTGGCGGTTAAATTCCCAGATCGCGCCTGCACGGTGACTGTGCCGCCGTCTTTGCCGACATCGGTGATGGTCACGGTTGCCGTGCCGTCCGCGCCGGTCTGCGCTGTTTGCGGCGATAAGGTCTCAGCGTTGGTCTGGCTAAAGCTAAATTCTATGCTTTGGTCAGCCAAAGGCACATTGTTCTGGTCTTTGATCAGCGCGGTCAGCACCAGTGAGCCGCTGGCATTGCTGTTGGCGGGCAGCAGCCCCAATGACGCGCCTTGCACGGGTTCGGGGCTGCCGTCACTGCCACTACCGCCGCCCAAGCAAGCCGTCAAGAATAGGCTGATGAATAGCCACAGAAGATAATTTTTATTGATACAATGCGGGGGCTTAATAGTCATCTGGGAAACTCGGTGTGGTTTGAATGGTATGATTTTTCGGATTATCGCTCACTCGTTAGGCTTATACAATTCATAAACCTACGTCCTAGGTTTTGTAAACCTTCTAGGTTTTGTAAACCTAGAAGGTTTAGGATGCCGTCACCGCCACTACCGCCGCCCAAGCATGCGGTCAAGAATAGGCTGAGGAATAGCCACAGTAGATAATTTTTATTGATACAATGCGGGGGCTTTATGGTCATCGGGAATACTCGGTGTGGTTTGAATGGTATGATTTTTTGGATTATCGCTGACTCGTTTGGCTTATATCATTCATAAACCTACGTCCTAGGTTTTGTAAACCTTCTAGGTTTTGAAAACCTAGAAGGTTTAGGATTTTTATGAAAAAACTGCATTATGTAGGGTCTGTTTGTGCTGTCTTATGCCTCAACGCCTGCGCTCCTCAGCCGCCGCAACCCTCGCCGGGACATCTTGGCTCTCACCTTGTTTCCGAAGTCGCCGCTGACGCCGCTGCCCACATTCCGCCGATTGTCGCACAAGCCCCGTTTTTGCCGCCGCCCTCGCCCGTTGAGGCTGAAGAACGCTATACCGTCGTGGTGGAGCGTGTGCCTTTGCACAGTTTTTTATTCGCGCTGGCACGCGATGCCCAACGCAATATTGAAATCGCGCCCGGCTTGAAAGGTTTTGTCACCATGAACGCGCTAGATCAAACGCTAGAGCAGATTTTAGACCGTGTGGTTCGGCTGCTTGACGGTGTGCGCTACGACATCCTCAATGGCGACATTGTCATCAGCCACGATCTGCCTTATGTGCATACCTATACAGTGGATTATGTCAATCTGGTGCGCGATAGTCGCAGCTCGGTGAATGTTTCTACTCAGGTGGTGACGGGGGCGACGGTGGGTGAACAGGGCGGCGCGACTGCCGATAACAATTCTACGTCTGAAATCACTAATCATAGTTCGCATCATTTTTGGGATAGCTTGGTTGAAAATATCCGTACTATTTTGGAATCAGAAATCAAGGTGACTGAAACTTTGTTGAGTGAGGCGAGTGGGGTGGATGCGCCCGATGTGCGCGAGCGCGTCACTACTACGCAACGTAATGTGGTGGTGAATAAGGAAAGCGGCTTGCTGACGGTGCGTGCTAATAAACGCCAACATGCTGAGATTGAGGATTTTTTGGAGAAGGTTCTCGACAGTGTGCAACGTCAGGTGCTGATTGAGGCGACGATTGTTGAGGTGGAACTGGGGGAACAGTATCAAGCGGGTATTGATTGGAGTCGCATTGATGGGGATTTTTCCTATCGTCAGCAAACTACGGTCAGCGGCAATGCTTTTACTTCGGGCGTGCCTGCTTATGTTTTTAGCTATAACAATCCTTTGAGCGTGATGGGTAGTATTTCGGCAAGCCTGCAATTGCTGGAACAATACGGCAATACTAAGGTGCTTTCTAGTCCTAAAATCATGGCGTTAAATAATCAAACGGCGATTCTTAAGGCGGTTGATAATCGCGTGTATTTTAGTATTGAGGTGGAGGAGCGTGAAGCGACCGATAATGCGGCGGCGCGTACTCGCTTTGAAACCCAAATCAATACCGTGCCAGAGGGCTTGATTATGAGCATTACGCCGCACATCAGCGATAAGGATGAGGTTATTCTTAATGTGCGTCCTACTGTTTCGCGCATTATTGATTATGTTGCGGATCCGGGTTTGGCTTTGCTGACTTTGAATAACCCTGGCTTGAGCATTCCCAATAGCTTGGTGCCTATTGTCCAAGTCCGTGAAATGGAGTCTTTGTTGCGGGTGAGCAGTGGACATATCGCGGTTATTGGCGGTCTCATGCAAGACCGCATGAGACAGGATAAAAACGGCATTCCGGTTTTGTCGCGCTTGCCGCTTGTCGGCGATGCTTTTAGCTACCGCGATGATCAATATATCAAGACTGAACTGGTGATTTTTCTGCGTCCGGTGGTGATTAAACGCGCTAGTTTGGACGGTGACTTGCGCGATTTTCGCGGGTATTTGGGCGATCCTTTGCGTCCTGAACGCAGTCCTCCGACTGGATTGCCGCAATCCAAGTAGGGCGAATTAAGCGCAGCGTATCCGCCAATACAAGGCGAAGTAGGGCGAAGTAGGGCGAATTAAGCGCAGCGTATCCGCCAATGCAAGGCTTTAATTTATGACTTTTTCTAATACGGGGAAAACACAATGCAATTAGGTATGATTGGTTTAGGACGCATGGGCGCGAACATGGTACGACGCTTATTGAAAGCGGGACACGAGTGTGTGGTGTTTGATGTCAACAGCGAAGCGGTACAGGCTCTCAGCACGGAGGGGGCGGTTGGTGCGGACAGTTTGGCTGATTTGGCTGACAAACTGGCGCCACCGCGTGCTGTATGGATGATGCTGCCGGCGGCTATAGTAGAACGAACCTTGGCGGATTTAACGCCGCTGCTGCAAGCCGATGACATCCTGATTGATGGCGGCAATTCTTATTATAAAGATGACATCAGCCGCAGTGCTGCTTTGCAAACACAGGGTTTGCATTATATGGATGTTGGCACCAGCGGCGGTGTGTGGGGCTTGGAGCGTGGCTATTGCCTTATGATCGGCGGCGATGCCGCAGCTTATGCGCGTCTTTTGCCGATTTTTTCTGCGCTTGCGCCGGGCTTGGGCGATATTGAGCGCACCGCCGGACGCACCGGTGAGCCTAGCGCGGCTGAACAGGGCTTTTTGCATTGCGGCGCGGCGGGCGCGGGACATTTTGTCAAAATGGTACATAACGGCATTGAATACGGCATGATGGCGGCTTATGCGGAAGGTTTGAATTTGCTTAAACACGCTAATGTCGGTACACGAGAACATGCCTCTGATGCGGAAACCGCGCCGCTGCGTGATGTGCAAGCCTTTCAATATGAGATTCCTGTGGCAGACGTTGCGGAAGTTTGGCGGCGCGGCAGCGTGGTCGCTTCTTGGTTGTTGGATTTGACCGCGAAAGCACTGCATAGCAATCAAGAACTGGAGCATTTTAGCGGGCAGGTGTCGGATTCGGGCGAAGGACGCTGGACTTCCATCGCTGCCATTGAAGCGGGTGTGCCGGCTCAGGTATTGACCACTGCGGTATTTAATCGCTTTATGTCGCGTGGACAGGATGATTATGCCAATAAGCTATTATCTGCTATGCGCTTTGAGTTCGGCGGGCATGAGGAGAAATAAGGCTTTGGCGTTCGCGCCACTGGCTGGGGCTTTCGCGTTCGCGCCACAATAAAGATGTGGCGCAAACCCTACTGAGCTAACACCTCCATGACACCATTCAACCCTTCTTCTTCTGCTTATAACACCCAATTCGTTGCCTGGTTTCGCCATGCCTCGCCCTACATACACGCGCATCGTGGCAAAACCTTTGTGCTGTCGTTTGAAGGCACCGCGGTCAGCAGCGAAAATTTCAAACACCTGATACACGACATCGCCTTGCTACACAGTCTCGGCATTCGCCTGGTGCTAGTCCACGGCACGCGCCAACGCATTGAGCGCAACTTGCAGGAACGCGACATCAAACAACAATATGTCGAAGGAATGCGGATTACTGACAGCGACGCACTGGAGCAAGTGAAAGCCGCCTGCGGACAGATTACTTCCGATATCCGCGCCCTCATGTCAATGGGCTTGACCAATTCGCCACAGATTTATGCCAATATTCGTCTTATCAGCGGCAATTTTGTCACAGCGCGCCCGCTAGGCGTGCGCAACGGTGTCGATTTCATGCACACCGGCATGGTGCGGCGCGTTGATAAAGAAGGCATGGTCGAACAACTCGATCACGGCTGCATTGTATTGGTATCGCCTTTGGGCTATTCGCCCACTGGCGAAATATTTAACTTGTCTGTGGAAGACGCGGCTACCTCAGTCGCTATCGCTCTGCAAGCAGATAAATGGGTGTGTCTCACGGAAGTCTCCGAACCCATGAGCGAAAACGGCTATTTAACCCTACAAGAAGCGCGACAACTGGTAGAAACACGGCAGGACCTAGACGCATTTCGACAACTGCGCAATGCCATCCGCGCTTGCGAAAACGGCGTGGAGCGTGTGCATTTGATCAAGCGCAGCATTGACGGCGGCTTGTTGCTTGAACTCTTCAGCCGCGACGGGGTTGGCACTATGGTTAGCCGCGATCCCTTTGAAAATCTGCGTAAAGCCACGATTGACGACATCGGCGGCATCTTAAATCTGATTGCGCCGCTCGAACAAGAAGGCATTTTGGTCAAACGTCCGCGTGACAAACTGGAAGCCGAAATTCAGCGTTTTGTGGTGCAAGAACGTGACGGTGCCATCGTCGCCTGCGCCGCGCTTTACCCCTATCTCGAAGATCGCACCGCCGAACTCGCCTGCGTTGCCGTCAGTCCGCATTACAAAGGGCAGCAACGTGGCGACGCGCTGCTCGCTTTTATGGAGCAAGAAGCCCTGCAAGCCGGCATTCAGCAACTCTTTGTACTCACCACCCACACCGCTCAATGGTTTCAAGAACGTGGTTTTGTCCCAGCCGATTTAGATCGCTTGCCCGTAGATCGGCGCAAACTCTACAACCATCAACGGCAATCCAAAGTCTTTGCAAAAAATTTAATTGAGAATTATTTGCAATAAGCTCTGCGCTGTTCTAATATTGATAATAATTATCATTTAGAACTACTGCTAACAAAGGAGCTTATCATGTGCCTACGTTGTAAAACCACTGCCCCGCCTTTGCGTGAGGCATTACAAGCCCTAGGCGTGACGTCTGCTGCCGTCACCGAACCATTATTGGGCAAATCTCCAAGCTTGCCCGCGATCCCCGCTGAAACGCAGAAAAACAGCAAAAAAGCCAAAAAACTCTGGGACTTAAAAGCGCAATACCATTGCCCCGTGATAGGCACTTGCTTAAGTGTGGCGGAATTGCAGAAGCTGGCGCGGCAGGCTGATCTCAATCTGGCGCATAAAACCGATTACGATATTCATAGCTATTTTGTCAGCCAAGCGGATGAAAGCTCACACTTAACGCGCAAAGTGCACAAATTTTTAGACAAAAAATTTAGCCGTCAAATTAAACAATTCGCGCCCGCCCAAAATGCTGAGGATGTCCTACAGATTTGGCATGAAACATGGCAGCGCGGCGAAGTATCAGGCGCGTTTTGGGCGTTAATGACGCATCCCTTAGCGGACGCGACCCTCCAGCACATCGCCTATGAGCAAGTACACATGCTGTCACATCAGATTGGCGCGACCCACACTGCCGACATGCGCAAGCTGCACCAACTAGAACAACAGCAAGCGGATTTACAGGGGCAACTCAAACAAGCACGACACAGCCTATTAGAGCGCGATCAAAAAATCCAAACATTACAACATCAATTAGCCCAAGCCGCGTTACAACAACACCCCAGCGAAACCATGCAGGAAGAAAGCATTAACGACTTAAAACAACAAATACGCCGCTATGAACAACAACTGGCATATACGCAAGCACGTTTGCACAGTGCGCACGCCGATCTTCAGCAGCAAAACCTACGCACTGCCGAGCTTGAAACAGCGCTACAGTGCGAGCAAATCGAGCGACGCGCTTTAGAAAATCAATTAGAACAGCTACTCGCCCCCAGCGACTGCGCACAATGCCAAGCCGGTGAGCAAACGCCCGCTTGGTGCGCCTCGGCACATTTAGCCGGACACTGCATTTTATACGTCGGCGGGCGCGATAAGTTAAAGCCACATTTCCGTAGTTTAGTAGAAAGTTACGGCGGCAATTTTATTCATCACGACGGCGGTTTGCATGGCAAAGACCAGCATTTACAGCAGGTGCTATGTCAAGCGGACAGTGTATTTTGCCCATTAGATTGCATTAGCCATAACGCCTGCAACGCGATTAAAAGCTATTGTAAGAAACACAACAAGCCGATGGTATTGTTGCGCACCGAGAGCCTCTCGGCATTCTCGCGGGGCTTGCAGGAGACCTTCGCAAAAGCCGCATGAAAGCTGGTTTTTGGGGGGGGTGGAAAACGAGTTAACAGAGGAGACACAGCTTATGCTCAAAACAGAAAACCACAGAGTGCGCGTAGAAATAGAGGCGGAGATACTGGCAGATTTATTTGCACAAGGGGTTTTGTGCGCGGCTGATTTGCGCTGTTTGGACAGGTTTTCTAAACAGCAAGTGCGGCAGCTTTGCTTACAATCCTGTGCTAAAAATCTTTGCCCTCGTTCCCAAGTGCCACTTGGGAACGCCGTCCTGACCGCGTTGCGCTCTGTACGATGACAGCCAGCAACGCTGCAAGGTATGAACCCGTAAGGCGGATAAGGCGCGTCTTTTTGCGCCGTCATCCGCCATGCTGAGGAATGGCACGATGCCTGTTCCGGGCACCGTGCCGGATTTGGCGGTGTTTGGCGGATGACGCTATCGCTTATCCGCCCTAGGAGGCTGTTCGACAATATAAAGATTTTAGTATTCAATATGTTATCGCTGTCATTTATTATTTGAATGCCCATATCAGAAAAATAAATAGATAATGATTTCAATTTGTTACTGAAATCGGTGTGTTTTTTGAATGTTGATGACCGTCAACTAATTTTATAACATGTTGTTTATTATTGATTTAATTCTCGGACAGGCTCCTAGTGTGTCCTGAAGGAAAGCGAGGGCTTTCCGTGCTGTATTAAAGATGAGAGAAGGTCTCTCGGTTTCGGCAACCCGATGCTGGAATCAAACCACCCCGTGCGCCTATCGTCAAGAGTGATGGTCGTGAGCGACGTGGGAAAAGGCAGTGAAAAAAACTGTCAGGTGTGCATGACGGGGATGAACGATCGTTCCCCTTTGATGAGGTGTCGAAAATATTGATACTGTCAAAAGGCATCCTTCATATCCCCACCAAAGCAGTTTACACTTTTTGGCAAAAAAATAAT
>CAZOSP010000107.1:0-11375 GCA_964582525.1 uncultured Thiomargarita sp. | reverse complement strand
CCTACGGCGGCGGTGCTAAGTCTTACGATTAGCACTCCCATGCGGGAATCCAGCCTTGAAGGGGTTAGCATCGGAACAAAAGCGCAATCTGTTTGGTCACCAAAAACCTCTAAAATCGAATAATTTTCACCACCCCAGACGCGGAGTGTAAAAGGCAGGTGCAGGTTTGTAACCTGCACCTGAACCTTTCAAATGACCTTGAAGTTAATCAAAACGTTTGGGAGAAGGTCGCAAACCTTGACACGCGAGCTTATTCTTTAAAATCCATACGCATGAAAGGTGAGAACTTCGCACGATCTATACTCGGTCTTACGATAACTTCTCGTGAGTAATTTGTACCGACCTCATCTTCTCGAATACCTCGCCAAACCAATAGATGTTTTCCTTCTAAAGAAATTAAATAACGATCTGTTGTGTTTCCCGGTTTTAGCCAAACAAGATGTTCATCTACAGCGATATGCTTATTTTTTTCTAAAGTTTCACTCGATGCCGCCATCCGACTGATATATCTAAATGGGTCGCAGTTGTCTAATTTTTTTAAATTATGAAAACAATCATCAAAGGCTTTTTGAGATAGATAAGGTATATACGCGGTAGGTTTTTGTATTTCTTCAACAAACATAAAACCAATCGCGGATAATGTTACTGTTGTGTTGTCTTCAAATTCAAATAATGCGTGCATAAACCGACGATCATGATGCGGGACTTTTTGCTCCCAAGCTGATACGCTAATATAAGATTCTTTGTCTATTTCTTCAAACAAAGGCTGATATTTTTCAAAATGAAACTGGCTAAATTCGACTGGGAAAGGCGGCAATTCAATTAAACTGCTGGATTGTTCAAAGATATAACGACAGGTCACCTCTTTTAACATGCCAATGAGTACAGTGTAGGGGACTAAAGCCTTAAACCCGCCGGTAGGATTTAAGATAACAGAGTCTTTTCCATACTTATTAATTATTTCCAGTACATCTTTAACAAATTCAACAACACCCTTAGTGCGAAATAATTTGACATCAGTAACTTGTAACCCTTCAATTTGTTTAACTTCTACTTGCACGCCTTGCCAATATTTAAGCAGGTATTTTTGAACCGCAAGCGCACAGCAATAACCATCATCAGTACCTGAAGCAATCAGCACGACGCGATCAGTTGCATCTAGCCCAATGCGTACTAAAGAATGAATTTCTGCTGACAATTTGGCTGTTAAGTTAGCTTCGTCGTTAAATGAAAAACACACAAATGTTTGAGCTATTTTTTCAGCCGCAATGTCGATTGAGTCTTGCTGGCTGATCCAGCTTTTCAGACTGATAAATTCTCCTGAATTTTGTTCTTGCAATTCTTTTAATAAGAGTTTTGCAGAGCTTGTACCTGTAGAACAGATTATTGTTTTACTCATCAAAATACCCTCTGGTTTCCGAGCAAATAGTTGCCCTCGTTCCCAAGTGCCACTTGGGAATGCGATCTTGACCGCGTTGCGGTCTGTACTAACAGTCCAGCAACGCTGGCAAGGTATGAGTTCCCAAGCGGCGCTTGGGAACTAGCAAAAATCCAGCAAATCCTGATTCAGACAAGTATTTTTTCGATTCGGTCTTGGCGTTTGCGCTGTTTAGCATTGCCGTTATCCCATTGTTTTAGCTTGTCCTTATAATAACGCTTTAATTCCTGTGCAATTTCAATAGCTTCTTCTGGGTTAGTTGCCACTTCTTTTTCTGCCTTAACTAATAACTCGCCTGCTTTACCTGCTCCGCTGAAGCCTAAAGCTTCAAGTTCATCGCGTAATTGCTGACGAAATTCTGATAATTCTTCAGGCGACTCAACGAACCGCCCATACCCCGCTGCCGTTTTGCCGCCGATACCCCAATGTTGCAACGCAACTTTTAACAAATTCATTGCATATTCCGCCCAGTCGTCATCGCCACATTGCAGCGCGAATAAAAACGAACCACGGGCGGCGATGTGTTGCGTGGGGATGGGCGAATCAAAATCACTGGCGTTTTTCACACTACCGCCCGCGCCATAGTAGTCTTGATGATGCACGGTAATCACCTCTGCCGCTAACGGTGCTTGGGTTTCAGGTATCCACCAAGCATCATGGAACAACACATAACCCGCCTCGGCATTTTGCGGCGTGTCGCTGTCTTTGCCGAATAACACGCCTTTTTGCGCGGCAGTCAGTTGTTCTTGGGTATCGGCATAAGCACGCGCCAAGCCTTTGACCGCCGAACCCGGAATCACCGGCACGCCGTAAGTGTGGGATAGGGTGATGGCAGTTTCTAGCACCGACGCGCCGCCTGAGCCGATGAATAAACGCCCGTCTACCTTGCCGCACCAGAGTTGCGCATTGTCGGCAAGCAGTCCAGCTTGCCAGCGTTCGTAGGCTTTTTGATAAATCGCCGGGGCTTTGATGCGGGTAGCTCGGTCGATGTGTTGTTGGAAATCTTCACCTTTTTTATCTTTTTGTTGTTTCCATTCAGGCAGTCCGCGTGCCAACCATAATCCGGCATGGGGGGCTTGAGCCTGTTGAAATGCTTTTTTTACCGCATCGCGCTGCATGATGACATCAGGCATGAGCAGTCTCCTCTTCTTGTTCTGCTGGACTTGTGCCGTCCGCACTGACTTTTAACACGCCCTCGGCATAGCGTTTGAACCATTCCGCCAGTTGTAAGGTTTGTTGGGTGAGGTGGCAGTATTGCATGAGTGGTGCTTCACGCACGGTTCGGTGTAAAGCATCGTGGCTAGGAAAGTTTAATGCGCAGGCGTAATGTCTAAGTAGCAAATTTTCAGGGCTTTTTTCGTCTGCGCCGCCTTTGGCGGCTAAAAATCCAAACGCTGCCACCAGCCCGTTTTCGCGTACAATCAGCGGAAATCTGTGACATAAGGCACCGTAGCGTTTGCGTTCTTTAGCGGGTAAAACAGTGTCGTCTTTGAGTGGATTGATTAAAGTGTAAATCGCTTGGGCATATTGCTGTGATCGTGCTTGCATGATCTTTCCTTATGATGAGTTTAGCGGTAGTCTTTGGCTCGGCTTTCTCTAATAGTCTCTACAATTTCATGCTTAGATAAACCTAAGTTCACACCATCAACATCTAAGGGTGATTTTTTGTGGATACTGGCTTGAATATAAAACAATTCACCATTGCTTTTTTTGATACAAACCACCCCTTCTTGTTTGACATATTCCAGCATGACAGACAAGTTTTGTTGTGCTTCAGAAAAGCTATATTCTCTCATGGCTTACTCCTGCAATATGCTGATATTCAAGTATTTTTTCTCGTTCCCAAGTGCCACTTGGGAACCAGAGAACATTCATTTTCCCATCACCCACCGCACCAAACCGCGTCCGGTGGTGGCATGTCCGCCGATTTGCAAACGCATTTGCGGTAGCAAGCTCAAGCTTTGCAGCATCTCATCCGCTGTTTTTTGATGTTTAGGTTTGCGCGACTGCTCGGCATATACCACGCCATATAACAAGCTTTCGCTGGGCAGGTTTTCTTCGTTCCACAATGCGCCGCGTTCAACGACACGGGTTGCATGGTTGATTTTTACCCGTGCGCGAATTTCCGTAGCAGTTTCGGCGAGAAAATCAAACACCCCATCGGGCAGGATGACAAAACGTTGGATAAATTCTTTTTGCCAGTCCTCATCATCTACAAACAGAGTTTGGGCGAGGTGTTTTGCCCATGACGAACCACACGAATCACCACCCGCCGTTAAATTCAAGTCTTCTAAAATCACTTCGCCATCGCGTTCTAATAGACTGGGTTTATTGTCTTGTGTGCTTGCCGTGATTGCTTGTTCTGCCGTCACTGTTGGCACTTCTGGGGGTGTTTCAAGCTGCAACGCCCGCGCCTCCCGCGCATAGCGTTTCAAAGCCCGCGCCTCCCGCGCCTCCCGCGCATAGCGTTTCAAAATAAACGGACAAGTCGCCCAAGCAAATGTGCCTGCCAACGAGCGCACGGGCAAGCATAACAAATGCGCGTCATTAATCAGCAACGCACCCATAAATGCTGCGCCGTCGTCATTGACTTTGGCGGGACCAAATAGGGCTTCCCAGTCTGCTTTATCACCGTCCTTATCACCGTCCTTCTCAGGACGCAATTCTTCGCGCAACACGCCTTTAATCGCCGTCCCCGGCACAAAGGGCAAGTGGGTGGCTTTTTCTCGCGCAATGGGTAAATCAATCACCCCCGCGCCCTGCCCTACGCCGATATGCAGCGGCGATAAGGCATGTAAAAAATAAAATTTGCTTGCCGTGTTTTTCATTGTGTTCTCCTCGAAATCTGTCTGAAACCTGACAGGTCTTATTGCCATACCCCTGGCACAGCCAACCCAAAGCCATTGTTGCGGTCGTTTTCATCCTCACACAAACTGCTTAACCACAGCTTGTCCCAGTCCTTAAAAGTGTTGCCGATGACTTCAAACCAATACACGCTACCCGCCGGTACTAAACGCCGCACCGCTTTGGGCTTGTTATGGCGCATATCCCAGCCCGAAATGGCTTGCCAGCGTTCCACCGCAGCGGCACAGAGTTTGAGCTGCAAGCCGGCAATACAGGGATGTTCGCCGGTTAATGTGTGCTCATCCAACCAATCCGGTCGCCAACCGGCCTTAAATAAAGCCGGCGTTTGTAAAATCAGCCGAAGGTGTTTTACACCTTTATGTTTTTTGCCGCGTAAAGCTTGGCGCAAACGCTCTGGCATCTGTGGCCAAGCATCACCTGCTGTTAATGCCGACAAACGCCCCTCGCCGCCAACGCGCAAAGTGCCGTGTTCTATGCTTTCTTCAAACTGCGCCAACAGCGCGTAATGCTCGGCTTGCCAACCGCCTTGTTCAGCACGTAATGCGGCAAAATCCCGCCCGGCGGATTGATACAATAAACCTGGCTCAGAGGCCAAGGTTTTGCGATCCAGCGCGACGTGATAACGCACATCGGTGGGTAATTGCATAAAGCCTAACGCATTGGTTTTAATATTAGAAATGCCTTGTTTATCGGTTTTTGTACCGGGCATCTCAGCGCACAACCAGCGCGTCATATTTTCTTGTGTCCACCAAGCAACCCCGGTTACCGGCTTACTTTTAGTTGGCTGTTGAAAAAACACAGGCTGCAAACCAGCGGGCAAATCGCTGCCTTCATTGGCTTGCACAGCCTGCGGTACTAAGCGATGCAGGCGCAAATCATGTTTGTCGTCTGTATTCGGCTTGCTATAAAACACATCATTTGGCTTGGCAAACAAGGGCGTGATTTGTGTGCCATTTACCGCCGCCAGCAACGGTCCTTTAGCGGCGCGTTTTTCAATAATTTCGCGCTGGGTGGCAAAATCTTCGTTAGCTTGAATCGCATAGGCCCCGCGCAACGCCCCCGCCAAAGTCGAAGGCTGCGGAAAGACTAAAACATCATCGCCCGTGTTAGCATCCACAGGCTTGCCGCCACGCAACACCAGCGGCGCGAGTGGGGTAATTAAATAATTGTTCATCACTATTGTTTCCTCTACCCAAATCTGTCAGGATTTTATCCAATCAATGCTTAGCAGCCAACCAACGCGCAATCCGCAGTTGTTGCAAGACAGGTTCAACACCCTGCTGCTGAATGGCGTTTTCAATCTCAGCAATGAGCGACTCGGCTACGTCTTTATCGCCGCCTGATTCGCGTTTTTTCTTCAACACCCGCACCAGCTCTTGCAAAATAATCGCTTGATCTGTCGTCCACGCCATGCGTTGAGCCGCTTGCTGCAACTCATAGGGCGTAGTGGCAGGCAGCTTGTCGGTTTGGTAAGCGGTTTGCCAAGCCGCCAGCGACGCCACAATGCCCGTTGCCCACTGTCCACGCACTTGCAAACGCGCCCCAGAACGCACATCAGCAATCATCGCCAGCGCGTTGCCTTGTTCGGATATGGGCAAATCTTTCGCTTTTGCCAGGGTTTCCGCATTGCGCCCGACTTCCAGTGCCACGCTAAACGGAGTCATCACATGTGCCAGCCCTAAGCCAACGGATAAAGTTGGGCGTTTTGTGTCTTTATATTCAGGCAAATCTTTAACTTTTTCATTAAAATCATCGCGCAACGCCGCCGCGCATTGCACCGCACGATGAATGGGCAACAACGCCATCACATCATCGCCGCCTGAATACACGCAGGCACCTTGATGTTCTTTAACCAGTGCAGGCGCGTTACGGGCAAATTTATCTAAAGCTCGGCTGACGGCTTGATGTTGTTTGAGTTCTTGACAACTGTCCAAATACGCGCCCATTTTGTCGCCATCAGCAACCAGGATAGCGTAATAGGACTCAGGCTCGCCATAGGTTTTATACAGCGTTTGACGCAGTGTCTCCAATTGCTTTAAGGCTTCTAACGCTGCCACTTCATCTGCATCCAAAGCCTGCCGTTCTGCGGCGATGCGGTCTGGGAATAACAACCCGCCGTCAAACGGAAATTTTTCATAGCCCTGACGTTTTACCGGCGTGGCTAAATCTTCTTCCAGCAAAGTTTTATAAGGTTTGCGCATTGACTCCAGCATGTCTTGCGGGATTTGCGCTAACCAAGTCTCCAAAGCAATGCGGGTGACCGGCGGAAATTGCTCAGTATCACCGCCCAAACGCTTGACCACGCCGGGGCAATCGAGTTGTTCGTTTTGCCCTAAACCCAGTTTACGCCGGGCGCGTTTATTGATGCCTTGCTGCAACACGGTTTCCCGCGCTGCATCCAGCGAAGACTTGGGCAAGCCGAAATAAGGTTTTTCATTAAAAGCAGGCGCAGCAGGCAAAAAATCCCGCGTCATTTTGCGGGCGGCTAATAGCGTATCCACGCGCTCGCGTGCGCTCTGATAAGCTGAAATTTGCACCCAAGCACCAAACAACTCCAGCACATCCTTCACTTGCTCGTTCCACATCTCTGTGTGCAACTGATTGCGCAATCTTGGTTCATTTTTAACCGTGAGCGCCAAAGCTTCCCAACGCGCTTGTGTTGCTTTTTTAGCGTGTTCAAGACAAGTTTTCACCGCGTCTTCATCAACATCACTCAACTGCACCAACAGCTTATTTGCCACATTCAAGGCAGAATTTTCGGCTAAATCTTGTGTTAAGTTATCAGGCGCGGGAAAAATCAACGCCACCTCTCCATGCGGAAATTCGGCAAAAGACCGCGCTGCCGCCTTGCTGATTTCCGACAACACATAAGAACCAAACCACAAATCACGGGTTTTACGCGCTGCCGCAATAAACCCCTGTACCGGCCCGATGGATAAAGCAATTAAATAATCAGACATGGCTTAGTTTTCCTTACTTTGCAAAAAAAGTTAGAAAGGCTTGCAGCACATCGCCACTGCTGCTGTATTTTTTTAAGGGGCTGTTTTCCCAAGTACACATAGCGGTTTTGGCAGCGGATGAATACCAATCTTCAGGTTCATCAAAGCGTTGCGGGGTTCGTAAGCCGCCACCTTCTAACTGCAATCCCATAGTGTCTAAATGTTGATGCGGCAACAATAAAGCGATTGGCACGTATTTTTGGGTCTGCGTGTCATACATAGCTTTAAGAATCAGCGGACTGCCCATGCGGTCTTGTTTTTTGTTATTGACCAAGGGATAAAGCGTTGTATCAGGCACTTCATTGTCTTTGAAATGCGTAATGATGGGTAAACCAAACACGGCGCGAGGAAAAGCCGGTCCTGCTACATGTTCTACTGGATGACGACTGGAGCCCGCTCGTGTGATTGCCCGTAGCGAATCCGCTTCAGGCCAGCGCGAGCGACCATTGCCGGGATTGCGTCCTATGTTTGCGCCTTGGCGAAAATCCTTTAACTTGCCAACCGCCGTAGCCCAAGCCTTTAATGAATCAGTTTGTCCCTGCTGATCCAAAACAACCAATTGACACTGGCAACCTGATTGCGCGACTTGCGCGACTTCGGCTTTAGTAACAGAAGACAAATTCTCATCTGATGTACTCGCAACCAATTGCAAAGAACCCAAACCGCGCCGCGTTCTTGCGCCTAAACCACCAAAACTTGCCCACCAGCGCAGTGTGTCTCGGATGTCGGTTTGCCATAAAGTCTCAGAGGAAGGCGGCGGGGTTTCATTTTCTTTTTTAGCTGGGATGCCAGAGAGAATTTCCAACTCTAGGGTAAATTCAAGACTTTTGTGCATATTCGCATCACGCGGAACAAACACCGAATGCGCGGTTAAATCATTCTGAATCCCCATCGCGTAGCCTGCGCCGCTGTTCCACTCGTTGTTATGAGTATTTTGCCAAGCTTTGCAGGTAAGTTTATCGCCTTTGGGCATGTTTTTGATGCGCAACCGCACCCGACTCGCCACCGCCTTTTTATCACCCATTCCACCCCAAATCGCCTGCTCATCGGCAAAGCTTTTATCAGGATTTAAAATCCGCCACCAAAAACGCAACTGTCCGCGAATCGCAGCGGCACGGATAGGCATATCAAGGTCGGGTTGTCCTGCTTTGGCACCGCCGCCGTATAGCGGGGTGATGAATTTGACGGTGAAAGTTTTGCGGATACAGGATTCGCGGGTGGGTTCGGTTTGAGGCTTTACGGCTGTCGGTGTGCGCAATTTCACGATTATGTCTCCTCCAGAGCAATGTTTATGACTGCTACTTTACAAGGTATTAGCGCAAAAAAAACCTGACAGATTTGAAAACCTGTCAGGGTTTCTTGCGTCAAGGATCGTGCAGGCTGGTAGGGTGCGCGACATCTTTTCGTTGAAGCACGCACGATGATGGCACGCTGCCGAGCCTGCGTAAGATGCGCTGAAGGTTTTTTTGTGAAGCGCATCGTTTACCGCGATATGCGCGTTTGCAAGCTGGGAGATGCTGTAAAAGAACTGCTTTTTTATTCCCTCTCCCAGTCGGAGAGGGGCTAAACATAGGGTTCTTTTACAATCTCTGGAAGTTTGGTAATCAGCCAACATCACGCCGCCATTTTTTGCGGCACGGCAATCAACATGCTTTCAATGCTAAGTTGATAATCAAGCTCAGCCCATTCGATACCGGTATGTTGGCAAATGAATTGGTATTGCTTCAGTTGGGTTAAAGATGCGTTCTGTAGTTCTTTATACCAGGACATAGGCGTAAAAATAATTCGCCCGTCTTCCAGTTCGACCCGCAAGTATTGGTCGTCAAAATGAACGGTTTTACCCTTGATTAAAGTATTCATCCCATCTCGCCTCGAATTCAGTCGCGCACGCATGATGATGGCACGTTGCCGGGCATTCGCGTTCGCGCCACCAAAAGACCTGGCGCAAACTCTACCGACTATGCGCTACTTGTCTTTATATTTCTTACTACGCCAAGCGTTCCAGCAATCCTAACTCGAAATCCAAACTGGCGATTTCCTCAGCGGTAAAAATCTGCCCTTCCGGTAAGCGTTGCTTCATGCGTAAAATCAACGCCTTATCCCCCACTTGTAAATGCACACTAATGCGCTGAAAAGGCACATCTAAGCCTAGAAGACGGCTGAGAAACGCCGCTGCGCCGGCGTGACCAACGGCTGAAACAAAGTCTGCTGCCAAATATGTCCGCGCTTGTTCAACGCTTAACGGACCGGAAAAACGCCAGTCGCCGTAGTCGGTCAGAACTGGGGTGTTGAGGAGATAGGTTTGTGACATATTAGTGTGTTAGCTCCCGCTGTAAAACATCAGTATCAAGCAACGCCTCGCGTAGCAGAATGGTTACCTGTAATAACTTAGCGCGCTTTAAGTAGTCACCTGACTTAAATACTTGCTCTAATTCCAAAGCCCACAAATAAGTGGTTACCAATAAACCAAAACGACTACGCAACGCCGCAGATTTATACAGGGTTTCATTCAAAATCTTGGTTTTTTGCTCACCTAGAGAGGTTTTGCACTCAATGACATAAATCTTGTTGTTTCGCACATAAACTACATCCAACTCATTATCCGCATTTTCATCTTCATCCGCAGCACCAATCTTTATCCCGGTAGCAATCGCCTCATCAGGCAAATCCAGCAACTTCTTGACCTGCTCATACGCATAAGTTTCAAACCAATCGCCAGTTAAGTATTTGATCTCTTGTTTGCTTAATTTTTCTGGGATTGCTGGTTGTAAATTCCATTTGTGTAAAAATGCAGTTAAACCATCAACCTCTGTCAATGCAATACTCTTTTTTTTCTTCATTTTTTTCTTCATTTTATTTCGCACTTCACGCAATTTAGACACAACTGCCTGATCATCTAGCTCAAATTGCAAATAATACTGCAAAAAATCCGCGCTGCTCATATTAAACGCCTGATTTGCGCTTCCCCCGCTCTTAACCGTCACCCCATGCGCGGCAAAATACTCGCGCCAACCAACACGGCATTGCGTGAGTTTTTCCTGATCTTCGTTTTGCGGAAAAATTTTGCTGTATTTATTTGGTCCTGCGGTGAAATAAATCAGCTCGCTATGGTGTTGGGTGAAGAAGTTGTAGGTCGCAATCGACATGATTTTTGTGCCACCGGTGATGTTGACCAGAAAATGCTCATCAGTCTCAGGTTGAAAATGCTGTTCAAGTTGTTTGCGGATGGTTTGCAGATTGTTCTCAGCGTCTAGCACCACAGTCGCGGCAAAACGCTCGGCAGGAATTTCTTGGCAGGCTTCACGAATAAATGTGGAACAACGCTTTTCTTCCATTCCGTGTGTGGATATAAACACATAGCGGTCGGCGTTGGGAAATTCTTTGATAAACAAAACATTTGGCATGGTTTGATCGCTGACCAGCATGACAGCGGTAGTTTTAGACATAGGATTCTCCTCAAGTTTCCGCAATGTCAGAAATCAGTAATGTAGCATAAAAAAATCTGCTGGCTGTTGAGTTTTTTTTACTGGGAGCGACTGGCTGGGAGCGGCTCACTTCCAAGTGAGCCGAAACGCCGCCTGCGGCGGCGGGGCTAAGCGTGAGCTTTATCTCGTTCCCACGCTCCGGCGTGGGAACGAGTAATTTGCCCTCGTTCCCAAGTGCCACTTGGGAATGCCGTCCTGACCGCGTTGCGGTCTCTAGGATGACAGCCAGCGACGCTGGCAAGATATGAGGGCTCTCTAGGAATTTGAGTTGCAATAAATTATATTTAGAAACAGTCTGTTACAGCATAATGATACCCTGCGTCGGAGCCGAAAAACGATAGCGTTTATCACTGTAACTCATTGATTCTTCGTGCTTGGGTGCAAAACGACCGCCAAAGCGGATGGATTTTTGGCAATACTCCGGACGGAAGTGCGCTGTCACTCATTGATTAAATTATATTCACTCCAACACAAATTCCTGAAGAGCCCAAATCCATTCCGGTTGACCACCCTGTTAGGTTGCTGGTTTGATAGCCTCAATGGTTGCAGAAACCACATAGTCCGTAACGGCGGTACCTGGTGCCCAAT
>CAZOSP010000106.1:0-11541 GCA_964582525.1 uncultured Thiomargarita sp. | reverse complement strand
ACGTAACTCCTTCGGGGTATAAAATGCACAAGTTATTAAATTCTCATTACTTAGCGCTAAAGCTCACCAAAATGCAGTCCACTGAATAGCATTCATTTTACCCTAAAAACTCCCATCGCCCGCACAATACTCGAAGCCCCCTTCCCCGTCGGAAACAACACCGGCTTGTCTTTAGGGGGATGCTGATTGATAAACCCTGTGGCCGCGTGTTTGGCCGATTGGATGGCGACTACGAAAACTCCACATTTTGCGCCAGGGTCTTGAGCTTGTCCGAAAAAGCTTATCACCGCAGACGCAGAGGCTTGTCCTGAGCTTGTCGAAGAATAAAAGGGGAATAAAAGGGGACGCTTCCCTTTTCTGGAAAGATGAATGAGTTAGGTGATTGAATAATTGAGAAAAATATCTCAAAAAAAGGGTAGCGTCCTCTTTATTAGCAATTCCGCCGCGTGTTTGCCTGCTTTCTCGGTCAAAGTGTAAATGGCGACGCTCAATCCGGCAAACTTGGCGAAGGGATTTTCCAGAGCTTCGGCTTGCAGCGCGGGTTCGGCGGCTAAATCCTGCCAGCCCAGAACTTGGGCGAGACTGCGCAGCAGGTATTTTTGCCCGGCGTGCAGTTGCGGAATCAGCGGTTGCAATACCGTCAGCACCGCCGCCCAGAAATTCTCCCGAGCCGTCGTGTCGGCACTGGGATGAATCACGCTGAGTTCCACCGTGTCCAACAGCCAATCCAAGGTTCGCACCGAACCGCCACTGCGGGCCAGTTCCAGAACGGTATCGAGCAAATCGCGGTAACTGTTTGGATTCAACCCGCAAGCCAGCAAAGCATCCAGCAACAAATACGTGGCCTGCAATTCCACCTCGCTGCGCGCCGGATTCAGCGCCAGAATAGTCAACAGACTGTCGTACACCGGCACCAACAACGGATTGGGATAACGCGGGTCGGTTTGCACCCATTCCACCAACAACGGCAGGGCCAGCGCCAGACGTTGCTGCGGAATGCCGTCCGGCACCGCAATCAGCGCGGCGGCGAATGGTTGCACCGCTTCCGGCGCGGTACCCAAAGTTTTAGCCGAAGGCCATTCTTCCAACCCCTTCTCGGCAACCTCAAGCGCGGCGGTGAAATCCGGGCGGGCGATGTGTTGCAGCCATTCTAGCCAGTTCGCGGGCAAATGTTCGCTGTCGAAACTGCGCCACAGTTCGCGTATCCAAGCGGGTTTCAGCAAGGTCTCGAACTCAGCGGCGGACAAGCGGCGCACATAATCCACACAAGCGCGGCGGCTTTCCAGGGTATCGAGTTCATCCGCCGTCAACAAGGCTGCTTTGGCGGTTTCCAGCGTGGTTTTTTTGCTTAATAACGATTGGAATTCACTTTCCGGTGTACCCTTCGACAGTACTTCGACTTCGCTCAGCACAGGACTCAGGGTACGGTTCTGCGTCTCTGCGGTGATAACCAATCTTTCCAACTCGAACAGCTTGAGTACCGGTTCGGTGGGATTCGCAGGGAGGGTGTGCAGCAAGGTTCCCGCGAACGGACGGACATGGGTTTTGAAACGTTCCAGACAGGCTGGCGGGTCGTTTTCTAAATCCGCCAGTTCGGTATAGTAAAACGCCGTCAACAGCGCACGGCTGACCGCATCGGGGCGGCGGGTGTTACACAGGGCATTGAAAAATTCGGCTTCGCGCAAGGCTTGCCATTCCTGAAACACTGCGTACAGTTGCACCTGGAGAAACCGCAGATTGAGCGCGTCCAGGCGGTATTCCTGGCGCATTCGCTGAAGCAGTTTTTCCGCCGTGGCGCGGTCGGTGCTCAACAAGGCCAGACGGAATTGCTGCAACAACAAACTGGTGGGGGCGGGTTTGACCCATTGGGGAATTTCCGCGTGTTGCAGATTTTGTTGCAGGCGTTTGAGCGCACCCAAAGCGAGTTTTTGCGTATGCGGCACGGCGGAAAACTTGAGTACCAGATGAAAATCTTGCTCGTGTAGATAGCGTTCCAACGGGTCGAGTTGATTCAATTCACGCGGCAAGCCATTAAAATCGGTCACGGTCGGCCCGGCATAGGCCAATAGCAGAGGGCGTAATTTCCGCCAGTCTTGCGCGGTTTTGGCGATGGCGTAGAAGCTCAATTGCTCATCCTGCAAGCGGGGCAACACCGCTCCGGGAAATTTATCGCTGTGCCAGGTCTCCAGTAATTCAGCAAACTGTTGTTTGGATTGCCAGTCGGACTGCAACACGGCATCAAAGCTACTGAGGGCGCGGTATTGCTGGAGAAAATCGCTCATAAACGCCCCCGCCATTTTTCTTCCATCACCAAACGCCGTTCCTGAATCGAAGCCGCATCGCAGCGGTAGACCAGATGTTCGTCGTTGAGGGTGATGCCGCTGTGGGTGAAGTTCATGGAACCGGACAGCAGAAAGTGCTCGCCCACGATGTCTTTTTCGTGAAACTCCGGCGTCATCAGCATTCGCGTACCGGGCAGGGTCTCCATTTTGCGGGCGAATGCGTGGTTATGCGGCGCGTCCCGCGACAGAATAATCACCTCGCCGCCGCGTTCCAACAAGGCACGGATAACTTCGGACAAACGAATCACCCCGGCAGGCCAATCGGGATACAGGGCGGAAAATTGCCGGGCGGCGTTGTCCAGCAATTCGATGTCGCTGATCCAAGCCGACGCAATCCACAAAGGCCGACTGGGTTTAAGCAATTCGGCCACGAACAGGGCTTGCAGCAAATCGCGGATGGCGCGTTTTTGGCCGGGGGCGGAGAGGTCTCTCATCATAAAGTTTCCCGCAGGCTCAAGACCAAGGCGACGCTTTGTGCATCTTGTTCAAACCGTTCAACTGACGGATACAGTTGCAGATAATCCACATTCACCGGTTCCGCCAGCAATCGGGCCAGGGCCGGATGCAGGTCTTGGCTGTTGCGCGCCCATAAACGGCAAACACCGATTTCGGCCAGATGGGTATGGACTTGCGCTGACCAGTCCGTATCCGCCAAAGCGACTGACGGTATCCGCTGCTCCAGCAGAAGTTCCTTGACCAACAAGGGATCGGTCGTAGCCGATTGGCGAAAGGGATTATAGGATTCCAAGCTGCGCTGGCGCAGTTCGTGGGAATGCGGCCACAGGATACCGGACAGCACTTGCACCCGTTCGGTGACTTCACGCACTTGATGTTGGGCCAGCAACTCGCTGATACGTTGGGCGAAATCAGGATGCACGGCGGCCAAATAGCAGAATACCCGCAGGTCTATCGCCAGCCCCAGCGTGTTTTCCAGCTGGGTGCGAAAATGCAGTAAGTCGCGCAATAAGTGGTCGTGGCGGGCACTCATGCCAGGACGCAGCAAACGGGTATTTAGGGCGACACTGGCGGCATGACCGAGATGCAGACCGCTGGCAGACAGATGGGCATACAGGCGTTTGCGCAGATTTTCTCGTGCCTGATGGCCGCTGGTATTGCGCATTTGCGTCAAAATATCAGCGGTGTGGCGGTCTTCACACGCGAGGTCTACAAAGCGCTCCAGAGCGATGTGAGTCAATTCCAAATCACCGGGCACCAGTACCGATTCCATTGCCCGCAATAGTTGTCGGGGTTCTTCGGCGAAACTTTGCGCCAATGCCTGCATCACACCCGCTCCGCCCAAGGTGGTTTCGCTAATCCAGATTTTGGCGGGTTGGGCGTTGTCTTCCAGTTCACCCAAATCCATCACCAAGGTATTCAGGGCAGCATAACGCGGCGCGCATTGCTGGCAGGCATTGAGCAGGGCTTGGCCTAAAGTTTCGTGAATACGCTGACGTAACCAAACAGCCCACTCCCGTTCATCCGCTTGCCACAGGCTTTGCGCCAGTTCACGCAAGCGTTCCAACACATCCGCTTCCGCCAGCCAACCGCTCAAACTTTGCTGTAAGCGGCCTAAACGAGTAGTGGGTTCTTCGTCGGCATCGTTGTCTTCTTCGGCCAGACGTTGCTGGGCTTCCTGCAAGCTGAAAATGCAGCGCATGACTTCCGCGAAAGCAGTCTGCGGGTCGGCGTGGAGTTCTTCCGCTGCTTGGGATAAAAGTTCACCGATATTTTTTGTTGCATAAGATAACAGCGCGGACAGGTAAATCTGTTGCAGCCACTCACGTTGAAAACTATTCAACTCATCCGGCAGTTGTCTATCGCTTAGAACCAAATAACGAAAATAGGCTACCCGATTGGCGCTCAGCACGGCGGGAGAAAACTCCGCTTCTATCAGCGCATCCACCGTAGGCAGGTGATATTCCAGCAACAGGCCGTCTACTTCCTGCTCGAAACCGACGCCGACCGGATTTCCGGTATCGTCCACAAAACGAACGTGTACCTGAGATTCTTCCCCTCTGGGCAAACGGATATTGGCATCGGAACCGGATGCGAAACGACGAACTTGCACGGCGGCGCGAAACGCATGGAGATATACGTTCAGCGAGTGAATAATCTCATGCCAGGGTGTACGCACGGGCGGTGGGATTTGAATGGCTTCGCCGTTGGCGATAAATTCACTGTGCCACATCAAGCGGGCATTGGAGGTGGGTAATACATCACGTTTGCTTACACGTTCCAAACGCATTCGCCAAGGACGGTAAACCGGTAAAGTAGTTGTTGTGCCGCCAATGGGCGCGGTAAAATCACCGATGTATTCGTGGCTCTCGGCGTAAGTCTTCAAAGGCAGGAAAAAATCAGACTGCGAGGTATTCACCGCTATCCAGTGATTTAACTCGCCCCTTTCCTCGGCAAAACGCCGCGTCACTCGACCCGGCGGCGCGAAATTCATGGCTTGGAGAATGGGCAAAGATTCCCGTTTTTCCTCATGATTGACGGTGGCTGGCGGAATGATGAGTTGCACATCCGGCAGGTTCAAATCGCTGAATAAATTGGCGGGAATGAACTCCGGTAATGGCAGCCAGGGTTGATAGAGGTCGTGTCGGTGTTCACCTTGAGGGTGAGCCAGTTGCCAATTGCTATGTAAACGCCGGATTAACGTCGGCAGAACTTCCAGCAACAGGGCACGCGGTGCTTCCCAAAGTAAAGAAGTGACGGTGTTATCATCCAGTGCCAATGCGCCTTTGAGATAGATTTTTAATTCTCCAAGCAGGGTCTCATCGCCGCGTAGTAATGGTGTAAGAATATCCAGAATTTTGCGCCGGGTCTTTTTCGCCCAATCATCCTCTATCGGCTGACTAAGTACGTGCCACAACCAACCACCACTATTTAATTTTGCAGATAACCAATCCATGAACGCAAACACACCCTGCATCCGCAACAGATATTGATTGCCGATGGGTAAAGTCTGGCGTTGCAGGATAGGATCGAATAGTTGTTCATAAGATTGATACGCCAAGCGGTCGCGGCCATAGTCGGAGAGTATGGTCACAGTCCAGGGCTGCATTTGCCGGGTACGTCCGGCGCGGCCTTTACGCTGAATATACGCGGCCATGTTGAACGGGGCTTTATGTTGAATCACCGCGCCGACTTCCGGGTCGTTGAAACCCACTTCCAAGGCGGCGGTGGCGACAATCACATCACTACCGCCCGTGACCCCGGCATCTTTCGAGGTGGTGCGACTGACGCGCAGGCGTTCGTTCAAGGGGCGACCTATATCTTCGCAGATTTTCCAGCGTTGACCGTCTAAGTCGCGTGTTTGAACATCGCCGGCGGGTTCGCTTCCACGCAAAATCGCCAACGGCTGGCGATTGGGGTCAGCCCTGCCGAATAAGTCATACGCTTCCGCATCACGCAGGCTGTCGAACAAACGATTGGTGACATCCAAATCATCGGTAAAGGCAAACAGGCGCTTGCCATATCGTCCTTCGGAGGGATTGCGGTTGGGTGGGTCGAGCAAACGCCCCATCAGCATCGCGGTCTGAATCGAAGCGGATAATAAACTGGTTTGCGATACCGGATCACCGCGCAGAATGATTTGATACTCGGCGCTTTCTTCCGTCATCGCTTCATCCGTAGGCGCGATTTTGGCGACTTTCTCCGGCCTCAGCCCGGTCAATTCGCTGAAAAACAGTTCCGCTTCCAACAAAGTCGCGGACAAGCCGACATAAGTGACCGGGGCATTTAATGCGTAGCGCCGCTACATCAGGCGCTCATGCGCCTGATGTAGCGGCGTAAGTATGCACTTCGTCCAGCAGCATTAAGCGCGGTTTTTGCGTTTGACCGATACCGAATAAATGGCGGGTATTACTGTCCGCCAAACGGCGATTGAGCATTTCCGAAGTGCTGAACAAAATATCCGGCGGGGTTTTCTTGAGGCGTTCGCGAGTCAGAATAATCTGCTGTTCGGAGATTTCACTGTTGCAGCGTGAGCAGTTTAAGCGTTCGCGTTTCTGTTGGATGTCCTCGTGCCACCACAGCATGTCACCACCACAATCGGGACAAGCAATAAATGGGCAGAGGTATCCTTGCGCTTGGCGTTTCCACTCTTTGAGGCTGTGTTCGTCGGCACGGTTGGGCGTTACGCCAAAAAAAGTGCCCATCAACAGTGGGCGCTTACCCACTTTATTCAAAGCACCATCCAAACGTCGCGCCATGCGGAAAGTTTCAGCAAATTGGTCTTTCAGCAACTCGGTACGAGGGTAAATCGCCAGGGCTTTGACCCAGTATTGATTGCGCTGAATTAACTCACCCAGTTGCAGCAGGGCGGGAAGATAGAAGCACAGGGTTTTACCGCTACCGGTGCTAGCTGTAATGATGAAGCCTTTATCAATACGACTTTCAGCAAGAATACCGCTGGCAGCGTCTATCTGAAATTGTGCTAGGTTTGGTGGGGTTAGGCTCACCCATAAGGTCTGCTGTAAGGTATTGAGCTTGATTTTGCCGAGTATGGTTTTCAGGGCCGTATCCGCAGCAATATCCCGCCGAGGATAACGACGCGGACGCAGGTCGATACGAAAATCGGAAATCAAACGCGGGGCACTGAACCACCGTGTTTTGGGAAACCATTGCCGTAAGCGACTGAGCAGGCGTACTCCTTCTGCAAAGCGGGAGCGGTAAGCCAGCTGTCCGTTCTGGTCACGAAATTCATGAATTAAGCGGGCCTCAATCAAACTTTCTATGAGGTCTTCCGGGTCTCCGCTGCTGCTGATTTCTTGGATTGCCTGTTCTGCTAAGGCATGGAGTTCATCTTCAGTGATACTGCCATCCACAAAGCCCCAGACAAGAGATTTGTATTCCAGGGATTCGAGGGAGGAAAGAAGGTCATCCTGTGCCGCGCGCATATTCAAGGCAGGTTTTCCAAGTCGTTCAAGTCTTTGTGGCGGCCACTGGCTTGCTTGTTTTGTTTCAGATGCTCCAAGCTGATGAGATTGATTTCAACACCGTCGATCACATCTACAGTACGTTGCGCATAGCATGTTGCGAAATCCACTCCGGAAATCGTGGTCAAGACTTCGAGCAGAACCGGCGGCACTCCCATGCGAATCACCTTATTTTCCTGCAAAAACAAGCTATCCGAGAGTTCCGGTACATCAAAACCAAATTCACGCAAAACACCGACTGTCTTGGCCGCGTTATCGGGACTGATGGCAATCCACACGTCCATATCTACCGTAGCGCGGGGGTAGCCGTAATAACCGACCGCGTAGCCCCCGACCAGCAAATATTCAACTTGGTGAGAATTGAGTAACTGTAAAAACTCTTTGAAGTCGGGTGGTAAGCGGATCGTAGCCATATACAATTTGCCTCATCAGTTCGATAGCTTCCAGGCGTTCGATGGGTTTTTTGCTCATCCAGTACACTTTTTCATCGCCTTGGGTATCCAAAGAATCGATGGAAAAAGCGCTTTTATCTAATTTCATCGTTTGGCTCATGAGAGTCCCCATGAGATAACGTCTTTCCAGAACTCGCCTTCCACCTCTTCATCCGGGTAATTGAAGATGCTGACCCGGTAGCGGCCACAGGTTTCCAAAAACTCCACCCGCGACATGCCCGCCAGTTCGGCTGCCTTGCCCGAAGAGACTTTCCCCAGTTCAAACATTTTCAGCGCTGCCATCAACAGCACTTGCTGCTCCAGTTCGCTCCTGGTCAGATGCACCGCATCCTCAAAGCCGGATGGATACTTCACTTTGAATTCTTGTAGAGACACGGCCATAACTTTACCTCGTCTTTATTTGCCCACGACAATCTTGAACGAATGCAGTAATCCCCGTTCTTTCAACCACGCTAAAATTTCCGGGGTCATTGCTTCTATGCCCGCACCACGATCCGCGCAGTCTTTGAGAAAGTCTAATACATCATTTGGAATGCCACCGCCTTGTAAATTTTGCCATTGGGTCGTGAGTAAGCTTACCAAGGCATCCAAGCACTGAAATGCGCTATCGTCCCTGGGCAGTTGCTTGCTAAGGACTTCCGCTTCTTGGTAATGACGTTGAATATCTACGACCTGTTGCTGTAAGTCAGGGATTTGTGCCAATACGCTGAGTATTTCATTGTCCAGGCTAGGTAAAACATTATTGACATGACCCGCCCATGCAGATTTAAAAGCGGCTTCAAGTTTTTTAGGTAATTGTTTTAAAGGCTTCCAAAAACCGTTGCCTAATGCTTCGTCTGTGGCAAGAATCGTTTGTGGATCAGCTTGATAGCGTTCTTGTATATTCATCAAATGTGTTTGTAGAACCAAAACTAAGGCTTTAACTTTGTCAAAGTTGTCGAAATTGATGGTTACGCCATTTTCCTTAAGTGCTTGATAAATTGGCATCAACACCTGCAACTCTTGAACGGGTGACAGGTTATTCAGGCGAGTCTCAAATCCTTCAGCATAGTTGGCAGTTTCCTTTAAAGCACGTAATTGATCTATTTCCTTGCGCAAGCTCTCTGCTTTAGTCAATAACTGCATCATGGCTGTCCTGTAAGTTGAGTAAGGCAATCGTCCAAAGCACTCAAGGCTCGTGTGATTTTGCTTTGGTTGTCCAGTAATACGCCAGCACCCTGGGGGTAAGGTCAGCACGCTTGCCTGTGAGTTCAGCATCGGCTTCTGCGAACAGTTTATCTACCTGGGCTAACAATTTTTCTGTCGTTTCGATGGCATTACTTCGTAATTTCGCATAATCAGGGAGCACGCTGATAGCGCTTTCTGCTTCTCGTAATTTCCGTGTGGATTGCATGGCATCGTCGAATAAGACTCTCTTAAATTCATCCAGAATCTCACGTAAAGACTTTTGACTACGACACGATAAAGGGTAGTTGGCTATATCATCCAGCAAAGCCTCTAAGGCTCCTACTACATCTTTACGCTTACTCTCTTGAGGAATATACGCTTCAACCTTTTCCAGCCATTCAAGGCGGTTAGCACGTTCGGCATCGGTTGCTTGTGGTAAGGTCGTCTGAATATCTTGATAAATCTTCGCAATCTCTTGATAGTCTTTTAATCCAGTAAGATTTTCTGGAACGACTTGAGATAGCGCCCAGTTATTGCGCTTTAAGCTATCCAAGAGTGGTAATAACGGAGTTGGATTAAGAAACTTACCCTTCTGCCCACCTTTAGTGCCGGAATGCCAGGCTCTCACAATGCCTTCGAGTTTGTCTCTATTTTTTTGGAGTTTACTGTAAAGAGCTTTTAGCTCAGCAGACTGAAAGACATTGCTCGCGTTATCCGGCCAAGTATCGAAGCAGGCATTGAATAAGTCTGTTGTTTTCCATTGAGACGGCAATTTACCACTTAGCGCTGCCCCCAGCACCAAAAGCTCTTGAGCAGCATAGATGGAATTCCAAGCATCTGTGTTAGCAGGTAAGGCTTTTAGTTGCCGAACAATTTCCGCTGCCCACAAGTCTAAGCAATTAAGTAGATTAGCCAAGGCATTCATGCCACCAGGAAACCCCCAGTGCTTGTGATTCCGAAACTGAATTAAGCCTTCCAAGGCAATAGCTGTTTTCGTGAATTCGGCTTCGTCGTCAGGATTGACGGGGATTTGAAGCGTTATGGCTCCAGGCGTAGCTCTTGTAAGTTGTCTGGCAAACTGTATACGCTGCCGGTTAAAAGGTTTATTGCCTGATTTAGCTGCAAAATGAGTTTTTTCTAAACCTTCTACATCCCAGTCGATTGTGGCTTCAATTGCTTCATACACCCACTCGCGTAAGTTACTAGCTAAGTTTTGAGGCATAGCTGCGCCACTTTTCCATTTTTTAATATCCTGAATTTTAGGGTCAGGAGGAGGTGGCGGAGGAGGAGGGCGTTTCTCTTCTCCTCCATCTCCAGGTGGGGTCCCAATTTCATCTATATCAAGTACCGGCAACTGAAAAGCTTGGCGAATGTACTCGTTAGGATTTACTAATTCGCCAGAGCCATCCCATAACTCTAAAAAGGAAAATATGCGATCACGCTCATTTGGAGAATAAGAGCTATTCAGTTTATCTTGATTTTGAAGTGTTAATATCTCTTTTTTATTGATATTTAACTCATTCAGAAAAGTCCGTGATGGAAAATTCCCTTGTTGTAAGTCCGACTCATAAGTATCCAACACTTTAATCAAAACAGATTTCATTAATAGACGGGGATTAAAACGTTCTTCAAGATGGGAATCCACTCGATTGAGCATATTCCAGAGTGCAGTTTGAGTAAAAGGATACAAGCCTATCCCGTCAATATTACCAAACCCGCTATGACACTCGGTTTTATGCTCGCAGTCGTCGCATTTATTCGGTATATCTTCTTTATCATGTTTGGCTTTTTCGGCTTCATGCCAGGCTTTAAGGGAGTTAGTACCGACGCGAGCAGCATTGAGATAACGACTGGCAAAACGGGCTATTCCAGTCTTGCCGATAAAACCTTCTTCCGTTGCCGGTAAATTCATATCGACAATAAAATCCATTCTGGTTTGCACGGTATCTTCAGTACGTTGGTAATAACCGCTTGTCACTGCCATTGCCCAACGTAATTCGCATAAAGACTCGCCTGCTTGTTGCGCAGGTGTAATGAGTGCTTGAAGCAAGGCATTATCAAGCCCTTGTAAACGGGCAAAATCTTCAATGAGCAACACTAAGTTTTGTTCTTGGGTATATAGGTATTTCCTCAGTTCTGTCATCAGGTCAATCAGCGAATCTCGACTGAAATTTAGAGTCAGGGCAACGGCATCATCCAAATTACGGTTGATAATTTCTAAACTCAGGGGGATGCTCTCAGATTCTAAGAGAATATCCAATAAATCCCGAGTCAGGGCAGCCGCTTTTTCATAATCTTTACCACTTAAAGGCAAGTCATCCCTGGTAAACTCGCGACGCTTATCTATCGGTGTATAAGTCTTAGGGTCAGCAAAAATATGTTTGACCAATTCTTCAATAATACTTTCTTTTTTCAAAAAATATGTGTTACGAAAGTGAGGGTCACGAAATAAATGCGGGATATTTTGTAATAAAAACTCTTCTAATTCATTATCTGCTTGCCGTGGTTTGTCTTCACCGATGGCAAATGCGATTTGGTCTAATAAACGATTACGCTGACCTTCTGGAGTAAATGTATAACGACCAGCCAGCAATTCCCGCCACACCCCGAGTGTTTTACTCAACAACCCATTCACACATT
>CAZOSP010000105.1:0-11677 GCA_964582525.1 uncultured Thiomargarita sp. | reverse complement strand
CTCTCTGATTTCCGCTTCATGGTAGCTAACCATGAATGGGGTTAAGATACAAGATTGGGCTGAGCGTCTTTTGCGAGAGCCGCAACAATGACGGCGACACAGGCTTTCTACCGTCAGCCCAATGCCATGCTTGCAAGCTTGTGTGAAATTCTGCCACAGACTGGGCATTTTGGGTAGTGTGCAGATAATCCATCACCCATGCCCACGATGCCTGCGCCATGTACCGGCGCAGTAGGTGCTTAGGCGCGTCCTTTCTTGCACTGAGCTTGTCGAAGTGTGCGCCGTAACGCACCATTGCCAAGCATCAGCGCATATTGAAAGCGTGCGTTACGCTATCGTTAAAGCACTCGCACCATGTACTCATGACTACGGTATTAGCGCAGCTTATGCAACAAGTCTTCAAACGCCCGATAGGTGATGATTTGTGTGCCGTGAAACGGGTTCAAAGCGCGCAAATCCCCGTCGTCCGTTACTAAATAATCTGCTTGCCCGGATACATTCAAGTCCAGCAGGTGGCGTTTTTTTGCTGCATAACGCGCACGCCTGACCGCTTCCACTTCAGCGGTAATGTCGTCAAAGGTCAATTCATCCGTGCGCACTTGCGCTAAGAGACGTTTAAAACGCTCAGAAAAAGTTTGTGTCTCCAACATACGCACCAATGCTAATTTTTCCTCAAACGACCTTTGTGAAATAACCGCTTGCAATTGCTCAAGATTAAGTGCAATGCGCATAATGCTGCTACCTGCTAAAAAACTTAAGGGCTTGCAGACCCTGACGTGATTGAAATTCTGCCACAGACTGAGCATTTCTGGGTAGTAAACGATACCCGCGCCACGCCCCAGACGCGAAGTTTTGGGCGTTTGGTCTTAAGCTCGGCGCGAGTTTAAACGGTTGAAAACCGCTACAACTCACCCACATTCCGAAAACTGTCGGTAAACCGAATCGCTGTACCACCGGCCTTTGCTCACCCTCTCATCCAGCAAGGGCTTGATGGCCTGGATGATTCCTGCCTTCTTCGCCATCAATAAAATCGTCAGAGTGCCAATCACCGTGATGCCTTGGGATTGAGCGATTTGATAACCCATGCGTTCATCAATGACCAACGCATCCGCACGGATTTTCTTTGCCAGCAGGATAGCCTCCGCTTCGCCGCGATCCATGTCATTGAGCAGCAATCCCAAGTAATCCTGCCCCTGAATTGCTTTGACCTGTATCCATGGCGAGTCGATTTCATGATGTCAAAAAGACTTTTTAGCTTTGATTTCTGGGTACACCGCTTGAGGAATAAGCACTTCCCCGAAAAGTGTCTGCAACAAGGATAATTGGTCGATTGATGACAGCGAAATCAACGGTGTGGCATTGACAATCATACTTTCAATTGCGCCAACAACGCATCGGCGCTTTGTTCCATCTGCTCAAGCAATTCCGGTTCATAATCGAATATCGGCTGATTTTCCAGGCGCAGCTTATCTATAAAGTCCAAGCGGGTGTAACCGGCCAATTCCGCCGCTTTCCCCAAGCTGAGTTTGTTTTGCTGGTAAAGCGCCAAAGCGGTTTGAAAGCGCAGGATGTTGATAAATTCAGACTTAGGCGCTTTTAAGCTCAGCAAGATGGAATCGTCTATGTCCAGTTCTATGTGCATTGTTTTGTCCTATATGCTGTCAAAGCTGTTTTCCTCTGCGCTGAATCACATCCCCCGATTCACTACTTGCACTAAATACTGATTCAGCACCAGATAATCCTTCGGCACATTCTGAATCGAGTTCCAGGGCGTTGGTTGTCCAGCCCGAAGTTCCACATCCCGACAGTCCAGGCGGTTTTACCTTTGAGGGCTTGCAGACCTGCCTGAAATTCCAGCGCAGTCTGTGCGTTTGGGGTAGTTACAGATAATCCATCCTTCAACACCCTTCGACAGGCTCAGGGAACGAGAACCGTCACATAGCCCATACCCAGGATGCTCGAAATTCGGTAAACTGCGGTGCATAGAACATTATTATTCACTTGTAAATTCAATAGGTTGTCTGTAAAATATTGTATAGCTCAACAAAATATGTAAATTATCGCAATCTGGCTGTTTATTGCAAAATAGCACACTAAAAATATATTTTTGGGTGTCAGGATAAAAAAGAGAAAATGAGTCTTGGGTGGCGCGAAATGTAAGGATCATATCAATCGATTCAGCAATATGCATTTTCATCACCCAGGCACTAACGGCGCATAGCCCAAGCCGCCGCTGCCAACAGCAACAAGCAGGCGACCAGCAGTGGGGCGAAGGGCTGATCCAAATACAGGGCGAGACTAAAAGCGCTCACATAGGCGCATAGCCCCAAGCCGATGCTCCACGCCAGCGTCCACCACCAACCGGTTGCCCAGCGAAAGGCTAACCAAGCGGGAATAAATATCAGCGCGAAGGCTGCCATCAAGCCCATGCTTACGCTTGCGACGCCCAGCGCGACCGCGCATAGCAGGTCAAAAAGTAATTGAAAACGCCAAGCGGGCAAGCCGTTGGCACGGAAATAATCGGGGAAAAAGCGGATGCGCAACAGGCGCGGCGACCAGTATGGCAGAGTCAAGCCCGTCACCAGCAACACGGCTATCGCAGACCACGCATGACTCGCGCCGCTGAAATAAAGCTGACCGTCGATTAAAGCCTGTCCCCAGCCTTCGCCGTGTGGCACGTTTGCTGCCAGTAGCAGTGTCGCGCTCCAGCCAAACAGCAGCATCAGCACGTAGTTTTCGTTGCCCCAGTGGGGACGCAGGTTTTTCGCCAGCGCACCGAGACTCGCGCCTATTGCTGAACCCGCTAACATCGGCAAACCCAGTGCCGCACCGCCTAAAGCACCCGCACTGGCGAGTTGCGCCAGCCCTAATGCCGCTAACCATTCTTCGCGCAGGCGCAAATACACGCCGAGCAACGCCAGCAATAGCGTTAGCAGCAAGCCGGTGAAAAAAGGCAGGTGAAACAGCGGGTCTAGCCAAGCGTCAAGCACGGCGCATCTCCAGTGTGCGGTTGCAAACCTGTTGCACAAAACGCGCTTCATGGCTGACCAGTAACACGGCTTGCTGCGGCTGCAACTGTTGCAAAGCTTCGCATAGCGCGGCGATGCTGGCGGGGTCTAAATTATTGGTCGGCTCATCCAAAACAATGACTTCGGCGTTGCTGCCTAAACAGGCGCAAATCTGCAAAAGCTGCCACTGTCCGCCGCTGAGTTTATCAAGGCGTTGGCGCAACAGCGGTTGCAACTGCGCGGGCAAAGTGTGCGATCCTTCTACGCCGCACAAGCGCAGTAATTCTTGCGCTTGCAAAGGCATGGGCTGTAATTGCAGCGGGTGTTGCGCTTGGTGGACGAGGCGGATGCCAGCGGCTTGCTGCAAAACGCCGCTGAAAATCCGTGCCGTTCCCATGATGGCACGGATTAAAGTTGATTTACCCGCGCCATTCGCGCCACACAAGCCAAGAATGTCGCCCGCATAGAGAGCAAACGACAGCGGCGCGGTGATGGGCGTTTGATAGCCGGCAACCAGGTTTTCAGCCTGCAATAGGGCTTGAGATGCTTGGCTCATGCGTTGCTGTTTGGTTATAGCGCGTCCAAACTCAGCAATAAACGGGGTTGCTGGGGAGTGACGGCGGGGGAGCGATGCACAATACCGTTGTCGCGGTTGAATTCGTCACTTTCGCCTTTTAATAAAGCGATGCTGCCGGTCGGTAAATGGTGAATCGCGCTACTATCGTGAATCAAGTATTGCTCCATTTCCAGCAAACTGCGGGCGCGATTGCCGAGCCAGCTACGGTCGATATTATGGTTATCCAACCATTCTGTGCCTGTTCCGTGATAGGTACACAGCAAGCGAATGCCAACACGATCTACATGAAATTTAGGGCACATGGCACTGTCGAGGTAGGCTAAACGCAAACCTGCACGGTCAGCTTCGAGTAAATCGCCGTATAGCTGGCAAATAAAACTCAGGTCATTGAGAAACTCGTCGCGTCCTGCACTGGCTGGCAAGTGTTGGAAATAGCAATATAAATCAGGCTGTTGCAAGTTTACTTTGACTTCAAGTGCGGTGGGTTTGCTGCGTATGTATTCGCCAATAAACTGTGTTAAAGCAGGGCTAAACTCGCGTGGATACCAGCGTAAATTAATCTGCGCTTGGTAAATATCACTGAGTTCCGCAAGGCTTTCGGCTTGGTTGTAATGCTGTGCAAATAATGCTGGGATGTTTGATGTGTGTTGGTTTGGTATGAGATTTTGCATGATGGCTTCCTTATCTTTTTCTGAAAATGTTATAACATAACATATGAAAAATATGTCAAATGCTTACCCATCCAATTTAGACTTAGCAAACACACGCCAACAACTGCACTTCCCACGTTTCATCAATCTGCGTGGCAATGATTTCAATACGGCTTTCGTTGCCAGCGTCTAATCTGGTTTCGCTGAATCCGTCGGGCGTGAGGTTGTAGCCGCGAATGCCTTGCTCGGTGAGCAATACGGCTTTCAGGCGTTCAACTGTAAGCTTTTGCATAAACGCCAAGAATTTGGCGCGTTGAAAGGTTTTGTCGGCGGCGAAACGCCAGCCGATGCTGACAAAGCCTTCGCTTTGGTTGACGGCTTGTACATAACCGCTGTCAGGTAGCGGCTTGTCACCTGGCGGCGTTGTTGCCGCTTCTGTGTGGTGGTGATGCGGATGTAGATGCGCGTTAGCCTGTGTCGCACCTTGCAACCAATTGAGTTGCAGCGCGGCTTGTTCGGTAAAAAATACCTGCGCATCAGGCGCGCCTTGTGTCTGCACATAAGCGGTTAGTTTTGCTTTGTCATCAGCCGCATACAGGTCTTGCTTATTGCCCACCACCAGGTCGGCAATGGCGATTTGTTGATTAAAGGTTTCATGTTCTGTGTAGCGGCGCTCGGATAATTTTCGCGCATCGACCAGCGTGATGACTTTTTCAATCGCCAACACGCCTTGATAATGTTTTGATGCGAGGGTTTGTAACACTTCGCGTGGATGCCCTAAGCCCGTGGGTTCGATCAACAAACGCTGCGGTTGTGCTTGTAGCAATAGTTGATTCAACGCAGTTTGCATTGGTAAACCCGCTGCACAACACATACAGCCGCCCGGCACTTGGCGAATAAAAATACCTGCCGTTGCGGAATGTTGTCGCTCAAACAAGCTGCCATCAACACCAATCTCGCCGAATTCATTGACTAATACCGCCCAGCGTTGTTCAGCGGGTTTGTTGCGCAGCAAATGCAGAATCGCCGAGGTTTTACCGACACCTAAAAAGCCCGTGATGATATTGGTGGGCAGATCTTTAATTTTTGCAGTGTGGTTTGGCATGGTTTAGTTGCTTGAACGGTTGTCCAGCGGAGCGGGGCAAGTGCCGCTTTCGTGTTCTTGGCATAAACGGTAATTCCAGAAATGCCCTAAAGCAATAATACTTGCGCCGATCACGGTTAAGGTTTTTTCCCCGAACTCGCCTAACAAATCATGCCCGACAAAGGCGGCGACTATGAGCAACCCCAAACCCACAGCACCCAAGCCCAGTAAGCGATAATGCTTGTGTTTTTTACAGCCTAAAGTCAGGGCGTAGATGCTAATAGGAATCACCGCAAACACCATCCACAGATGAAAGACTTCATCCGCTAATGGCAGTGCAGCGATTGAGGGTAATAGCACAATCGCAAGTGGCAAAGCCAAACAATGCAGTGTGCATAGGAGGGATAAACCAATGGCTGTTTTATCCGAAATAGTTTGTAAATTTGTCATATATCATATTCCTCATCATGCCTCAGTTGCTGCTTGTTGAAACCAATTTAGCACTTGTTTGCGCCATGGCTCGCCATATAATTTCGCAAAACGCTGTGTTTCTTCGTGGCTGGGATTGCCGAGAATAGCGATACGCGCCCGCATAAACTCAGGGGTTAAGTTGAGTCCACATTTGACCTCAATGCAATAGTGCCAACTTGCGTAGTTGCTCGGAAATAGTTCTTCAGCATGGTGTTTAGTATCGTTAATCATTTCATCAGTCCTCGTTGCGCGATCTGAAAAGTTTATGCCGCTTGTTGCCAGGCAGGAAAAGGATCATTCAGGGTTGCCCAAAAAGTGTTGCCTTTTAGCAATTCTTCTTCACTCAGCCAAGTAGCCAAGTAGGGTGTGCGCCATCTTTTTGGCGCACACGCGGGCAATGCCGACCTATCCGCGTTCGCGCCGCAAAAAGACGCGGCGCAAACCCTACGAAGCCCAGCTCTCTGCTGGATGGCGAAGGTATTGAAGTAAAAAAGTATTTTACAAATCGGCAATTGCCTTAACCCATTGATCAATAAACGCCAAATACGCCGCGCCATCGGCATCTAAGGGCGGGTCGATAGGCAAGGCATGAGTTTTCCAGCCCAGTTCGCGGGCTAGAAACGCTGAACCTTGGGGCGGATGGAAAACGCTGCGTATGATCACGCCCGCATCCCGCGCTTTGAGTTTTTTCAGCAAACTTTGCAAATGGCTGGCAGTGGTAGGCACGCCAGCAATAGGTTCGATGTAACCCAAAATCGGCACATTCAGGCGGTGTAGCAAATAATCCGCATCTTTGTGGTGCAAAATCACGCCGTGAGCCGCTTTGACCTGTTGCAGCCAGTGCGGTAAACGTGCTTCGATTTGCGCGGTAAAAGCCGCAGCGCGTTGTTGATAGGCTTGCGCATGGGCTTGATCCAGTATGCCAAGACGTTGCGCTAACGCTTGGGCAATTTGCGCCATGCGCAGCGGATCAAGGTTGACGTGCGGATTGCCCAACGGATGCACATCGCCTTGAGCGCGGTCGGCGGCTTGTCCGCTGTCAAGCAGGCTGACTTGCGCGGCAGCTTCAAAATAGCCGTTCTGCCCAATTTGAATGCGCGGATTGTTCGCGCCTTGCAGTGCCATCGGCAGCCAGCCAATTTCCAATTCTGCCCCAATCGCCAGCAGCAAATCCGCGCTACGCAAGTGGCGCATCATACTGGGTTTGGCTTGCAAGTGGTGCGCGTCGCGGTCGGGCGGTGCGAGGACTTGCACACTGACCTGCTCCGCGCCCACTTCCCGCGCTAACACGCCCATGGCGCTGGTGGTTGCCACCAGTTTGAGTTCTGCCGCGCTGAGATACCCGCTGAACAGACTTAAGAGAATAAAAAATAAGGATTTCATCGGACTTCTCCTAAAAGGCATGTGCGCCATGCACGCCTAAGCTGAGTTGGTATTGCAACCAGAATTGGTTCTCGTTTTCTTGTTCGCCGCCAATGCTGAGGTTAGCGCGGGTCAACTGCGCCCGCAGCAGCGAGTATTCAGTGGGGCGAAAAGTGACATTCAACCCCCAGCGATCTGAGCTATCCCATTCGCTCAAGGTAGCACTTGAACTTTCCAATTTATTGGTCAAGCCCACCACTTCATAACGCGCTCCGGCTTCCCAACGCGGCGCGAAGCCATAAACGGCTTGCACATATAAGCCGTCCTCAGAAAACTTGCGGGCATCGCCAACGGCTGCGGGACGGGCGGCGTGATAGACCAAATTTAAGTCTTTGACTTGATATAAATATTCTGCCTGTACGCGCCAATCGCCCTGTCCATACGCAGCGGGGCTGTCGTATTTATACACCCAGTCCGTTCCCGCCAGCCATGCCTTGCCTTCTAGCGCGTGGGTGGAATCGCCCGCTACGTCCGCATCATCGCCGTGCATTTCTTGCAACTGATTGGAGCGCACATAGAACAAACCGCCTTGTAGCGCATGGCTATACCCCAACTCCGGCGCGACTTTGGCAAACAGCGTCCACAAGCGCGGCGCGGTTTTTTCCTCCGCCAGCGGCACTTCAAATTCTTCGCCAGCAAATTCATAATGATGCTCGGCGACTCGTGCGCCCATTTTTTCATTACGCCCTTGAAACAGTTCCATGCCTAAACGGGTATAAATCGGCAATTCCGGCAGCCAAGACAGTTGCAAACCGACATCGCTTAAACCATGACCGCCGAGCAATACCTGATACGGCAGCGCGGTATCGGTAAAATCCCATTGATGCGGGTGTTGATTGTTCATATAGCCGATGTCAGACAAAAACTTACCGCCCTTGAGTTGCAAGCCTGCGGGCAAGCCATGACTGAGAAAATAGGCTTCTTCGATTTCCACGCCGTCTTCGGAAAACACAATTTGCGCCCGCGCATCAAAATAAGGGTCAACCGTCGCCGACACCGCCAACTCCACATCGCGCAAATTAAAGCCGCGCTCCACGCTGCCATGCTCATGCCCGTGATCGTGACCCTCTTCGCCGTGCGCGTGACCATGCACGTTATAAATGCCGTCTAAAGCCTCCAGTTTTTCACCCACACCGCCGTCAGCACTGTCGTTATAATAAGCACCGTCTAAAATCACTGAAATCGCGGGATTAAATGCTGTGCCAGAACTGGCTGACTGGCGATTGCCGCCCGTGGAGGCGGCGGCGGGCGGCGGCTTAGTGTCGGTGCTTTGAATCTGCTGCAAACGCTGCTCAAGGGCTTGAATGCGCCCTTCATAATCTTGCTTAAGCTGCTGAATTTGTTGTTGCAACGCACGCATATCATCGGTTTGCGCTTGCGCCGTCGGGCTAACACCCAAGGCGCAAACGATGGCTAATGGTAAAGATTGACGCATATTAAGTTGACTCCCTAGGTAAAATAAAAATGTTATAACATAACAAAAGTAATGTTACAACATCACGTTTTACCCATAACCCGCTCTTGGTTTTACGCTATGAGTGGCTGACCGCAAAGTTCAACCGAGCAGCATCAGCCGCTTTAATTGCCAGCGGTGATTTGACTAAGGAGTGACCACAAAACAATGCCAGAAAATACGCGGGCGCAAACAAACGCGCCTTATCCACTCCTGTATCTACGCGAGCTTGGTGACTTTGTCATACTCGGCATCGGTTTTCTTGCTATTTGAAAGGCTGTGGTCGTTGAGTTTCAGGCGGGGTATCATGTTCATCATTGGCAGGGGGTGTGAATGGTTACGATTTCAGTTTACACTCGCCTCCATGACATCAATCACTTTCTTGAGCTTCCTTGTTAGGGCAACTACCTCGTGCTAATCACCCGCTATCTTTACCGCGACATATTAACCACCATCGCCGCGCTGCTTTTAGTGCTGATCGCGATCTATCTGAGTCACCGCCTGATCCTCTTTTTAGCCGCCGCGGGCAGCGGCGGCTTGCCCGTCGAATTTATTTTCAAGCTACTGATTCTAAAATTATTATGGGTACTAATCATTCTCATTCCACTGACTTTTTTCCTGGCTATTTTGCTCTCGCTAGGGCGTTTTTACGCGGACAACGAAATCACCGCCATGTACGCTTGCGGTATCGGTGTCCCTTATTTGCTACAGCGTTCCACCATGCTGGCTTTTTTCATTGCCATTTTTGTGGCGTTTTTAAGCCTGCTAGTAGGACCGTGGAGCAAACAACAGGAAAATATTATTTATGAAGAAATCCGCCAACAAGCAGAAATTTCTGCGGTGCGGGCTGGACGCTTTCAATCTTTTAGCCATGGGCAGGGAGTGTTTTATATTGAAGACATGAACCCTGAAAGCAAAGCCATGCTAAATGTCTTTGTCGCCTTAGAACGTGATGACAAAACCATTTTGCTCTCATCAGAAAAAGCCTTTCAACTTAATGAAGGCGAAAGTCAAGGACGCTATATTGTCATGTTCAACGGACACCGTTATGACGGCAAACCCGGCAGCGCGGCATTCACCAAAACCGCTTTTGCCCAACATGCGGTACTCGTCAATCCGCCACCCGCCTATCAGCACGTACATTATAAAGCGCGAGAGACACCAGACTTATGGCAAAGCCATGATGCGAAAGCCCGCGCCGAACTGCAAATGCGCTTATCCGCGCCGCTGACCGTTTTATTGCTCGCGCCCCTCGCGGTGATGCTATCGCACAGCAATCCGCGCCAAGGTCGCTATGCCAAAATGTTTCTTGCTATTGTTATTTATTTTACTTATATCAACAGCTTAGAAATTGCACAAAAATGGATGGAGCAACAAAGCGTCGTGCCTTGGCTGGGTCTTTGGTGGGTTCACGCGCTCTTATTGTTAATTATTAGCATGATGTATTTGCGTAATTTTTCACTAAAACTTCGCTGACCGCACCACGCCCGTCGGCTTTAGAATTAATGGCGCGTTTCGCATTAATAAGCAACACGTCATAATCACGATACAAATCTTGAATAAAAGCCGTGGCAGAATTTGATAATAGAAACCTTACGCCACGCGCAGTCAAATCATCACAGACTTGCTTTAAGCGTTGCTGCTCTTCATGATTAAAACCACCGTGGGTATAACTGGTAAAACTAGAGCTTTGCGAGACGGGATCATAAGGCGGATCAAAATAGACAAAATCTTGTTGCGAAACTTGCGTCAATGCGTGTGCAAAATCAGTATTCAAAATATCTATATCATGCTGAGAAAAATACGCATGAATAGCGCCGATTGTTGTTTCATTGACAATCTTGGGATTTTTATAATATCCAAAAGGAACATTGAACTGTCCAGAAGCATTGACGCGAAACAAACCATTGAAACACGTTCTATTCAAAAAAATTAAACGCGAGGCTTTTTCAACTGCGGTTAAGGAGTCATAAAGCTCTGCATTTCTATCCAAAGCTCTTAATTGATAAAAGTACTCAGCATCATTTTTATGTTGTTGTAAAGCTTTGATAAGTTTAAGCGGAGAGTGTTTAATCACGCGATAAACATTGATTAATTCCGCATTAGCATCATTAATCACAGCATGACTTGGCTGTAAATGAAAAAAAACCGCACCGCCACCCACAAAAGGTTCGTAATAAGTAGCAAATGTGCTTGGCAGATGCTTTTTAATGTCTGCTAACAACTGTCGCTTGCCGCCCGCCCATTTCAGCACGGGTGCGACCTTACTATTTTTCTCCATGCAGCTTTGCATCTAATAATGACTGAATCATCAAACGGGTATCATCGGCTGTCGCCTGCGACGCGGCTGTCCAAGACATATCCGCCTCTAAGCGAAAACTGCCCAGAAATTCATGTGGTGGTTGACCGCCCCATTCATCGGGCGACAGCATGGAAAAATACCGCACACCATCAGATTTGCGATACAAATGATAAAAACGCCCCGGCTGCCGCTTAAAATGGCAAGGCACACGGTGTAACTCTTGATCTTGCTGCACCTGCGTCAAAACCTTTTTCGCTTCCTTTTGCAAGGCTTTCATTTGCTCGGCAATTACCCGCAGCTTACCCGTTGCCACCCCAGTCAACATAGAATCGGCTTGTGCGACTTCTTTTGCCAAGTCCAGCAATTCAATCGCTGGTGCTAAACGACTCAGCGGGTAAGGCGCGCTATGATCGGCACCACGATGGATAACTCTGCCATCATATTTTTTCTGGTGATCATCTTTCATAAAAAATAACCTTATAAAATAGTAAGTTAATGCGAACACGTTCAGATAGTGGAGGAATCTCTCCAGTGCCTTTTATCACGGCTTTCTTATAAAAAATATTGTACATTTCAGTATAATGTAACTTGGCTTAGAGTGTCCGATTAAGAAAGCTTGATTGATGAATTGAATAAACTGATTGATGCGTATTTTGGCATCCTTCATACCCCAGTTAACAAACAAGGGCTGGCGTGCCAGAAAGATATAG
>CAZOSP010000104.1:0-11770 GCA_964582525.1 uncultured Thiomargarita sp. | reverse complement strand
CTCGGCGGCGTGCTATCATCCCGCGTGCGTGACGAAAAGATGTCGCGCACCCTACTGGGCTACAGAAGCCACACCGTTTGCATCATAAGCTGATAAAATGCGGCACACAATAAGCACATCTATTCACGCCCCAACCCGACAGCAGCACAAATTGTTGAATAACCAAATTGGAGTCGCCCATGAACCTCGAACAACGCCTACACTTTATTAAGCAAAACCTGCTCGATTGCGGCGGCTACACCATTGCTGCCAAAGAAAGTCTTGGCATTATTGAATACGCTTTGCGCGAATTATTGTTGCGCCATTTCGAGATAGTGGACCCAACCACGCAGGACAAAATCCGCCAAGCCGAGAAAAAAACCGCCAAAGGCGGGCGTGGCGGCAGTATTCAGGATTTCACCCTAGGGCAACTGCTCGGCATTATCCGCGACAGCGATTTTCTCAATGCCTGGAGCAAAGCCAAAGGCAAGGATTTCCTCAGCATTCGCCTACTGAATTTCGACGAATTGAGCAAATTGCGCAATCCCCTGATTCACGACGGCGCACAAGCTACGCCCAGCCAAGCCCTGTTTCTCTACCAAAGCCTGCAACTACTGATTGAAAGTTTTGGTATTGAAAGCCTAGAAGACAGCAGTTTGAGCGATCTCGACAGCTTGCCGCCGCTGGTCAAACTCGACAACCCCTATCGCGGCTTGGAAGCCTTCCAAACCCAACACGCCGCGCAATTTTTCGGGCGCGATGCCGCGATTGCCGACTTGCAGCAACTGGTCACGCAACGCCGTCTGGTGGCGGTGATTGGCAACAGCGGCAGCGGTAAATCTTCGCTGGTGTTGGCGGGTTTGCTGCCGCGCCTGCACGATTGGCAAATTCTCCCCTGCCGCCCGCGAGACCGCGCCCTGTACCAACTCGCTGCCGCGCTGATTGACGGCTTGTATCAACAGCAAATCAACCAAGTGGCGCGGCTTTCTGAAATCGAACAACTCAGTACCGATTTGCCCGCCCGCCCCGCACTGGCGCAAGCCCTGGTACAACGCATTCAAGACCAAACCGGTGCGCACTTGCTGCTGGTGATAGACCAATTTGAAGAACTCTACACCAACAACCCGCCCGCCACCCAAACCGCCGTGCTGGACAGCCTGTTGACCCTGCTCGACCTGTCGCAGGGTTTTTGCTTACTGATCACCCTGCGCGCTGATTTTCTTGGCGCGGCACTCAATCACCCGCGCTTGGCGGCTTGGCTGGACGCAGATCGCCACAAACTGCTGGGAACGCTGGATGCCGACGGCTTGCAAGCCGCCATCACCCGCCCGCTGGAAGACCAACGCCTGCGCTTTGAAGAAGGCTTGCCGCAACGCATGATCGGCGAACTCGGCGACAGTCCGGCACAACTGCCGCTGTTGCAATTCACCCTCAAGCAATTATGGGAACAACGCAGCGGCGAACTGCTGACCTTGCGCAGCTACGAAGCCCTCGGCGGCGTGAGCCACGCCCTAGCGCACCACGCCGACAGCATTTATCAAGGCTTGAGCGACGAAGGCAAAACCGCCCTGCGCCGCCTGTTTATCCAACTTATCCAACCCGGCGAAGGCACTGAAGACACGCGCAAAGTCGCGGCTTTAAGCCAATTTAGCGACCCCGCGCAACAGCGCATTATTCAATTTCTCGCCGATGAACGGCTGCTGGTGACCGGCGAAAACAGCGTAGAAGTCGCACACGAAGCCCTGATTCGTCATTGGCAACCGGTGCGCGAGTGGATGAAAGACGACCGCCCGTTTCGCGTCTGGCAAGAAGGCTTGCAACGCGATCTAAAAGACAAGGCACTGCTCAGTGGGGCGCGGCTGTCCACCGCGCAAGAATGGCTGGACAAGCGGGAATCGGAAATCACCGCAGATGAACGTACTTTTATTCAGCATAGCGCGGAGAAAGTGGCGCAGGCGTTGGCGCAGGCGTTGGCAGAGAAACACCTGGCGCAGGCGTTGGCAGAGAAACACCGCAATCAACGCCGCTGGGTGGTTTTTAGCATCGCGTTTTTTGTGGTGGCGTTGGGCTTGAGCGGCATGGCGGCGTGGTTTTGGCAAGCATCGGAGCAAAACGCGCAAATCGCCTCGGAAAATGAACAACGTGCTACGCAAAAGGCACAGGAAGCCGCAGAAAACGCTGAATTGGCTAAACAAAACCAGCAAGACGCAGAAGAAAAATTCACCCAATCTTTGATTAACCAATCCCTCATGTTGGCGGGGCTTGCAGAAATTGAATTGAACAAAGGCAACCAAAATACTGCCATGCGTTTGGCATTAGAAGCATTGCCAAATACCTCAGAAAGCCATCCCCAGCGTCCCTTTGTCGCGCCTGCCTATGATTTTCTCTCCAGAGGGATGAATCGTCAGTATCAAGGGATTTTGCAGCATGATGATGAGGTAGAGGGTGCGGTGTTCAGTCCTGATGGCACACGCTTGCTCACTTATGCGGGCAAACTGGCTTATGTGTGGGATGCGACTACTCGTCAATTCATCGCTATCCTCAACGGGCATGAAGAGAGTGTATTGTCAGCGTCGTTTAGTCCAGATGGTCGCCGCATTGTCACTGCCTCTCATGACAATACCGCCCGCCTGTGGGAAGCCGACAGCGGCAAGCCCCTCGCTACGCTCAGGCATGAAGATAATGTCAATTCAGCCTCGTTCAGTCCCGATGGTGAGCGCATCGTCACTGCCTCTTTGGACAAGACTGCCCGCCTGTGGGAAGCCGACAGCGGCAAGCCCCTCGCTACGCTCAGGCATGAAGATAATGTCAATTCAGCCTCGTTCAGTCCCGATGGTGAGCGCATCGTCACTGCCTCTTTGGACAAGACTGCCCGCCTGTGGGAAGCCGACAGCGGCAACCACCTTGCTGCGCTCAGGCATGAAGGTTATGTTAATTCAGCCTCGTTAAGTCCCGATGGTCGCCGCATCGTCACCATCTCTGACACCGCCCGCCTGTGGGCAGCCGACAGCGGCAAACCACTCGCTACGCTCAAGGGGCATGAAAAGACTGTAATTTCAGCGGCGTTCAGTGCCGATGGTCGCCGCATCGTCACTGCTTCTTTTGACCACACCGCACGCCTGTGGGAAGCCGACAGCGGCAAGCCCCTTGCTACGCTCAAGGGGCATGAAGATACTGTACGGTCAGCCTCGTTCAGTCCCGATGGTGAGCGCATCGTCACCGCCTCAAACGACAACACCGCCCGCCTGTGGGAAGCCGACAGCGGCAAGCCCCTCGCTACGCTCAGGCATGAAAATGAGGTCAATTCAGCCTCGTTCAGTCCCGATGGTCGCCGCATCGTCACCACCTCTTATGACAACACCGCCCGCCTGTGGGATGGGCAAGGGCAGGTATTAGCGATGTTGCACGGACATGAGGCTGCTATCGCCTCCGCGTCCTTCAGCCCCGATGGCACACGCATTGTCACCGCCTCTGGTGACAAGACCACCCGGCTGTGGGATGGGCAAGGACAGGTATTGGCGGTGTTGCGCGGGCATGAGGATAAGGTCAACTCCGCGTCCTTCAGCCCCGACGGCACACGCATTGTCACCGCCTCTATGGACAAGACCGCCCAGCTGTGGGACGCGCAAGGGCAGCCATTAGTGGTGTTTCGCGGACATAAAGATACTGTCTGGTCAGCTACCTTTAGCCCAGACGGCACACCCATAGTCACGGCCTCTGATGACAACACTGCCCGACTGTGGGATTTGCAAGGGAATGAATTGGCGGTGTTACGCGTGGATGACAACACTGTTCGCCTGTGGGATGCGCAAGGGCAGGCATTGGCGGTATTGCGCGGACATGAGAGTATTGCCACCTCCGTGTCCTTCAGCCCCGACGGTACACGCATTGTCACCGCCTCTATGGACAAGACCGCACGGCTGTGGGATGCGCAAGGGCAAGAACTGGTGGTATTGCGCGGGCATGAGGCTGAGGTCACCTCCGCGTCCTTCAGCCCGGACAGTACACGCATTGTCACCGCCTCTATGGACAAGACCGCCCGGCTGTGGGATGCGCAAGGACAAGAACTGGTGGTATTGCGCGGGCATGAGGATTGGGTTAGCGCCGCCGCCTTCAGCCCCGACGGTACACGCATCATCACGACTTCTTGGGACAACATCGCACGGCTGTGGGATGCACAAGGGCAGGCATTGGCAGTGTTACGCGGGTATGAGGATTTTGCCAAATCCACGTCCTTCAGCCCCGATGGTACGCACATTGTCCATGAACAACAAAGAAATTATGACATTATTAATCCCCTGACGGGTGAAGAAATACCAATAACAACCCATAATAAGGGATGGGACAAAATTGCTTTTTTGGATGTCGGCGAGAAAACCGTCTCAGATGCTGTAGACCGCGCCTTCAATTCGCCTATGCGGAATAATATATCAGAAGCTACCTTCAGCCCGAATGGGACGCATATTATCACCGCTTTGAACTTAACCGAGGAGGAAGTTTTAAGGGGTACCCGGTACGACCCGTTTAATGGGGAGGAGTTAAAAACCTTAAAAACCACCTTTAGCCCCGACGGGCGGCGCATCATCACCGCATCAAGCGACCACACCGCCCGAATTTGGCTGACTTTTCCCACTGTGGAAGAAATGATTACCCACGCCAAAACCTTCCTGCCGCCGCGTGACCTCAGCGGCGAAGACAAAGCGCCCAAGCTGTTGCCGGGGCATTTGTTGACCTGCGCAGAACGGGCGCGGTTTTTTCTGGAGGAAGTGGAAAGATGTAGGGCGGATTAAGGCGCGTCTGTTTGCGCCGTATCCGCCAAGCCAACCGTATCCGCCAAGCCGTATCCGCCGATTCTCGGCATCACGAGCGGGGTTTGGCGGGGTGGCGGGGTGTGGCGGATACGCTTCGCTTAATCCGCCCTACTGTAAATGATTGCCCATGCCCAAAAAATGCCCCCGTCGCCTCCATCAGACGACTCCCGCGATGCAAACCTCCCCAATTGGCGATTGACCTGCGCAGAACGGGCGCGGTTTTTCTTGGAGGAAGTGGAAAGATGTAGGGCGGATTAAGGCGCGTCTGTTTGCGCCGTATCCGCCAAGCCAACCGTATCCGCCAAGCCGTATCCGCCGATTCTCGGCATCACGAGCGGGGTTTGGCGGGGTGGCGGGGTGTGGCGGATACGCTTCGCTTAATCCGCCCTACGTAAATCCGCCCTACGTTAATGGGTTTGGTGGGTTTGGTGGGTTTGGTGGCGTGGGGCGGGGTGGGGTGTGGCGGATACGCTTCGCTTAATCCGCCCTACATAAATCCGCCCTACATAAATCCGCCCTACATAAATCCGTCCTACTAAATCCGTCCTACTAAATCCGTCCTACATTAAACGGTGTCATACCATTATCATGGAGCAACAATGAGCAATTACCGTCGGGTTTATGAAAAAGGCGCTCGGTATTTTTTCACTCTGGTGACTTGGCGGCGCAAGCCTTTGTTGCTTGATAATATCGAGCGTTTGCGGGCAGCGTTTCGCTATGCGATGGATAAAAAGCCGTTTGCGCTGGATGCGGTGGTGATTTTGCCGGAACATCTGCATTGTCTGTGGCAATTACCGGATGATGACGACGATTTTTCCTGCCGCTGGCATTTGCTGAAACGGTATTTTTCGCTGGGAATTGATGCGCCGGTGAATCAACGGGCGGAAAAACAGGTTTGGCAAAAACGCTTCTGGGAGCATTTAATCAGGGATGATGGCGATTGGGAAAACCATTTGCATTATATTCATTTCAATCCGGTTAAACATGGCTATGTCACATCGGCGAATGAGTGGAAATACAGTTCATTCCAGAAATACGCCAATTTGGGTTGGTATTCGCCTGATTGGGGAAATTGGCAACAACCGCGAGATTTTGATGGGAGTGAATAAGGGGTGTGGCTCAGATGTAGGGCAGATTAAGGCGCGTCTGTTTGCGCCGTATCCGCCAAGCCAACTTGTTATCAATTAGCTTCAGAGTCGGGATAGACAAATTCTAACAAATCCTCTGCGACTTGCTGCAATACTTCGGCGTTTACACTTTCGCCATGTGGCAGGTAATCACGCACGAATAGGGCTTTGAGTTCGGCTTGCGCTTGGAAGGGTTCAAAGAGGCAATGCAGGGATGCCCAGTTCTCTAGGAACATTGCCCAGTCGGGAATCTCTATGCCGTCTGGCACGTCGGGATCGAAATTGCTAAAGTCGCCCGCCCAGTCTAAACGCAGTTGCAGATTGTCGTGCAGCATGTTTGGCAGGGCGCGTAGCAGGCTGTGGATGTTGTTGTCTAGGCTTTGCCCCCAAGCACTGAGGCTGCTGTCCCAAGTTGCGCCTTGCCAGATGGGATTGTTGGGCTGTGGCGCGTAGAGTAGGCTGAGACGGTAACGTAGCAGGGCGCGGGCGTTGCTGGGTTGCGGATTGAGAGCAAGGCTTAGGCATATATCGTAGAGCAGTCCTTGCAGCGGTTCACGGATGCTGTGTAGGCTGTCGGGGATTTGTGCGGACAGGGCTTGGCTTTGACTGGGGACTTGCAGGCAGGCTTGGAGGGTTTCGCTGGCACTGCTGAACCAGTCAAGTTGTGCGCGTTCCCAGTGCTGGCGCAAGATTGACATGGCTTGTTCGTGGGTTTGTTTGAGTGTGTCTAGGCTGTGTTTGTCGAGTAGGGTTTTCCATGAGTTGAGGCTGAATTGGCGTTGCCAGCGTTGCGACAAACGCGCTTCGGGACGTGCTTGCAGGAGCAGTTGCAGGCATAAGTAGGGCATCAGACGGGGGTCAATGGCGTTGTAGAGGTCTTCGGTTTTTAGGTAAAAATCGCGGATAAAACTAAAGCGTTGAACAGCGGCGATGAGGATTTCAAAACTTTCGCTGAAATGATTGACCAGCGGATCGTCGCAGTATTGGATGAATAGGCGGTCAAGTTTGAGCAGGAGTAATTCCCATAATCGTTGCGAGGCGGGATAGGGTAGTACCAGTTCATGCACAAATGAGTGGAGCAGTTCTAGTTCTAGGCTTAGGCGTGTGCCGCCGCGACTGTCTGCCCATTCTTGTAGCCATTGCAGAACGCCGAGTTCTAGCTCGTCTAGGTCTAGTGCTTGCTGTCCGGGTTCGGCAATATCTAGTACGGTGTTTTTTAATTCTATAAAAATATTGCGCGTGAGTTCCGGGCTGTCTTGTTCTATGGCGTGAATGTAGTTGTGATAATACAAACACTGTAAGGCGGCTTCCCAGTGTTGCTGACACCAGATGTAATCATGTGCGGACAATAGATGCCGCAGTTGATGCAGCAGGGTCGCGCCGCATTGCCAGCAGACATCGTAGGTGCAAAGATTGGCTTGGCTTTGTTGCCATTGTAGTAAGTGGCTGGCTTGTCCGTTGAGACAGAGTTGCTGAAATAGGCTATAAAAGCTTTCGGCACTTTGCGCGGGTAGCTTGAAGCTGTGGGTGACATCACGCAGGACTGGTAAACAGCTTGTCTGATGCGTGGTGAGTTGTGCGTCTAAATGGTGCAAACGGTGTTGCACCCAACTGGCGGGGTGCTGGCATTCGCAAACCAGCGCGCAATAGGCATTAAATTGTACTTGGGACATAAGCATGGCTCGGCAGAACGGTTGGAAAAGAGTGGCGATACTCTAGCAGATTAGCCGGAGGCTATCCAATAAAGTGCGACTTATAGATTTTCAGATAATTAAATTGCCTTCCGCAAACCTGACAGGTCTTCAAGTAACCGTTCAGCCCCCACAAAAGCTCTTGCATAACACCCCGCACTTCTGGCAAAGTATGCACCATGATACTCACCCCCCCCACAGCCTCCAACAACTTGACGAAAACTACATCCACTCTCTGGATGAAGAGAACGTTAAGCGGCTGTGCCACCGTGCTTAGCGACCTTAAAGAAGCGCAGGAACGGCTCAACAGCTCCGTACCGTCTGGCAATCAACCGCTGTGGTTTCATCCGCTGCGGAAAATACAAGGATGAAGAAGAGAAGGACGATACACCGATTCCGCCGCCTCCCGATGATAAGGATGACAGCGACGAGTCAAGTACCCAGAAAACGGCTACCGAGTCTGACAAAGTCGCCAAGCCCAAACCCCCAAAAAACCCGCGTAACGCTAGACATTGAATACGGCGTACCTGACAAGCCGGGCATCCGCGTTACCTTATACCTTGCATTGATACTAGGTTACTTGCTGCGATTGCGGTCATTCGACCCCGTGCGGCTGCGCTCGGTGAACCGTCGGAAGTTCTGTTCGACGGTATGGAACTGACCGAATGGCGTTTGAGGGGGGGCTTTGATGTGCTTTGTGGTTTTTTTGAACATGCGGATGCGCATGTCGCGCCGGCGCATTGGGGTTTTTCTGCTGCTGTGGCTGGGCTGGGCATCGCGATTATCAATCAATGTCTTCATTCGGTGATTGATGCCTGCGGCTGGCGTGGTGCGTCTCTCTGGTGCTATTTGGGGCGGGTGATTTGGGAAGGGCGGGCGGGTGGAATGCGCTGCCGCTGCCGCCTGCTCCTATTTCGGGGTGGGGGTCTGAACGGTTACCTTGCCTACTTATGAGTATAAATTCAGCAGAAAACGAGGTATCAATGCGTCACTCAATAATATGTTTACTCTTTTGCAGTTTACCTTTATGCGTCATGGCGACTAGCCAAACGGAGACCGCGCAAGCCGCGCCTGAATTGCCTTTATTTGAAGCAACTTATCAGCTCAGTGCGCTAGGTTTGCCGTTTGCACAAGCACGCCGCATACTGGAAAAAACTGCGGCTAATGAATATTTGTTTCATACTCATGCAGAAACCATCGGGCTGTTGTCTTGGGTGCGGGATGACAAAATCACTGAAAGCAGCCGTTGGCGGTTTGCTGATGGGATTTTGCAGCCCCTGCACTATGAATTTCTGCATCAGGGCAAACGTCAAAAGCGACGTGAAGTGCGTTTTGATTGGCAAAATAAGACCGCGCATAGCCGCAAAAATGCAGAAACTTGGGAATTAAAACTACAAACTGGCACCTTGGACATGTTGTTATCGCAACTCGCTTTGACGTGGGAGTTGTTGCAAAATCCTCAACCTAGCAACCGCCGCTACATGATTGCGCACGATGAGAAAGTTAGCGTGTATGAAATTCAGTTCAACGGCGAAGAGCGCTTAGATACCCCGTTAGGTCAGTTGAACACGCTTAAATTTACCCGCCAGGACCCGCAAAATGAGAAACGCTTTAGCGTACTGTGGTGCGCACCTGAGCTGCATTATTTACCGGTGCGTATTGAACACACAGAGCCGGGCGATGAGACGGTAAAAGCGGAGATCGAAACGATACGGTTTATTCACTGAGGTTCTCTATAAGGGTAGGAAAGGCTTCTCTTGTTCCCACGCTCCCTGCGACAGTATCTGGAGTGACGAAAATCCAGGCGATGTTTGATCCTGATTTTGTTCTAGGTAATTTTGGTTAAACTTGCGGTTTTTACTTGAGTTGCGCGAATTATATTGGGAATAATATTTTCAAACAGCCCGCCACGATGAATCAATGACTGCCCGCGAACCTCATGGTCGAGTAGGCCGAGGGAACTTCCCCCTCAGCCTCTCACAGAACCGGACGTGAGACTCTCGTATCGATCGGCTCTTCATGTCCCTTGCAAAGTACCCAGTTTGCGTAAACTAACAGTTCCTCTCATTTCTGATTGACTCTCAGCTTATTTTGGACATGTTAGCCCCTTCGCTCCATTTCCATGACAGAAACTTCATCACTACTACGCGCTAATCCGCCCCTGTGCCTGCACCGGTACTCTCGCCTCGCGTGTTTACGCTTGAGCAACCACATCTGCTACGTTAACATCTGACAAATGCTAGGACTTTTACCTTATTTTTTATAGGGGAAAACATCGGATGAAAGCTGTAAATCCTATTTATTTTTTACGTAAAGCGTCACAAACCGCCTTCTATTTAGGACTGAGTGTCGCGCTTTACCAAAACCCCGTGTTGGCAGAAGTGTATAAATGTACCGATGCTGACGGCAATTTGAGTTTTTCTGAGATACCCTGTCAAGTCGATAGTCAATCAGAAACCATTGCATTAGCAGACGCACCACCTGAACCGCCCCCCTTTAATCCTGAAGATTATTGCCAAGTGGTGTTTGAAGAGGATTACACTTTAGAAGACAGCTCTGACAAGACTTCAGTACGGGTTAAAAAAGGTGAGAAAGTGTTAGCAGGCGGTTTTGATGGACCTGATAAACTCTTCTGTCTGACGGATAAGGGGGTTGTAAGCTACCGTTGGGACTCTTTCGTGGATGATAAACCTCCTCACCATTTTACCTGCATATCCAAAGTGCCTAACAGTAATATGTTCATGACTATGGGACATTCCAAGCTATTGGTAGTCTTTAATGATGTAAACCTATATGCCGATGAAGCACTTACACAATTTGCTTGTCGTTTAAGTGCAGGCACGACGCTGGGAAAGGGTTCTAGCACAGGCTATTTTCAGTCTTCACCACATGTAGTCAACCTTAGTATGGATACTTTAGCGGACATCTGTGATGGGCATACGGATGTGTACTTTAAAACGCACAAAACAGCCGCAGGCTACGCTGCTCCTCTGGGTGTGCCTTTGTGGAAACTCGCTAAAATGCCATTTCCTAAACTATTTTGGTAATCATGCAAAGGAATATAAAATGATTTTATTGAAACCTTTTATGCTGTTCAAATTTTCGCTATTTTTGCCTATTGTGTTGCTACTAAGCTGCTCAAATAGTGGTGTCGATCAAACCGATCCAAAAGCGGTGGCAAAACTCTATTTAACTAGCATTAATGCACTTGATTATAAAGCAACTTATTCCCTACTTGCGCCTGATATGCGCCGGCGACTTTCATTTAAGGAATCAACTAAGGAAATGAAAGCTGCTAGAGGCGATGTTCCCGTCAAGCTGCCTGAAGAAATGCCTATGGAGGTCAAAATTGAAGGTAGTAAAGCGACGGTTAAAGCGCAATTTGCCACTAATCCAAACCATAACCCTGGTTGGCATACCGTCAATTTAGTACAAGTGGATGGTAAGTGGTGGTTTTCGCCAAGATAATAATTGATTGTTTTTTCTCTCGTTTTCTCGTTAGCAAGTTCAACTTGGTAACGAGAAAACGAGAAACATTAGGCGGCAGCAAAGCCTCGGCTGTGAGTCTATCCAAATCATGAGGCAACAATAATGAAGGAGAAACAAAGTGAATTGGTATATTGAAGTCTTAAAAAAGTATGCTGTCTTTAGTGGAAGAGCAAGAAGAAAAGAATATTGGTATTTTTTCTTGTTTAATATCATAGCCACTATTATTTTAGGGGTTATTGATGGTGTTACTGGAAGTTTTAGCCCTGAGGTGGGAATGGGGCTTTTAAGTGGTATTTATACGCTGGCAGTTTTAATTCCCAGCATTGCTGTAACTATTCGACGGCTTCACGATACTGACCGTAGTGGTTGGTGGCTACTTATTATTTTGGTTCCGCTAATTGGTGCCATCGTATTATTGGTATTCATGGTGCTGGATAGCAAACCAGGTCAAAATCAGTTTGGCTCGAATCCCAAAGAGGCAACAGCATAATCGCCTAACCCGCAAGATGCGGTGAACTTGTGAACCGCATCATTGAAATTGACGCGATTGATGCAATTCACGTTGTTCATTGCATACGGGTTTCGTTTCATGCTGATTCAATCAAGCCGAGCTTAAAAACTAAACAACCACCCGCTTAAAGACGGGTGGGTTAGAGTGTTTGGCGGCTGAAAG
>CAZOSP010000103.1:0-12161 GCA_964582525.1 uncultured Thiomargarita sp. | reverse complement strand
CTATATCTTTCTGGCACGGCAGTCCTTGTTTGTTAACTGGGGTATGAAGGATGCCGACTTTTTGAATATTTTTGCCAAGCTTTTTACCGGCGGCTTTGCTCAGGCGTTCTGCCATTTCTTGTCCAAATTCTTTTGCCAGTTGTTTGCCTGTATTTTTTGCAGTAGTTTCTAAACCTTGCTTTGCACCTTGTTTTGCGCCCTGTTTTAATAAAGTTGTTAAAGCCGCACTGCTGCCTAGTGTCACTATCATCATCCCGGTATCAATCGCATCCAAGTTGCAAAACCCCACTCCAAGACAGAGACATCGCGTCCTTGAGCGATTTTTTGGGCGGTGTAATACAGGTCTTGTCCCGGTAAAAGTGCTATAGGTTCAGGTTGAAATTCTTGCGCTAATGCTAGGTTAGATAAACCCGCATAATAATCAAGTTTTTTATAATCTTTGCCATTTTGTTTCACAGCCAAAGGCTCAATTGCTTTGAACAAGCCTTGATACATCTCATCAGACAAATCGCGTTGCACCAATTGCACAAAGCTGTCATAACGTCCGTAAAGTAAAAACCAAGTGAGCCAAATTTTTCTTTCTTCGACTTCTTTTTGTGTGATGATTGCAATCAAGTCTGGTTGTAAGGCTTGTGGATAAGCATTGTTGCCAAATAACAATTGCGCGGGGTTGACGCCAACATTATCCACCAACCATACCCAGTTGCGCAGCAAATCCTCTCCTCGCTCTAAAGCTAACAGCGACCACAGATTCGTTTCATCTAAATACACGTGTAAAGGTTTTTCTTGTTCACGCGAAACGCGCAATAACAATGGCCACAAGCGGTTTGGAAATTCATATTGAAATGCTTCATCTGCAATCATGCGGCGGCGAATTTTGCCGCCTTGTTCTTGTAAGAACACCAACAAGGTACTTAAGCGTTCATCTTCCAAGTCTTGCTCGTTTGCTTCATCTAACGCTAAATTTAAGACTTCAGCCAACCAGCGAGAATAAGCCTGTGCGCTAGCCGTATCACGCGGAAACAAAAACAGCGTTTCCATACCCATTAAACCAGACTGAGCGAGGCGACAAATCAAGCGGGGGTGTGCATACAAGGCTTCGCTGAGTATATGCACGTCGTCGGGCGCAGGATGATTCATTAACAAATTGCCAAAAGATTGATAGCAAGAATCATCTAACACACGCACTAAATAATCAGGATCAGCACTACCCATCAACAAACCTGCGGCTTCGGGATGACGTTCAATAAAAGGCATTAAATGTGGGTATTTGCCTAAGCGTGTTAAGCCCAGCAATTGCGCTTCTAGGGCTTGCGGATTTTCTTCAGCATAAATTTCAAACAAAATCGCGTTGCGACTTAGCACAATTTCCGCAACGGCTTGCGTCCAGCCGGCTTTGACTAAGCGGTTTTGATACGGCGTGGTTGAGGTGACAGGGGTTGAGGTGACAGAGATGACAGAGGATGAAGTGTTACTCGGTGTTGCTGCAAAATTGGCGGGCGCGTTCGCGTTGATGGGTAAAGGTTTGGTCTGCTCAGTCGGTGCTAAAACTAAGTTATTGAAGGAAATCGATTCTTGTAAAATAAAAACTGCCAGTCCGCTAAAAATTAGCAGACCTATAGCAAAATAGGCAAAGCGTTGCATGGTTTTCTCCTATCGTTTTAATTCATGTTTTTGTGTGGAGCGTAAACTATAGAATAAGGAAAGCAAGTTTTTTATTGTAAGTGGTTATTGTAAGGAGAGGTTGGAAAGAGGCTGTTAAAGATCGGTTAGTTAATCAGAAAAATGCTCAACATAGATAAAATAATCCTTTCGCGATAAAACTTTAGTGGGATCAATATGCAGATTAAAAGGGGCTTGTCGCAGGCTTTCTATGAGGCTACGTTGCCAGCGCGGTACGGGCGAATGCGAATGTTTTACACTCACATCTGCGGCGTATTTGCGGATGTTGCTCATGCTAAATTTATTCACCTCATAATCGGCTAAACCTTCAATCGGTAAATCTTGATAAATACGCACCTGAAATGAGTGCGTACCTTCTAGTAAATGCACGCCGTGCAGATTCAAATAAATCAATGAAACATCCGCACTGCTGAGTTTGCCAAAACCGCTTAAATCACGCGCATCGAATTGTTCCCGCACATAATGTTCAGCCTGTTTACCGAGTAATAAGCGCGATTCTTTCAGCAAGCCTTGAGCCTGTAAACCTTCGAGAAAACGTCGGCGGGCGGGATACATGCGCAGCATATCTTTACGGTCGTGGCGACGCGCCACTTCTTCGAGAATATTCAAAAACAAACGCAAATCCAATTTAGACAACCAAGTGCGCATGGCATTGACGTATTTGCCCTCCAGTCGCCCCCACCACATTTGAAAACTCGGCGAACTGCGCGGCACACGCGGGTCATCGAGAATGGCTAAAATCTGATGTCGCCAATTTTCTGGCAAATCCGCTTTAGCCTTTAATACCTTGTCCATCAATAACCGCGCGGCATGATGACCAAGCAATAATCCATCGCTCATGCTAGTGCTTTTAACTTCTTCTTGCTGGATTTCTTCTAAGACGGCAGCATTTTCGCCCAGCGGTAGATTCTCTAGCGGTTTAAGGTAATATTCAGCACGCGCTTGTTGGGCAAAATTGGATTGTTCGGGAATATGCCAAGCTCTGCATAAATCCACCATGCCTTGCGGTGACTGCTGCGCCGTTGCCAGCAGGCTTTGCACGCCATCGCGGGCAAATAAATCCGCCGCGTGTTGTCGATAACTACGCATTTCTTGCGATGGTGTCGTGCGCTCTGGCAGGCTTTGCAGGTGTTGTTGCAGAAATCTCGCTAAACCGCGACGGCAGGGCAGATGTTGATAGGTTTCCAGATACAATTGAATGAGTTGCCATAATTGCAAACGCGAAGGCTGCTTGAGGTTTTGTTGGAGGCTTTTTAGAACGTCGTCATCAAAGGGTGCGCGGCGAAAAAATTCGCTATTGTCGCGCCACAGGCTCAAGCACAGACGCAAATCGCTGGGTGTTTGCAAAAATGCGTGTACCGTGTCGCCGTTTTGAACAGCCTGTAGAATGGCTTGCTTGCGCTGCTGAGAACGTTGATTATCGGTATCGCCCGCCTCCGCAAAGCGCGCCAGTCGCGCCTCTAAATCGGCAAAAACGGCGATATTTTCCAAGCCTGTGTCATCTGGCAAATGGAGCTTTAACGGCTCAAATAGCTGACGGCGACCTTGTTTGGGGGAAGTTGACATGTTGCGATAGTTGTACCCAGCGGGCGAAGGCATGGCTGAAGTGTGCTTATAGACTGCTGGCGGTGAACTGTTGCGATGTTGGCGTGTCGAACTGCGGCTTGGCAGGGTAACTTGAGTTAATGACAATGCGCGGGGATCGCTTAGGGGGAGGGCGGACTTTAAAATAAAAAAGCCCACGACAGCAGACAAGTTAAAAACTCTACTGCGTTGCGTGGGCAAATCACCAAACCGTGTTCCATTCTAGTGATTTACCCGGCAGGCGTTGTGTCAACAAAAAAGCCTTTTGACATACCCGCACATATTGCGCAATAGCCTATTTTTTATAGGCTTTTAGCTTAATGAGTTTGGCGCATTTTGGCAAAATCCAACATCCGATTAAGCGGCACCATCGCCTGCTGACCGATAACGGGATCAACATGAATTTCGTTGTTACCGGCTTGTAAGGTGTCTAGCAAGCTTTCTAGGCTGTTCATTGCCATCCAGGGGCAGTGCGCACAACTGCGACAGGTCGCGCCTTCGCCCGCTGTGGGGGCTTCAATAAGGATTTTGTCCGGTGCGTTTTGCTGCATTTTGTAGAAAATGCCTTTGTCGGTAGCCACGATAAACAGCGGGTGCGGTAATTCTCCAGCGGCTTTGATCAGTTGCGTGGTTGAACCTACTACGTCTGCCATGGCAATCACCTCCGCGGGCGATTCGGGATGCACTAAAATACCCGCTTCTGGGTGTTGTTGTTTGAGTGCTTGAATGCCTTGACTTTTGAACTCTTCATGCACGACACAAGAGCCTTGCCAGCGTAGCATCTCCACGCCGCTCATGCGTTCTACATAGTGACCAAGATATTTGTCCGGTGCCCAGAGGATTTTTTTGCCTTGCGCGGCAAGGTGTTGAGCAACGTCTAAGGCGATGCTGGAAGTCACTACCCAGTCGGAACGCGCTTTTACTGCGGCTGAGGTGTTGGCATAAACCACTACGGTATAATCGGGATGTTGGTCACAGAAATCGCTAAAAGCGGCTGCCGGACAGCTTAAATCCAGCGAACATTCAGCTTTTAGAGTCGGCATGAGTACGCGCTTTTCGGGGCTTAAAATTTTTGCTGTTTCGCCCATAAAGCGCACGCCGGCGACCACCAGCGTAGTAGCACTGTGCTGTTTGCCAAAGCGTGCCATTTCTAGCGAGTCGGCAATAAAACCGCCGCTTTCTTCGGCTAATGCTTGCACATCGGCATCTACATAATAGTGCGCGACCAGCACAGCGTTTTGGGCTTTTAATAAAGCCTTAATACGCGCTTTGAGTTCGGCTTTTTCAGTTGCTTCTAAAGTGCGCGGCATTCGCGTTAAAGGCACTTCAAAACGCGGCGGTATTGGCATTTGTATAGTTTGTTCAGTCGGTTGCATGAGAAGCTCCACTTAGTTGTAAATTTGTACTTAGTATAGTCGCAAATTTTACAGATTGACACTGTAAAAAAATTAAAAATCGGGCGGAGACTTCCGAATAGGCAAACTTTTGATGCGTCTTAGCCGAGTCTTAATTTATTGCGAGTTGCCTTGCAGGTCTTGTACGCGACTTAAGCGGCGCAAGATGTGCGCGAGAATTTCTTGCTGCATGTCATTACGCAATACTTGCTGCTCGCTGGCTTGGGCTAATACGGCTTGCTCATCATAAATAAATTCACGCACTAGACGCAGGGGTTTTTTCTCAAGTAACACACTGCCGTCTGGTTTGCGCAGTTGCAGATAAATCTGCTGTGTCAGTTCTACTTCCTTTAAGGTGGTGGATAAGGCGGACACGGAAATCGTGCGTTCGCCCTGTTGTTCTTCGCTTAATTCAATCCATAGACGCGCTTTGTCTGCATCTTCGGTCATGGCGACACCCTGCTCACCGAGTTGTTGCTTGAGCAAGGTGGGAATTTGTCGGGCGTTGCTGGCTTTGATATGCACGGGTTGTAAACTGTGCGGCAGGCTGACGTTTTGGCGTAATTGAAAACCGCAGCTTGGCAAAATCAAGCTGCATAAAGCCAGCAGAAGATATTTTTTCATACGGGGGTTTCCTCTATTTTAAGGGCGGCGAAAATCTGCTCGTTTTCTACTGTCACCGGATAAGTCTGCAAGGCTTCCTCAGCCGGTTCTTCTAGCGGCTCACCGGTTTTTAAGTCAAAGCGGCTGCCGTGTAGGGAGCATTGGATGATGTTGCCGCGTAAGCAGCCGAGATACAAGGAGACGTCTTCATGCGGACACATTTCTTGGACAAGGTAATAGCGTCCATAGGCGTTTGCCAGCAGGAGGCGTTTGTCAGACAGGGAGACGCGCAGCATGGAGCCGGGTGGACAGTCTTTTGTTTGAGCAATGAAGGTTAAATCAGTCATGATAAAAATCCTAAAAAAAGCCACTGTAAACAGTGGCTTTATGAGTAAGCTGAGGCACAAGGCGGGTTTATAGTTCGCCCGTCGCACGCCTGCGGTTTGCCCTCGTTCCCCTCGTTCCCAAGTGCCACTTGGGAATGCGATCTTCACCGCGTTGCGGTCTGTACTAACGGTCCAGCGACGCGGGCAAGGTATGAGTTTCCAAGCGGCACTTGGGAACTCGCAAAGTGTAAACTATTTTGGGGAGTATGAAGGATGCCAAAAAGGGGAACTCGCAAAGTGTAAACTATTTCGGGGAGTCTGAAGGATGCCAAATTCAGGGGAATTTTACGTTTTCTGGCTTATTTGCCAAGATGTTTTTCTGAAAATCTACAATCGGGAGATTGGCTCTTTCAAGTAGCGACGGCAACGGCGGCGTGAAACGGCTGCGCCGTTTGGCTAATCTGGAGATTAGCCGCTCCCAAAGTCAGCCGCTCTCGCTGCGGCTGTGAACGCTTACATTTACTGAACCCCGTGCGAGCTTAAATGTTGACTGTATTTTTGGTCAGTGCCTTGAATATGGTTGATTAACCATTCACGCAAATATTTCAATAATTCTTCAATCACCGCATCTCGATTCATTTCATAGCGTTGCACTAAATCATTAACCTTTTCAATCATGTCCTCATGTTGGCGTTTGTGCGCGGCGTAATCCGGGTATTGATATTTCTGCATGAGTTCTTCTTCACGGGCAAAATGGGTTTTGGTGTAATCCACTACTTCATTTAATGCCTGCCGTTCAAAATTGGCATCGGTGCGATAATGTGCGGCAGTGTGCAGATTATTGATGAGGTGCAATAAACGCTTGTGGTCATCGTCTAATGCTTGCACTTTCACGCTGTAGGCTTCTTTCCAAGTCAGATAAGACAAGCTAGATAAGCGGCGATGCAGCCAGGGAATACCGAGCAATAATGCTAAGGCTATCCACGCCCAATAGGTGGTCACGCCTGACATAAAGCCAAAAATAACGGTGACTAACAAAACAAGCACTAGCATGGCTAGGCTTAAGGTGACTAAATGGTTCATCGTCTTCTCCAAAGCAGTTGATGATAAGCGGTAGGTTCTCTTTTAGTTGGCGATTTTGGCGCACTGACGCAATGCTTGAATTGACTTAGATCAAAGAGCTGTCAATTTTCAGTATTTGACTTAAGTCAATGTCAGCGCCTAGCAAATCCATAAAACTCCCTGTGACACTTTGATCATCAAAGGCATTATTGCATTAAACCTATAAGGGGAGTTTTTATGAAAAAGCGCATTCTTTCACTGAGCATTACGCTTGGCTTGACATTCACTGGCGGAGTCGTGACAGCGGCTGAACCCAGCTTATCTGAAGAAGCTTATGCGGCTAGTAAGAAGATTTATTTTGAGCGTTGCGCAGGTTGTCATGGGGTATTGCGTAAAGGCGCGACGGGTAAAAGTCTGGAGCCGGAAGCCACGAAAAAACTGGGACAAAGACGCTTAGAGACGATTATTACCATTGGTACAGAAGGCGGCATGGTGAACTATGACGATATTCTCACCAAAGAAGAAATCAAAAATATCGCCACCTATATTCAATTAGAACCACCGATCCCACCTGAGTGGGGCATGAAAGATCAAATGGCAAGCTGGAAATTGATTGTACCCGTTGATCAACGTCCAACTAAACAGATGAATAACATTAATCTGGAAAATGTATTTTCTGTGACGTTGCGTGATACTGGTGAAGTGGCATTGATTGATGGTGATACCAAAGAAATCATCAGTATTCTAAAAACCGGCTATGCCGTGCATATTTCGCGTATGTCTGCCTCGGGACGCTACATTTTTGTGATTGGGCGCGATGGGTTAACCAGCTTGATTGATTTATGGATGGAGAAACCCGGCGTGGTCGCAACAGTAAAATCCGGCATGGATGCACGTTCAGTTGAAACCTCTAAGTTCAAAGGCTTTGAAGACAAATATGCGGTAGTTGGCACTTATTGGCCACCGCAATATACCATTTATGAAGGCGATACTTTGAAACCTTTGAAAATCGTTTCAACCCGTAGCATGACCGTTGACGGTGAATACCATCCTGAACCGCGTGTTGCTTCTATTGTGGCTTCACCGTTCAAACCGGAATGGGTGATTAATATTAAAGAAACCGGTTTGGTGAAATTGGTGGATTATTCTGATATTAAAAACCTAAAAGAAGTCACCATTGAATCTTCCAAGTTTCTACATGATGGCGGCTGGGATGCCAGCAAACGCTACTTCTTAGTGGCGGCTAACATGTCTAATCAAGTGGTGGTGGTGGATACTAAAGAAGGCAAGTTAGCAGCGATTGTGGATACGGCGAAAAAACCTCATCCCGGACGCGGCGCGAATATTACCCATCCTAAATATGGTCCGGTGTGGGCAACCAGTCATCTGGGCGCGGATGTAATCACCTTGATTGGCACTGATCCGGAAAATCACCCCGATCACGCTTGGAAAGTGGTGCAAGAACTAAAAATTCATGGTTCGGGTTCACTGTTTGTCAAAACCCATCCCAATTCCAAAAATCTGTGGGCAGATGCGCCGCTTAATCCTGAGCCAGACATCGCCGAATCAGTCGCCGTTTATAACGTCGATGACCTAGCCAATGGCGATGCCAAACCGCAAATTATCAATATTGCTGCTTTAGCCGATTTACCCGATACCAAAGCGGTTAAGCGTGCGGTTCATGCCGAATACAACAAAGCCGGCGATGAAGTTTGGTTTTCCATTTGGGCGGGCAAAACCGATGCCAGCGCGATTGTGGTATTAGATGACAAAACCCGTGAAGTAAAAACAGTCATTAAGGACCCGCGCATTATCACGCCAACCGGCAAATTCAACGTCTATAACACCCAGCACGACGTGTATTAAGCAACAGTAAAAAAACATCAAGCCTGACGGCTTGGTGTTTTTTGCGATTGTTGTCTCTCAACATGGCGACGCACATCGTCATATCTCCCCTAGGCTTAACCACTGGAGGGTCTCCATGAGTGTTCCACTAAAAAGACCAAGTTTTCTAGCACGCAAAACCTTGTTTGGTACCACCATAGGCGTAGCACTGGTCTTTATGATTATCGGTGTTATCTTCTGGGGTGGTTTTAATACCGCCATGGAGGTCACAAATACCATGGAATTTTGCATCTCCTGTCACGAGATGGAAGAAAATGTTTACCAAGAATACTTAAACTCAGCTCACGAAGGCAATCGCAGCGGCGTGCGTGCCGGCTGTCCCGATTGCCACGTCCCGCGCCCTTGGATTCACAAGGTGGTGCGAAAAATTCAAGCCAGCAACGAAGTATTCCACAAAGTGATGGGAACTGTTTCAACCCCAGAAAAATTTGAAGCTCACCGTCTCAACATGGCGAATCGAGTATGGGCGGCGATGAAAGCCACTGATTCACGCGAATGCCGCAACTGCCATGATTTCAGTGCCATGGCACCGGATCAGCAAAAACCCCGCGCTTATCAACAACACCGCAATGCAATGGAAAAAGGCAACACCTGTATTGATTGCCACAAAGGTATCGCCCACAAAGCAGTGCATACCCAGTTAAGCGAAGCAGAAATTGAGGCTTTAGAAGCACCGAATCCCAAGTTTATTCGCCCGCTGCCACCTAAATGGGTCGCTTTTGAACAAGCCCAACACATTAAAGCTGCTGAAGAAGAAGCCGCCAAAGCCGCCGAAAAAGCCGCCGCCGCACCAGTTGCCAGCCTTGGTGATGCCGCTATAGATTGGAGTAAAGCCTCTGAACGCGAAGTGGTGCTATTTTATCCCGGACAAGCCTCGCTAGAATGGGTGCTTAACGGCAAGGAACATAGCGGAGCGCGAGCCGTACTTAAAGTCGGAGACCGCTGCTTTACCTGTCACGATCAAGAAGCGGCTGATATTGGACGCAAAATTGTCAATGGCGAAAAGCCCGCATTAGAACCACATCCGCTGCCTGACAAACGCGGCAGTATCGCGGTTAAAGTCCAAGCCAGTCACGATGCGGAAAATCTCTATTTACGCTTCACTTGGCAGGATACACCGCATTTTCCCATACCCTTTGTTGAAGGCGGCAAAATGGACGCGGAAAATCCCATGAAACTGGCATTAATGATTGCAGATGACAGTATGGAATATCCTAACCTTTCCGGCTGCTGGGCGACTTGTCATCACGATCTGCATTCCATGCCCGATGAAGCCGATGCGCAGGCGCACAAATACCTCGCAGAAAGCCGTACTGAATTGCAAATCAAAATAGAAGACGCCAAACCACGCGGCGGTTTTGCGCAGCGCAAAGATGAGGCAGCCATTCAAGCTGAACGAGATGCCGGACATTACATGGACTTGCTGCGCTTCAAATCGGGCAGCGGTGTCACTGAAAACGGTCATGTTTTGGCGGATCGGGAGATGGAAGGTGGCAGCGGCGCAGCTTTTGTTGGCAAACTCGAAGACGGGATATGGACTGTCGAGCTGACTCGTAAACTCAACGCTGACAGCGTAGGCGATGTCAACATAGAAGCTGGCAAACTTTACAATATCGGTTTTGCCATTCACGACGACCACAGTGCAGCGCGTTGGCATCATGTTTCTGTAGGTTACAAATTAGGCTTAGATAATCCTGAAGCAGAAATTAATGCCGTTGCGCAATAAACCTTAAAGCAATACCTTTCTCCATACCCAATCGTTAAAAAACACTGTCAACTTTTTTAACGATTGGTTTTTTTATAGTTAAAAATAAGGAAATCCATGATGCGTTCAACAATACTTGGAATAGCCCTATGGTTATGTTTGCCCGCCTTTGCGCAAGCCGAACATCCCGCCGCGCATCCGCCCACCGACACCCATGTAGAAACCCATCCGCCCCGCACTGAAGACGGCACTGTACTCATCAGTATTTATCAATTCCAATACCTGCCAGCACACATACAAATTAAAACGGGAACAAAAGTACGCTGGACTAATAATGAAAAACGTCAATACCACAATGTTTGGTTTAAGCAATTAGATGAAGAAGAACCGCCTTATTTATTTGCGGGCGAGACTTATGAGCGGGTATTTGACAGCGCGGGACACTTTCCTTACCGTTGCGGACCGCATCCAGAAATGACAGGAGCGGTCGAAGTGATTGATTAGGTGTAGATACCGTCTCTAAAGTCAAGTCATTATACTGCACCCGCCTGAAACCTGCGCTCAGGGGTGGTTAAGGGCTTAAACACCAAGCATTTGTCACAAACTTGATAAAGCAAAAAATGCAGGTTCTGGCGGGTATAAGTATATGTTAAGACTGACGTTTATAAATGGTATATTTGGGAATTAAACTGCTAGGACGATATGACATTTTCACTTTTTTAAGATTTTCAAATCCCATGTCACCACCGACGTTAATATGTGTTACTCCGTATTCAGAAGCCAGTAATTTAGCAAATTCTCGAAAAAGAAATTGCGCACAGCCGAGAATATTGAAATCGGTTTTTTCAATAATCACGCTGGCGGTTTTGTCATTGATTTTTTCGCCCACCGTGAAACCACTAAGAACGCCGTTGATGACAATGACCAACCCAATAAGATTAAGCTGTTCATAATCTTTTAACATGCGCTTAATAGCTACGCGCTCACTGTAAATACCATCGAGAAATGCGTCTGTTTGTTCAGCAGGTAAATACTTCATGCGCTCGGTAATCCAAGTATTGACTAAGCGCATAATGTCTTGTGCGTGTTCTGGTGCAATAAGGCGGTGAATTTCATAATCAGGATGAATACGCATAAATTTATTAATTTCATTTCTTTTCGCGCTGTATTGATTTCCCTTAAGATAAATTAAATCATCACAATTATACAAATAATCAACCAGACTGCGCTCTATAATGAAATCTGCAAAAATATCAAAAATTTCCGCGCCTTCTTCTACATCATTAGCAAATGCAGACAGCATAGATTCATCCACATATTCAATTTTAGTATAAACAGGTGAACTGTTGTTTTCATCCATAATGCTAAAGCATGTTTTCATCGCATTAATGACATTTTCCCGCTGACCAATCGGCGGTAGAATCATAGACAATTCGCCATTGATTAAAATAAAGAAACAAAAAGAATCTTCAATAATAGAATAAAAACCACTACCATTACTTAGCCATAAATAGTTAGCTGCAAAGGTGTAATCGCTGGTATCTAAGTGTAGATATTGCAAATATTTATCCATGATAGTTTTACAGGAAATATCAAATGGCATGAGTTCATATTGATTGATTTTAAGATTGCTCATATTTTTTAATAACATAAATTCCGGTTATCTGCCCCACCTGAAACTGCCCTCAGAGATATTATTAACTTACATTTCGCGCCACCCAAGACTCATTTTCTCTTTTTTATCCTGGCACCCAAAAATATATTTTTAGTGTGGCTATTTTGCAATAAACGGCAATATTACGATAATTTCGGCATCCTTCATACCCCAGTTAACAAACAAGGGTTGCCGTGCCAGAAAGATATAGCGGAAACACACCAATTATAAAGCATAATTGTGGC
>CAZOSP010000102.1:0-12387 GCA_964582525.1 uncultured Thiomargarita sp. | reverse complement strand
TATTGACACAGAGGGACTGCGCAATGCGGGGGTGTTTATTTAGTGCGAGTTGCCTAATGCCAAAGCCTTGATAAATTGTGGGTTGCAGTTAGCCCTTAATTCACATTTTAGCCACGCTTAGCTGCCATTTTTTTTTACTATCTTAGCTAAATCCTTCCCTAGCGAATCATTCTTATTAGCACGTTCTAGCTCCCCAATCATTGCCTTTATTACGTCTGTTTGTGTTTCCGTTAGTTGGTTTATGCGAGCGGTTATATCATCAGGCTCTATTTCCACTGGTATTTCCGTTATTTGGCTCAGGTTTTTTGAGCGAACACCCAGAATGATGTATTGAACATCAAACCCTATCTTTGCTAATACCTGTAACTTATCAAATGGAATATTCGCGCCCTTATCCCATTTTTGCACCGCTTGGTGGCTTATACCAAATTCCCCAGCTATTTGATTTAACGTCATTTTTAGACGTTCTCTCTCTTTTTTGAATCGACTAGTAGTCATTTTTTTTACACTTTTTAAACCAAAAGTTGAAATGCAACCGTTAGTTGAGTTATGCTACCCATAATGACATGTCACGAATAGTCAGGACAAGCCAAGCCAAAAAAAGAGCGGCTACTGCAATAGTCGCTGTAACTGAAGGTTAGCAATGGATAGTGAACTTCTAACCCCTAAAGAAATTAGAGCCAAGCTGGGCTGCCCGTGGTCTGCATGGGCAGAACGGCATGGCTTTAACGAGAGCACGATCTCTAAAACCGTGCATCGCTGGTGGAATCGTGAGGAATCCGCTTATGGTCACTCGCCTACGGATTTATCGCTGACGATTCTGGTACTGCTGTCAAAACAAATAGGTCAACCCGTTTCGCCGTCGCTTTCCCTAAGCGTCATTGATTCTCACTGGGAAAAAATACGGAAAAACTATGACCTGCAAACTGCTGCTTAGAACGAGGTATTTCTATTATGTCTAATTCTAGTCAAAGACTGCAAGCGCACAATGTTTCAGGAACTGAAGCAGCGTGTGCAGGCAGAAGCCGTCGTAAAGACGGTTCATACAGTAAACCCTATCAATGCTTTTATAAAAGCGATGGGATTGTTCAAGAGAATTTTATGATGGAAAAAATGGACATTGAACAGCAGTTAAAAACGCTGCTGAGACCTGAGCATACCGCCTATTTGAGCAAGATAGCTGATGCAGTGTGGGCATTAGGTCGAGCGCGAAAACCGCGTGATTATTGGCATACCGTCTTGGCGTATCGGCATTTTTTGAAGCTGTATGCCGAAACCGATGCGGTGTTTGTTTCGCTTGCGCCAAAGTTGTTGATGGAAGAACAGCCTGATTCTGCCGAAGCTTTATGGATTTTCATGGGTAATGAGCAAGCAGAAACATGGCAAGTGTTTGAAGAAGCCTTGGGCTTTTCGTTTGAGGTGCAGGCATGAGTGCCGATACTGAACTGGCAGAAACTATGGCGCTAGTCGAGCGCATCAGCGATGTGCTAGACGATCAAGCCTTCAGTCGTGCCTTAAATGCTTTACTGGCTTATCTCAGCGGTTTTATTGATTTGCAAGTCGGAGACGAGCGTAAACAGGAGTTTATCGATCAGCTTCCCCATGAGGTGCGCAAGCGTATTGCGCATGTCGAGTCTAAGAAGAAACTTTAGCGTAGTCAATCCACGGGATAAAAGTCGCGCCCCTTTTTCCTGTGTTTATATCTCTTTGGGCGCACAACAAGTTAATTAAGGAGACCTCTTATGTGGGGTAAACCAAAAGACGTAGATGCAAAACTTTATAGTGCTGTGTTTGTTGAGACCGGCGAATTAGCTGATAAAGACCTGACTGATTTAGTGGTGCGTGGTTATACGCTGCATCAGGATGTGGCGGCGAAAACAAAGGAACTGGAGGCGATCAAAGCGCAGCTTAAAAAAGTTGCACCTGAAGGGGGTACGCTGCGTGTGGAGGGTATGTGTGATGTGCCCATTACGGTGGTGCAAAAAATCAGCGTACCCAAAGACAATATTGCCTCGCTGCGGACTGCGTTGGGGGCGCGTTATGAGGATTTGGTTACGGAAACCGTTACGGCTAGTTTATCTAAGAAATTGAAGGACTTAGTTGTGCTGCCTGACAATCCGACAGGCGCGGCGGTGCGGGGCTTTTTGACGTTTTCTAATACGTTAAGTGTGACTTGGAAAGCTGTTAAGGATTGATAGTGAACCCGCCGCCGGTTCATTTCATTTGATTAATGATAATGCGCAATAAAAACAAACTTGGGGAAATCGTCTAATGACGACTTGGCTTACCTCGTCGCAACTGGCTCAAGTGGCTGGCATTTCGCGTAGAAATGTCACGATGGCTATACAGCGTGGCATCTGGCGCGGCTGTGCGTTGAACGTGCGCGAAGTTGAGACAGTCGGTGGACGCGGTGGCGTAGCTTACGAGGTGGCTTTAGCCAGCTTGCCCGAAGCCATTCAAGCCGCTTATGCCAAGTCTGAAGTTGCAAGCGAAGTAAAGGTCGATGAGCCAAACCAAGGCGCGGCGACGCAAGCCGACGCGCCTAAACCCAAAAAATTAAAAAAAGCGAAAGATATTAAGCGGGAAATTGATCCTGATGAACTGTGGGCGACTTACCACAAAGCCAGCCAATCGAAAAAAAATGAAGCGCAGCGACGTTTGGACGTAATTGAAAGTATTGAGGTTATGAAAAAACAAGGGTCTGAAAAAGGCGAAGCTATTGAGCAAGTGCGGGGCAATGAGAGCCGCGCAACGATTTTTAATTGGTATTCGTTATTGAAAAATATTGAACGCCAGCATTGGCTGGCGGCACTTTGCCCGTCTTATGTGGGCTGCACACATCAAGCAGACATCGAACAGGCGGCGTGGGATTTTTACGTGTCCGATTACCTGCGCAACTCACAGCCCGCAGAAAGTGCGTGTTATGAACGATTGCAGCGCACGGCTAAGGAAAAAGGCTGGAACGTGCCAAGCGTAGCTACATTACGCCGCCGTTTGGAAAAAGAAGTGCCGCACGCGGTCATTGTGCTGAAACGGCAAGGCGCGGACGCACTGAAGCGGTTGTACCCATCCCAACGGCGCGACCGTTCTGTGTTTCATGCGATGGAGGCTGTCAATGCCGATGGGCATAAGTTTGACGTGTTTGTCGATTTCGGCGATGGCAATGCTACGCGCCCGCTGATGTTGGCTTGGCAGGATTTGTACAGTGGCAAGTTCCTCAGTTGGCGCATCCAGCGCACAGAGAACGCGGATGCTGTGCGGTTATCGTTTGGCGACATGGTGACTCACTACGGCATTCCTGAAAAGGCATATTTAGATAACGGGCGGGGGTTTGCGTCGAAATGGCTGAGCGGGCAATCGCCGAATCGCTACCGCTTCAAAATTAAACCTGAAGAACCTACCGGCGTGTTGACCGCGCTGGGCGTAGAGATTCACTGGACAACGCCGTATTCGGGGCAGTCGAAACCGATTGAGCGGGGGTTTAGAGATTTTTGCGAGTACATCAGCAAGCATCCCGCATTTGAGGGCGCATATACAGGTAATAAGGTGGAGAATAAACCCGCAAACTACGGCTCTAAAGCGATTCCGATTGCTGATTTTGTCGCCGTGCTGAATGAAGAAATCGCACATCACAACGCTCGACCTGGGCGGCGTAGCGAAGTGTGCCAAGGGCTGTATTCATTTGACCAGGTTTTTAGCGAAAGCTACGCGAAGGCAATTATTCGCAAGCCCTCGTTAGCACAGAAAAGCCTGTGGTTGCTGGCGGCGGAGGGCGTTAGTGCGCGTAAGTCTGACGGGCAAATCACTTTAATGGATAACTGGTACTGGCATGAGGCGTTAAGCGCGTATCGAGGCAGAAAATTGGTAGTGCGCTTTGATCCGGACCATCTGCATTCAGGCATTTATGTCTACACAATGGATGCCAAGCTGATTTGTTATGCGGCGGCTACGGATTTATCGGGTTTCAACGACAAAGAAGCGGCTGAAGAACATGCGAAAAAACGCAATAAATTCGCCAAAACAGTCAAGCAAGCGGCTGAACTACACGGTCAACTGACCGCAGAAGAAGTCGCCGCGCAGTTACCGGCAGCACAGCCTGCGGAAACGGCGCAAAGCAAAGTCATTCAGCCGTCTCAATTCCAAAGTATGCGCGACAAGCATGGTGGGGTTGAGACGCTTGATGAGGAAGCACGGGAAACCGCGTTTCAAGAAGGGGTAGCTCGACTACGCGAGCAGCAGGCGCGCAAGCGCGCCATTTAAAAAGCTCTGCGCAGCAACGCAGAGAACAATCATTTAGATCGAGGTTTGATTATGACAGAAAGCAACTTGACATTGCAACAACAGGTGCAGGCGGCGATGGATGCGCAGGGATTATCCAAGGTGCAAACATCGAAACACTTAGGAGTCAGTGACGCAACTTTAGGTGAATGGTTGCGCGGGAATTACAAAGGCAATAACGCCAACGTAGAAAGTAAAGCGCAGAACTGGCTGTTGTCATTGGATAAGCAGCAAGCTGTTGCCCCGCAAGCGGCATTTGTTGAAACCCCGACCGCTAAATCCATCGTATCGGTGTTGGAATTTGCGCAGTACGCCGCCGACATCGGCGTGGTGTACGGCGGTGCAGGGGTTGGCAAAACGACCGCCGCGAAGCGGTATAAAGCCATTAATAACAATGTGACTCACGTAGTCATGTATCCAGCGGTTGCCAGTCAGGGGTACTGTCTGGAAGAAATCGCAGAGAACTTGGGTATTTCCGGCATTGCGGGCGCACCCAAATTACACCGCGCCATTGTGGCGCGTCTGACCGGCAAAACCGCGCTGCTGATTATTGATGAGGCGCAGCACTTAAAGCAAGAGGCGTTAGAGGCCGTTCGCTCAATTCATGACGCGGCTGAATGCGGGCTGGTGTTAATGGGGAACGAATCAGTGTACTCACGGCTGACCGGCGGTAGCCGGTCAGCTGGCTTTGCTCAACTGTTTTCGCGGCTAGGCAAGCGCAAGCGTTTGAATAAGCCGTCGGACAAGGATGTCATTGCGGTGGCTCGCAGTTTTGGCGTTGAAGGGAGTGGCGAAATTTCCTTGCTCAAAGACATTGCCAATAAGCACGGCGCATTGCGCGGCATGATCAAAACAATGCGGCTCGCGCAAATGTACGGCGGTATGAGTGAGCAGAATATTCTGACCGCTTGGAATGATTTGGGCGGTGTAGTTGAAGCGGTGGGGGTGTGAGATGGCAAATAAGCAAATCGAACGCGAACTGAGTGAGGCTTTTTGGCTTGGTTATTACGACCGTAAAAACGGGCGAGACTTTTCGCTATTGCAGGTCTTACCTCACGTTCAATCTCAATATCAGCTAGGATGGAGTGCCGCAGAAATGGAAATGCGAGGTGCAGTATGACTAATCTACAGCTTTTGCAATTAGCTTACAGGAATATCAAACAGTCCGAGACCGAGGTTAATTATCATATCCGCGCTTTTCAGCGCGAATTAGGTATTGCGCAACTGCACTCGGTAGTGAGCAATTTGGAATTGACGCAGGATTTAGATACGGAATCCTGCTGGGAAATTGGCAGTGGTAATGATGAGCACGAGGTGAGTTATGTCTGATGCTAACTACATTGAAATCCTGCAAAACTATCGCCGCGAATCGCTAAAAGATTGTTTTTTGGTAATGCGGGCGGCGGGGAAAAGCCAAGCAAGCACTTTAACTGAAGAAAATGTCGCAGTCAAACAGGCGTTATTTAATTTGACAGATGCGCTGTGGCGATTAAAGCAGGAGAGAGCCTGTTATGGTTGTCAACTGGTTGTGCAATGTTCAATAGGTGTTTATCAGGTTGTTTCTACTGATATTTTTTCATTACCCGGCGAATCGATCCCTTTTGGCGTAGGTGTCGAATATGCGGCGGTAGAGTTTTTAACTTCGCTGCCTTTGGCGGTCAATGCGGTGGATTTTTCGCATTTAGAACCGCCGAGCATTACCCGCAACCAAAATGGGCAGTATCGGCGTGATGATGGGCAAACATGGAAACATCTTGCTGAAACTATGGATGGAGTGAGCTAATGAACACTGAACGTAATGATTTAATCAGAGCGTTCAAGCGCGGTTTACGGCAAGGTTTTGTCGGTAAACCGCTGCTGAGTCGACGCTTTGTGGATGTTGAGAAACAGTTCTATTTTCAGTGTGGCTGGTTTGAGGGAATAGGGCATCGCAATGGCGGCTCTGTTTTGAAACTGACCGCAGGTGATTTTCCTTATGTGATCGGGAGAAGCTCAATCCCTATCAGCGATTTATCAGGGCTTCGGCATCTTAAAGGAGTAAGCGTATGAATGTGAACCGCCAAAAAATGACTCGCTTAATCTACAAATACAAGCGCGACATCCTGCAAATTGAGGACGACGTGTGGCGCGGTCACATATTGCCGCGCTTTGGCGCAACGCCCGATGATACAGGGCATGTATCGCTTAACAGCGTACCGACGGACACGCTGACCGCGCTTGTTGATGAACTCAAAGCCAAAGCGGGCGAGTCGCCCGATCCCCGCGCCGCGCTGATTGCTAAAATTAAAAACCTGTGGGGAACTTTGTTTGATGCCGGCGTGGTGCGCAATAACTCCAACGAAGCATTGGAACGATGGGCGAAGCGTATCACAAAGACGGATAAGTTGGGGTGGGCTGCACCGAGAGCTTTGGTCGCCTGCGTTGAAGGGCTGAAATCATGGGGGAAACGTCAGGGTGTTGAACTATGATCACTGTTATTAATCAAAACCAATTCGGCAAAACCTATACCCTGCACACCGACACCGTGCGTAAACTAAAACTCGTTACCGATGATAAGCAGAAAAACCTGTTGGGGGTGCCCGTGTACATTGGGCGCGGCACACTACTGGGCAATCCGTTTACCGTGCAAATGTATGGGCGTGAGAACGCCATCGAAATGTACCAAGAATGGCTGCGAAAACAGTACAAAGCACAGAACAATGTTTATCAAGAACTCATGAAGCTTGCGAAGATGGCAAAAAAAGAAGGTCTTGTGCTGATTTGTCATTGCAAACCAGAGTCTTGCCACGGTGATGTAGTGAAACGTGCGATTGAAGGCGTTTTGCATGGAGGGCGGGTATGAAATTGACTTGTCCTTGTTGTGATGCCGAGTTTTCAGAACACGACATTGAAAGCATGATTTTGGTAGCGGCTAAAGATGCGCAAGTGCAGGAATATTTCAAACTACTTACGCCACTGCCCGCCGCGCTAGTGGAAAGTTTGGTGCGCTACATTGATCTGTTCCGAACAGGTAAATCTAAAATCTCGTGGGGGCGAAAAGTGCGGTTGGCGCAAGAAACGCTGGAACTGGTAGGGTGTAAAAAAGAGTTTTATCCTGCTCTTACAGAGGCTTTACAGCGTTGTTACGAGGTCAAAAGTGTGGAGCGGTCTGAAAGGACGTTTAGCCCTTTTGGCAACCATAACTACCTAAAACCGATTTTACAAGAAAAACTTAATGCGGTGAAACGCCAGCCTGTCCCGCCTAAACCGATGTCACCCGTGCCAAAAACTGAGGATGTCGCGCCAGCCGCATCGCGAGCGCGTCATGAGAAAGCTGCTCCGATGCCGGACAATATTCGGCGCGTGTGGAATGATATTCTAGGTAAAAAAACTGATAACCGTACGGAGGAAGAACGAGAGCAAGATTTTCTGCGGAATAAGACTGAGACTGCACGTAAATTGAAGGAAATGGGGGTGTAAGATGGCAGATAACGCGGACGATTTTTTTGAAAATATCACCGAAATACTGATTGAGTTTGGTGCTTCAGTGGCTGAGTGCGAGCTAATCGTGCAAAATATTCGCAAGGAGTGGGGTGGTATGCAGGTAGTCATCGCCGATGCAGAAAAATATAGCGTGTTTTCAGGGTTTTTTAAAACCATCGTATTCGAGATTATAGTCAATACAAATTTAAGCCACTCAGTCGCCACTCAGATAATGAATGAAGTGCGTGATATGTATAGACATAACGCCATTTACATTCGTCATCTCAACTCAGGCAGTGGTTTGTATAAACTGATTCAGCGCGATTATATCGAATGGCAACGGCAAATGTGCCAAAAGTACAAAACATCAATAAATACGCTGCATATCGCGCTGTCACACCATAAAAAAATGAGTATCCGTTTATTGACGAGGCGCAGATTGATATTTTTATGAGGTAGCGAGGCGTTTTTTGTGAATTTTTATAGACCGCCTTTGGGCGGTTTTTTATTGTTTATTGATTTGATAGATAACGTAAGCGTTTAAACTTCCAACAGGAAAAATTTTTGGAGGTCGCATGGATTTGGAGGCTGTATGGAGCAAGATAACACCGTTATTTTCAATAGCAAGATAACAACAGTTGTGTTTTCCGCTATTTGTGGATTGGCGGGGCTTTATCTTTTAAATCAAGATGCGGTTATTTCCGCGCATGAGGAGATGATTCGGCTCTTCAGGAATTTGTGTTGGAGTGAATATAATTTAATCAATGAGTTACAGCGCACTTCCGTCCGGAGTATTGCCAAAAATCCATCCGCTTTGGCGGTCGTTTTGCACCCAAGCACGAAGAATCAATGAGTTACAGTGATAAACGCTATCGTTTTTCGGCTCCGACGCAGGGTATCATTATGCTGTAACAGACTGTTTCTAAATATAATTTATTGCAACACAAATTCCTAGAGAGCCGATGATTCGTGAAATCCAAAAGAATCAGTATATGCTGATAAAACAACAGGAACAAGCAAACAAAAATTTGGATACGCTGCAATCGTTACGCGATGATCTGCGCGATACTCTGATCCATCAAGGCGAACACGGAAAGCGGATTGAAAAGATTGAGCGGTTTTTGCGCGAACAAAATAAGCTCTTGAAAGGTGGATGTTACAGTGAACTTTTCGCTGAAAGTGCTACCCATTTGATCTCTCTTGATGCGCCTCACCCAATGCCGCCGCCACGCCCGCAACCTGAAGACGATAAACGTGTTTGCAAACAAGGCGAGGGTTGCTAATGCCGGCGGTGACAAAAATACGTAAAATGCCGGATGAGGATAGGTCGTGGCTGGATGCCGAACTGTACCGACGTGGATTCGGTGATCATCAGGTGCTGAGCGATTTATTGGCTGAACGAGGCTACGAGATTTCTCGTGCAACGCTGGGGTATTACGCGCAGCAACGTAAAAAAAGAGAGGAAAAAATCAGCGAGCGGGTTGATGCTGCGTTAAAGATGGTCAATCGCTTAGGGGATAATACCCACACGCTGGGGGTTGCGCTTACCCTGCTGAGTCAACAAAAAATTATTGATATTCTGTATGAACATGATTTTGAAATACCTGATGTAGCAGAAAACCCCGACGGGCTGAATGAATTACTGATACAACTGTTGAAAATTGTTCCGTGCTTAAATGATTCTGCTCTTAATCAAGAGCGTTGGCGCAAAGATTTAGCAAAACAATTAGATGCGCTGGCTAAACAAGCGGAAGAAGATATGAAAAAAGGCGTGGTATCTACCGACGGCAAACCAACGCTTGATCCAGAAACTATCAGAGAGATACAACGCTTGTATGGACGCTAATCCTGTTTTCCAGTTACTGGAAACGCAAAAACGCTGGCTGGCAGATAAACATGATCACAAGATTATCCACAGCGCACGTCAAGTAGGGAAGACTTCTATTTTGGCTTCTTTGGAGGCGGTTGATAGCGCGTTTGAGGAGTATGCGAATCACGGGAAAATTGAGGGCTGGGTGATTCTTTCAGCAGGGGAACGGCAATCGCGTGAAATCATACGGTATGTAAAGCGTCACTGTATCGCGTATGGCAAAATGGCGGGCGAGATTCAGGAATCCTACTTCGACGGCGAAGACGGTACTAAATACAAGCAGTTGGAAATTGAATTGCCGTGGGGATCGCGGTTTATTGGTCTGCCGGCGAACCCGGATACGGCGCGTGGTTATTCAGAGAACGTGATTTTAGATGAGTTTGCGTTTCATAAAAACAGCAGGGAGATATGGGCGGCTCTTTATCCGGTTATTTCTGCGGGGTTAAAAATTCGCATACTGTCCACAGGTAACGGCAAGGGAAATAAGTTTTACGAGCTGATGACTAATAAGGATGACTTATGGCATCGCTATACATTTGATATTTATCAAGCGGTTAAGGAAGGGTTACCACGCAATATCGAGCGCATCAAAACGGGCTTGAATGATGATGACCTGTGGGCGCAAGAGTACGAGTGTGCTTGGCTCGACGAAGCAAGCGCGTGGTTATCTTTTGATTTAATTAACTCTGTTGAGCATGAGTTGGCTGGGGAACCCAGTGGCTACCAGGGTAATTCATGTTTTGTAGGGAACGACATCGCGATCCGCAATGATTTGTGAATAAAGGGGACGCTACCCTTTTTTTGAGATATTTTTAATAAAGGGGACGCTACCCTTTTTTTGAGATATTTTTGGCTCTTCAGGAATTTGTGTTGGAGTGAATATAATTTAATCAATGAGTTACAGCGCACTTCCGTCCGGAGTATTGCCAAAAATCCATCCGCTTTGGCGGTCGTTTTGCACCCAAGTACGAAAAATCAATGAGTTACAGTGATAAACGCTATCGTTTTTCGGCTCCGACGCAGGGTATCATTATGCTGTAACAGACTGTTTCCAAATATAATTTATTGCAACACAAATTCCTAGAGAGCCATATTTTTCTCAATTATTCAATCACCTAACTCATTCATCTTTCCAGAAAAGGGAAGCGTCCCCTTTTATTCCCCTTTTATTCTGAAAAGGGAAGCGTCCCCTTTTATTCTTTTATTACCCTTTTATTAACGCCATGGCGCAACACGTCCAATTCATCTTCATCTCGCACAATAAAATCGCCATGGAAATGGCCGAACAACTGATCGGCGTCACCATGCAGGAACCGGGCGTTTCACGCCAGGTGACGGTGGACTTGGAGGTGGCTGTGGCGATGGTGGATGAGTAGTGTAGATTTTCAGAATAAAGACCTGAAAATCTTGCGCGTTTATGAGAACGGGATGGACGAAGAATATTTACGAATTCACACTCCCTACAACTTAGTCCATACTTGTAACAGACACAAGTGCAACTCCTGATGTACTGTTTTTTCCTCGAACAATGACTGCATAAGCACCAGGATTAGAGGGGTTTCCTCTAATATTGAATGTAGATAGCATGGCAGGCTCACTAGAATTCGACGGTTGCATTCCCGTACTGAGTATAGCGTCTTTATCACTTATCCAATTATCATTAGACTTAATCATTGTCTGTCCTGCATATAACTGTAATGTTGGATCAGACAAAATACCTGTTACTCCGTGTTCTAAGAGACTTGAGCCATCACCCCGAATCAGTACAGTTTTTAAGTGACGTTCTTCGGAATACCAGATATTAGTATCTCCCTCAATAATAAAACCAGCTATCATGACATTAGCATTATTACCAACAAGTCCTCGGGTGCTAATATTACTCAGAACACCATTTCCCCCTATATCATTAACAGATACCAGAGCAACGCCTGTTGAGTTCTGATAGCCACTTACAATTGCTATATAAGCACCGGGAGACAATGTGGCAATAATAGCAGGTTCACGAGAATCAGAGGGCGACATACCCATATTTGATATATCACTTGAATAACGACCATCTTTCCAATCGTCATTTGACGTAATGACATTCTGCCCGGAATATAATGTAAGTACAGGGTCTAGTAACACGCCTGAAATACCTGCATTTTTAAGACTAGCCCCATCCACTTTGATGAGGACATTTTTAGTGTCTCCTTTAAGGCAACTCGCACTAAATAAACACCCCTGCATTGCGCAGGATTTTTGTTTGTCTCCAAGTCACGACAACAGGCGCATAATCATTCTGTGCAACTGTTGTCGTAACGCACAAGATCGACAAAAACCAGCGGGGAGGTATTTGTTGCGAGTTGCCTAACAATAAATCCGGGTATCATTACTTTAGCAGCAGTTCCAACAAAACCTCTGGTGCTGATATTTGAAAATCGCCCTGCTTTACGCACATATCTTGGATCAGCCCACCACGATCTAGATAAACCCGCCCACCTTCCTTCTGTTGCAGTTACAAACATTTGGAATGTTAATGTCATAGAAGCATTAATAATATTGCTTGTGCTACATAACGTAGCTTGAGTTTTATCAGCATTAATTAGTCTAAAGTGATTTTGAGCCTCTGACTCACTTAAAGCACCACCACCAGCTATTCTCCAATGAACAGAGTCAAGGATATTTCTACCACTTTCCAAATCAATAGACATTATCGGAAAATCCAAGCTTATAAGCCCATAATTTTTTTTATAGCTAAAGAAAAAATTATTCTAGTAAATACAAAAAATGTAAAA
>CAZOSP010000101.1:0-12401 GCA_964582525.1 uncultured Thiomargarita sp. | reverse complement strand
AAGATTTTTTTGCCAAAAAGTGTAAACTGCTTTGGTGGGGATATGAAGGATGCCGGAAATTTCATGGTTGTTTATCTTGTATCGGCTGCCATGCTCAATTTTTAGGCTCTTCAGGAATTTGTATTGGAGTGAATATAATTTAATCAATGAGTGACAGTGATAAACGGTGTCGTTTTTCGGCTTCGGTGCTGGGTGTCATTATACTGTAGTAGATTGTTTTCAAATATAATTTATTGCAACACCAATTCCTAGAGAGCCAAATAACCTTGGGGTTACTCAAAACGTTCGGATCAAGGTTACAAACCTTGACCCGCACAGTACGCCCAGCGATAATTCTACACAAGCTTGAGTCCAAATACGCCTAACCATGCAACGATAAATATAAATGGTAAAGCGCGCCAAGGTCGCAAAATCTGCGGAAACCCTTTAGATGGAGACCACAATCCAATTACAAGGCGACCTTTTTTGTATTCGTCAGGAACCTTGACTTCCCACCAATCATGTAACCCACGCACTGCCGGGCTATAGAGAGAAATTGCAGACCAAATTGATAAACAAGTTGCGATACCAAGTATCGATAATATTAGGGCGAATCGCGGCTCCTTTTCCCAAGCAAATGCAAGGGCAGCAAATAGCAAACCTTGAGATTGGATTAACCACGTAAGGCGTTGGTGAACAACATCATTCTCGTGACGGATAAGTTCACGGATGACGGGTTCCACTTTATCGACTTGTTCTAAAGATAGCTTTTCTTCTTCACTATACATTTAGCCTCCAAAATTTTGTTGTCTAACGTCTAAATCAGCAGCGCGGCTTTTTGCATTCGCTGGATTCTTTTGTTAGAAGCCAATCTGAACTGCCTTTGCTGCTATTTTCTCACGAAGCGGACGCAGGCTTGTAACCTGCACACGAACATTTCAAATAACCTTGGGTTACTCAAAACGTTCCGGTCAAGGTTATAAACCTTGACCCGCATAGCTATTCAATTCACGAAATTAACCTTATCTCCCTATGCATCTTACTTTGCCATTTTCGTATGCGCATGAAAATATGACTCTTTTGTCATTCTTATAATACTTTTCTTTGTATTTCATGAGTCTGTCAACGAGACCTTCTGCGTCATCTATAATAAATTCCTTTTTTATGGGCGCTATCATTTGATTAATCTCTTGTAGGCCGTGTATGTACCCTAGCTCATCTTTGTAATCCTCTTCATCTGCGTAATTCCATGCAATGTGGACTACTAGCAAAGCGGTTGAGACGGCTTCAGAAGATGCATTCTTCTTTTTAAGGATGCTTTCTGCCATCTTGATTGCTATCTCGCTTAGTTTCTTTGGCACAGTTTTTTAGTTCCTTTTGCGCTAACACACGGGTCAGGGGCGGCAAGTTGGCAAGGCAGAAGCCGAGATCCAAAGCCCACAAACGGCGATGAACTGCAAAACCACCCAGAAAGCAGCGGGTGCAGGTTACAAACCTTGACCCGCATAGATTGGGCGGAATTTGCTAACCCTACGTGGCTTTTATGGGTTCAATTGTTTACGTGCATCTATAAAAGACTTGGCATTATCGCCCCGCAGCTTTTCTGCCAAACCGATTAGCCCATCTGTAATGTACTTAACCTTAAAGCCTTTTGAACGAAGATAAACCATGGCTATCGTTGCACGATCTTTGTGAGGACAGGCAGTTACGATAACTTTAGTCGTGTCGAGTAATGATAGTTTTTGGGGCAGTTCGTTTAATGGAATATTGATCGCTGGTCCAACTTTCCATGCAGAATATTCCTCTGGAAATCTAATATCGATGAGTTGAGCCTTGCCTTGCTTTAACAATTCAATCAAGCCGCTGCTATCAATTTTCATCTCTTTTCTTGCGGCGTAATCAAAAGAAGTAATGTACTCTTCTAACCGATTATCGTTGCTATATACAGGCATACTCAGACCAATACAGGTAATGCTACAAAATACAAATTTCATGACTTTCATAATGTTATCCTACTTTATATGGTGGGTTGTACACATAACGCCTAAGCTCAGGCGACCGCCGCCAATGAGCTTGAATCAAAACCTAAAAAGCCCGACGGCAACAAGAATGAAAATAGATAATACTTTCATGCTGGGTTGTGTGAGAATTTCTAACGTCTAAGTAGCAAGCCTTTTCACCTTGATACTCTCCGAGATTGAATGATAAATCAGGCATCTTTGCTTGGTTACCAGTATGCTGGATTTTTGCCTTTATAGTTCGAGGCATTGATTCAGTATTCAGGCGGTTTGCATGTTTTCTGATTTATCGCATTAAATTACTCTACTATTTAAAGTACAAATTGTTTTACGCATACTTAGCCGAGCAATTTTGCTTGACTTTAGTTGCGTTTGAGGTTTGTGTCAACAAAAAATCAGGGAAAAAGTTGTTGGTAGAAATACGCGATTTGATGCGGCGTTTCCTCGTTCCCACACCGAGTATGGAAACGAGAAACTGGCAATCTGCTCGCCTATTTTTGTACAATGCCCACTCCCTCGTTCCCACGCCGAGCATGGAAACGAGAAAAAAGGCGGATACGGCGCAATAAGACGCGCCTTAACCCGCCCTACCAAGTCAACCAAGGAATTTTTATGTCATTAATTCGTGCTTTTGCGGGCTTACGCCCTCAACTTGAACACACAGAAGCGGTGATCGCGCCGCCTTATGATGTTCTCAATACCGAAGAAGCCTGCCAACGTGCCGCAGGTCGCCCTTGGAGTTTTCTGCATATTTCCCGTCCTGAAATTGATTTGCCGTCTGGCACTGATCCTTACTCTGCGGCTGTTTATGAAAAAGGTGCGGAAAATTTACAAACCATGCTGAATCAAGGCATCTTGAAGCGGGATGAGCAAGACTATTATTACCTTTATGAGTTAATCATGGATGAGCATCGCCAAACCGGTTTGGTCGCGGTTGCTTCAGTCAGTGATTACGATACCAATCGCATCCGCAAACACGAATTTACCCGCCCGGACAAGGAAGATGATCGGGTGCGCCAAGTCGATACCCTAAACGCACAGACGGGTCCCGTGTTGCTGACTTACAAGCAAGATAATGGCATTCAAGGCATCATGGATCGCATCTCTGCCGCTCCGCCGCTGGTTGATGTAACGGCAGATGACGGCATTATTCATCGCCTCTGGTTAGTAGAGGCGCGAGCAGATATTGATACCATCACGACAACCTTTGATGCCATGCCTAATCTGTATATCGCTGATGGACACCACCGCTCGGCAGCCGCCTCGCGGGTGGCAGCGAAACGCCGTTCTAATAATCCCAGTCACAGCGGCGACGAGGCTTATAATTATTTCTTGGTCGTGATGTTCCCTGATACGCGCATGAAAATCCTCGATTATAATCGCGTTATCAAAGACTTAAACGGCTTATCTAAAGACGATTTATTGGCTAAAATTGCTGATAAATTTAGCTTAAGCCCCTACACGGGACAATGTAAGCCAACGCAACGTGGCGAGTTTGGTATGTATTTAGGCGGGCAATGGTATCAACTGCGCATCAAGCCGGAGCATATACCCAGCGACGATCCGGTAGCGGCATTGGATATTAGCCTGTTAAGTACGCATTTAATCGCCCCTATATTGGCTATTAGCGATCCGCGCCGCGATAAGCGGATTGATTTTGTCGGCGGTATTCGCGGCTTAGACGGCTTAGAAAAGCGCGTTAATAGCGGAGAAATGGCAGTCGCTTTCGCGCTATATCCCACCAGTATCGAAGAACTTATGGCAGTGGCAGATGCCGAGCAAGTCATGCCGCCCAAATCCACTTGGTTTGAACCCAAACTTGCCGATGGCTTAGTCTCTCACGCTTTATAATGAAAACTGTATTCCACGCCTGCGGGCAAAAGATTCTGCTGGAATATCAATGGACAGGGTACAACAACAGCCCTCATTATCGGCATCCCGACAGCTTCGCTGAGATTTCACACTGTCCCGAATGCGGTGAAACCCTGTCCGCCGAAGTGCTGCACGATGAAGCCACCGAAAAGGCAATGCGCGAGCTGTTTGGCGACGCGCTGTAGCAGCTTCAGCGTGCGCAAACTGTCCGGCAGCAGGCAGGTTTTTAACCCTGGCTGCTTATGCCGCCATAAAAAAAATCTCACCTGCTTATGCCGCGCATTTTCGTAAAATGCAGCACTATTGAACTTTGTAATAATCACCTAACGAGCCTATTAATAATGCAAGACATTCTCGAAATCCGCGACGGTTGCAGCAGCCCCGAACAACTCCTCAAAAGCCTTGCCTTTGCGCGTTATCTAAAAATCTATAAACGTCAGTTTATTGAACATCTGCAATCACGCCCGGAAAGCCGTCAGCGCGAGGCGCAGCCGCGCATCAACTTCATCAAAAGCATTCAAGTGCGCGAAATTGTCGGCATCCTAGACGACAATCTACTGCCCAGCAAAGAACAGCACGAGCGCAATCGGGAGATTGTGCGTTTTCTCGACGGCGCGTTTCATCACTATCGCGGACGCGCCTATTCGCGCCTAGTGCGCTTGCAAAACGCCGTTGTTGCGGGCGGTACGGAAACCCCGGACGGGGTGAAAAATATCGTCACCAGCAAAGCCATTCATTTATCCAATCTGATTTTGCAAACGCGCCGCACTTTGTTGCAAAAATTCGGCTTAGACATGGGCGTGCGCCGTACTCAAGCCTTGAGCGTGTCGCCCAACGTCACTGCTGGCGAAGTTTCCGGGCATTATCTCAACGTCTCCGCCGATTACGTCAATCTCGCCTATGTGCCGCTCACCGTCGCCGCCGACATCCAAACTGGCGTAAATTACAACACGCCCTCCAACAAACGCGCCTTGCCGTTTTTTGAACTCGATCACAATCCCTTCAAACCGCACAGCTTTGTCGCAGAAGAATGGGTCTCGGTTGCGCTGCAAGTGGGTGCCTGGCTGATTGTTGCCTATGTACACAAATCGCGTGGCTGTATCGAAATGGAACCCGGTTTACTTAACCTTTTCCCCTTTGCCAATGTGGATGAAATCGGCAACGGTCGCCGCCCTGATGGTTTGTTTTTCTTCGGTGATCCCAACGGTAACGATGACGACTTAGGCTATTACTGGGACAGCACCAACCGCGTCCTCGTCGGCTGCGTCCCCAACCGCGACCCGCTCAAATACTTTGGCTATGCCAAAAAACCCATTTTAACCCTGCACAATGTCCTTGCCATACGCAACGGCGAAATGCCGCTACACTGCGGCTGTACGCGCTACCTGATGCGCTTTGGCGAAGACACCGGCGAACCTTACATCGCCGACATGCTGGTGAAAGCCGATGACATGGGGCGAGTTGCCCTAGAACAAGGCGCGGACGGACAACTACATCCGATGTTTTACGGCACAGAAACCGGTGCTTTTGCCTGTCTCGACGGCTTCAGCGAACAAGCTAAAATCATGATGCAGGGACGCGAAGTCGGCTATAACAATGCGATGGGTTCTAATGCGCGACAAATCATACCCATCACCGATGCGGAAGAAATAGCCAGCCCCGATGTACTGGATGTGTTGCTTTACACGAACAACTTTGATCTCATCGAAGAAGACGGCTGCACCTTGAAAATCGACATGAGTGTTGATGAAGCCATTGAACACTTTCGGCTTGGCGAGCGCGTCGCCGCGGGCAGTACGCAAACCCATCGTGGCGGCAAAGAAAGCAGCTACTGGGCAAACCCCTTTCCGCTGCTAAAAGACCGCGAAGGCAAAATCCTTCACCCGGAACTCAATGAGTATTTTCACAACAACGAAGCGCGTTTTATTGCCGAAGTCAAAAACCTCGTAGCGCGTGATGAAATGGTGATTGGTGTAGCCTGTAGCCAACTCATGGCAGGCACTTACAAAGATAACAGCGATGAAGACATAGCCCGCTGCGGCTACCCCTCCCGCCAAGCGATTGAGCAAGAAGCACCTGCGCGGTTAGCCGAAGATTTGATTGGCTTAATCAAAAAACGCGCCCTGATTAAGCGCGAAAAACTCGGCGGTCGCGTCAATCAGGTGAGCATCACCGTCGCCCTCATCGGCGACAGCCGCACGGGTAAATCAGAAACTGCTGAAAAAATGGAAGGAATTTTAAGCTTGCAGCTTATTTGATGCTTGCTTGCGGCTCAAGGTTTGCGGTCTTGAGCGGCAAGCTCAGTCAACAGCCGTCAACGCCGAATTTTGCGCAAGGTTTCTTCGCTCCACAAGGATTCTTGCAAGCTTTTAGAGTTAAAAGAAACCACCTCGGGCGGAATCACTGCCCAAGTCTCATGCTGAGTCTCTAAATTGCGCCCATACCAATAGCCCCAAGCGATGGCACGCGGGTCTTTACCGCTGTAACCGGGCAGCTCATTCCAATCGCGGTCTATGAATTTAATTTTTTTATCGTCCTTGAAATAGTCCGTGCGATAATCCGCAAAAGTCTTGGTATCAATGTAGCTGACGCGGTAGTCGTACCACCACTGCGGGAATTTGGTCGTGCTTTTTAATAGATAAACCTGTTTGCCGCGTGGTGCGCAAGAGGGTTTGTCCGGCAAATGCTGCATATATTGATCGCGTTGCTTGAGCGGCACTTGCATAAAATTCAAGCACTCTTCAAAAATTTCCGTGCCTAATAATTCATGCGTTTCGTGGCTGGGTTTACGCAAATAAACGTCGCCAAAAGTAAAATCCGAACCGCTCCAAGGGTCTTGATGATTGGGTTCTTTGAAGTGCTGCACCTTGCGCAGCGTGGGCAACCAGATAGTGTATTCGGGGCTTTTGTCGAGGTCTCGGTACTCCGTAATCAGCATCCCCGTGCCGCGCATTTTGCCGGAGCGAAAAATAATCAAATCCTTAGCTTTAATGTCGCCTGCATAATCATTATTCAAATAGCGTTCTACCGTGTTGGTGGTCGGCGGATTACCGGCAGCGCGGTTAATAATCACCGTAATCTGATGATTGCCGCGTTTTTGAATAGAATAATTGTCCAGCGCATAGAAATGATTGACAAAATACACCTGCTCGGCAATGTTATAAGCCGAAGGCGTGTCGGTAGGATAGGCAAGGTCGCGGGAAACGCCGCGAACTTCAGCCGCCGCAGCAGCAATAAGCCAAATACTGCAAGCGACACCGCTAAAATAGCGCGACGCTGTTTTCATCATTAACATAACATCCTCCTGAGCAACAACATAAGCTTTCAATTTACATTGAAAGCGGCTAAGTGCTTTTTTTATAAGTACAAATTATCTTTGTTAAAGCATTGAAAAAGCATTGAATCAGACTCCCACACTATAGGTATAAGTATTGGAATATGCAACCAGTGTTCTACCTTCTCAGACAAGTTCCCTGAGGTCGGCACCCGCCGCTTTTCGCCCCACGCACGCGCTGATTGATCTGGCAGCATTACAGCATAATTTGCAGCAAGCACGTTGCGCCGCCCCCCAACAACGCCTCATGGCAGTGATCAAAGCCAATGCCTACGGACATGGCTGCCTGCCGGTTGCGCAAGCCCTTGAGCGAGGCGGCGCGGACGCGCTGGCAGTCGCCTGCATTGAAGAAGCCCTGCCGCTACGCGCTGCCCATATTCGCCTGCCGATAGTTTTGCTCGAAGGTTTTTTTCACGCCGACGAACTGCCGCTGATTGCCCAGCAGCATCTACAAATCGTGCTGCACAGCCCGCAACAATTAGAGATTTTGCAACACAGCCGATTGCCGCGCCCGATCTCGCTATGGCTGAAATTTGACAGTGGAATGCACCGCTTGGGTTTTAGCGCGGGCGAATTGCAAACAGCTTGGCAACGCTTAAAAGCCATGCCTGAAAAAGTCGCACAAATAGGCTTGCTGACACATCTCGCCTGCGCCGACGAGCGTGACAATGCCGCAACAGCGCAACAATGTCAGCGTTTTTATCAAACCATTCAAGGCTGGCGGGCGCAATGCTCACTGGCTAACTCGGCAGGCATTTTAGGCTGGCAAGTCAGCCATGCCGACTGGGGGCGACCGGGCATTATGCTCTACGGCGCGTCGCCGTTTGCCCACAGCATAGGCACAGCAGAAGGCTTAAAACCAGTCATGCAGTTGCGCTCGGCTTTGATCAGCATCAAGCACTATCAAGCCGGCGATGCACTAGGTTACGGCGCGACTTGGCAATGCCCGCAAAATATGCCGGTAGGCATTGTTGCTATCGGTTACGGCGATGGTTATCCGCGCCACGCCCCCAGCGGTACACCGCTGTGGCTTAACGGGCAGCGTGTGCCGCTGGTGGGACGTGTGTCAATGGATATGTTAGCCGTTGATTTGCGCCAACAACCGCAAGCGCGAGTGGGCGACCGGGTGGAATTGTGGGGAGAGCATATTGCTGTTGATGAAGTGGCGCGACAGGCAAACACCATCGCCTATGAATTACTCTGCCACGTCACCCAGCGCGTAGGGCGAGTTTATATTAACGGAAGCAGCCAGCACTAGGAGGCTGCGGAAGGCGCACCAAAGGCGTGCTTTATCACCCATCAGGCGGTTTTTCACGCTTAGTCTGGCGTTCTTCCAGCCATTCCTGCAAAGCATCAGAGGTTTGCAATTTGTCACGTTGACGTTCACCTGAGCGCACCCTTTGATGCGCCCCGCCTTTACGCAACAAAGGCGACCGTGCAACCGTATTGCGTATGGATTGATGTTGAGTTGACATAAGGTTCTCCTTCTCTAAAAAGCCAAAATGTTAACCCCCGCAAAAACCTCACAGGTGTAAAAAACCGGTGAGGTTTACGAGGGACTGAAGACTTGCAAATGCTTAACGGGCAGCCGATGACTATAAACCAAACCAAGAACGATTAATGCTTTTACGGATTTCTTTCTCGTCCTGCCATTCTAAAATACCCGTTTCTAAGTTAATCATTTTTAAGGTGAATTTATAATACACATCTTTGGTGCTTTTGCTCTGCTTGGTAATATTGCTGATATTGCCATGCAGCATGTATTGCGCTCCAACATGTCGCCCGATTTGCGCAGCCGTGTTGGGATCGACCATGCCGCTGTCGTTTTGAAACCCCAGCTCTTGGTGGGCTAAATCCCGCGTGGCTTTATCGACAAAACGAAATTTTGCCGAGCGCAACAATTTGTTGACAATGGTGTCAGTCACCGCTTCTAAATCAATATGCTCACGAGTTTTGTTTTTCACGCCTTCGACATACAGCACCGGCTGGCGGTTTGCGGTCATTTGCATGACAGTGGGAAAAGTCAGCATGGAATCCACCATTTTGGCTGCAATTTGCTGCAAATCGGTGGAACCGAATTTTTCATCCACGGTTTCCACTGCGGTGGGATCGCCGTACTGCACTTTACTTGCGCAGCCACCTAACACGAGTGCGGTGCTGCATAAAGCCATGATAAAAAAGTAACGCATAGTATCTCCTAATAAAGTTTAATGTTTTGTGGGGTTATTCGCGCCTCTTAAGCGACATGGATTAAGCACCTTGATTCCGCATAAGCTTCAATCTTGTCAAATGCTTTTGCGCAACAAGACCTGTTTAAGTGCAGTTATCCTGCAACAGTCCGCGCAGCAAAGTGGCGGAATAATCACTGCTTAGGAACGCATCGCCCAAAGCCTTGAGCAGCACCAAGCGCACTTGACCATTGCGCACTTTTTTATCCACCTGCATCAATTCTAAGAGACGATCCGCGCTCAATCCAGGCGGGATGCGGTTTGGCAAATGCAGGCTGCGCAGTAATTTGTCGGTGCGCTGTACCGCTGCGGGAGTCAGCCAACCCTGACGCAGAGACAACTCGGCGGCAAGATACATACCGATACCCACCGCTTCGCCATGCAGACAAACGCCGTAGCCCATGCCGGTTTCAATCGCATGACCGAAAGTATGCCCTAAATTCAACAAGGCACGCATCCCCGCTTCCAGTTCATCTTTTACCACTATATCAGCTTTATTTTGACAAGAACGCTCAATTGCATACGCCAAAGCTTCCGCATCACGCCCGATTAACTTATCCGCATTCGCTTCGATCCAATCTAAAAACTCAGCATCGCCCAGTAAACCGTATTTCAACACCTCCGCCAGCCCGGCACTGAGTTGTCGATCATCCAGCGTATTCAAGGTATCCGTATCACAAATCACGCACTGTGGCTGATGAAACGCGCCGATCATATTTTTACCCAGCGGATGATTGACACCTGTTTTGCCACCGACCGAAGAATCCACTTGCGCCAGCAAGGTGGTAGGAATTTGGATAAAGGCTATACCGCGCTGATAACAAGCGGCGGCAAAGCCGGTCATGTCGCCGACCACGCCGCCGCCCAGCGCGATCAAGGTGGCGCGGCGGTCAAACCGCTGTTTGAGCAGTGCGTCGAAAATCTGCTTAAGTACTTCCAGATTTTTATAGGTTTCGCCATCCGGCAAAATCACCGAAGCGGTCTCAAATTCTTGCAAACCCGCCAGGGTTTTTTGCAAATACAAAGGCGCGACAGTCGTGTTGCTCACCAGCATGACTTGCTTGGCTTTGATATAAGGCGCGAGATAATCGGACTTGCCGAGTAAATCACGTCCAATAAAAATCGGGTAACTGCGGTCGCCTAAATCAACTTGTAAGGTTTTCATGGGTAAGGTTTTTCCTGTTTAATATTGGCTCGCGCTAACGCGGGCGCGGGCGGACGGGCAGAAGCAGGTTTGTCATCTACGCCCCCCTTAAACTTGTCACCCACGTTACGCGGGCGTAAACCCTCTAGGTTTTCAAAATCTAGAAGGTTCGAGTGTCGGGTATTATTGAAGCCCATCCTTAAGCGATATTTTGCAGCAAAAAGCACCAACCGCGTAACGTGAGCTTGTCAGATTTTTGCGTAGGGCGCGAATAGTGACGCATTTTTTGCTGTCTAGGTTTCATTAAATGATGGAATTTTAAGCACTTAAAAATATCCTTGAGAGGTGGTGCAGTATAAAACATTTTTCGTGAATGCGAACCCCGCAATGGGTTGGCGGGCTAAAAAAAGAGCTATTTTGAGCCATTGCGCACTTGACTTTGAGCAGCGTTATCGGGCATATACAGCAACTTCACCTCCTGCCATTCGGCGCCGCTTCCAGTTAAGGCTATCCATGCACGCCCACATCCGCCACCACCGCAATCTGTCTGGCACTTTAGAACAGGTCAAAACCCTGCTCAAACGTGCAGAATTGGTGAACAATTTGGTGCGATGGCAAGGCAACCACGACTCGCCGCGTCAAGAATTAGTCCAATCGCTGGTGGCTAAACAACATCGCACCACTTTACAACAAAAATTACACAGCCTGCATCCGGCTGATCTGGCTTATGTATTAGAAGGGCTGCCCTTAGATCAACGCCAAAAAGTATGGGAATTGGTCAGCCCGGAGCAACTGGGTGCGGTGCTGCTGGAAATGTCCGATGCGGTGCGCACAAGCCTGATCGCTGACATGCCACATCAAGAAATCATCGGCGTGACTCAGCATTTAGATTCTGACGAAATCGCCGATCTGCTGCCAGACTTACCGCAAGACGTAGTCAGTCAAGTATTTAGCGCGCTGGATTCGCAAAATCGCGCCAGCGTACAAAGTGCTTTATCCTTTCCCGCCCAATCAGTGGGGGCTTTGATGGAATTTGAAGCCCTAAAAATTCGCCATGATGTGAATTTAGACGTGGTTCTGCGCTATCTGCGCTCGCATAAAACCTTGCCCGATAATATCAATCATTTGTACGTGGTCGATCGCATCGGCACCCTTAAGGGGGTGCTGTCTCTGAAAGACCTCTTGCTGCACGATCCGAGTGCCAAAGTCAGCGATTTTATGCGTGCTGAACCGCTGTTTTTTTACACCGATGACAGTGCCGACGAAGCTGCCCTGGCGTTTGAACGCTATGATTTAATTTCCGCACCAGTGGTCAATTTGCATCAACAGGTGGTAGGGCAAATCCAAGTCGATGCGTTGATGGAATTTGTGCATGAGAGTTCGCAAAAAGATTTGCTCAGCCAAGTGGGTTTAAGCGAAGAAGAAGACCTGTTTGCACCGATATGGAAAAGTGGCAAAAATCGCTGGTTTTGGCTGGCATTAAATCTGCTCACCGCGTTTTTTGCCTCACGGGTAATCGGCGCATTTGAAGAAACCATCGGGCAGCTTGTCGCGCTCGCCGCGCTGATGCCGATTGTCGCCAGCATCGGCGGCAATACGGGTAATCAAACCGTTGCATTGATTATTCGCGGTTTAGCACTAAAACAAATCAATTACAGCAATTTAGCCTATTTATTTATGAAAGAAATCGGCATCGCCTTGATGAACGGCTTGTTATGGGGCATGGTGGTCGGCTTGTTTGCTTGGGGACTGTATCAACAATTCGCGCTTGCCTTAGGAATGGGAATTAAATAACTTGTGCATTTGCCAGATCAATAGGAACGGCG
>CAZOSP010000100.1:0-12466 GCA_964582525.1 uncultured Thiomargarita sp. | reverse complement strand
CGAACCGGCGTCCACGGCTTTGCAGGCCGCTGCATAACCACTCTGCCACCCAGCCGTTTAACCGTTTATCTATACTTCATGGAGAAGAGAGAAACATGGAGCGGGAAACGAGACTCGAACTCGCGACCCCAACCTTGGCAAGGTTGTGCTCTACCAACTGAGCTATTCCCGCTAAAAGAAGTCGAGCATTATATAACGGATTTGGTGCTTGTCAATTTTTTTCTAAAAAGTTTTTATGGCTATTTTGCAGGACTTTCTGCCCTGCCCAACAAAATAAGGGGCGCATTATAGGTGAATTTCATACAAATGCAACAAAAACTTCATAAGACTCATAAAATCATTGAATATGATGGAGTTAGTCGTCAAATTACAGATTTAAGCCGGTTTGCTCGCCGGCTTGTTGTCGGGCTTGATTGGGATTGCCGCGCCGCCAAATTTCTAAGGTGTCTTCCCAAGAGACAATTCTGCCATTTTCGACTCGTCCGGGGATGGCTAGATAGACTGCGCAAAGTCCGTCCAGCGGGTTTGCCATATAAGCCAGTACAACTTCAGTGGGCGCGGTTAGCGGTGGAAATTCTTCTCCAAAATCAAGGCTTAATTGATTTTTTAAGTGTAATTCTAAGACCAGAGAACTGGCATTGTGCGGAAAGGCGTTGTAAATATTGTCGCGCTCTGTATAGCCGACGCGGTGGTGACGCACATGGAAGTTTTCATAACTTAACACGCACCCTTGATGGCTTGCCATGGCAAACGGAATTGCCTCATCTTCAATTTTATCTTTGAATAAACGGGCGGGAAAACTCCATACATCGGTATAAAAAGAGAAATTGTCCGCGCCGCGCCCTTCGCCGATTAAATGTCGTTCGCGGCAGATACGAATGCTATCTTGCAACAGGGGTAACAGGTATTGCTCAACAGGTTTGGCGAGGCGGTGCAAAGCGTGTTGTGTGCTAGGCATGGGGTTTTCTCCCGTTTAATTCAAAGTTCATCTAAGGCAGTCGCCCTGAAGCGGTATTTAAGCCTGGTTTTTTGGGTGCTAAACAAGTCGCGCCTTTCATCAGGCGGGGGGCAGATTTGCAATTTCTAGCGGGGATGAGTATATATAACGCGCTCGCAAGTCTGCTGCCGTCCAACTCACCGCAAGCATCAAAAGCATGTCTCAAACGCATCTCCTAAGCAACACCCAATTACAAGACCTACAGCACCACCTTGAACAGCTTTTGCGTGCGCATCCTGCGGGGCTTGGCGAATACGAATTGCTTAAGCAATTACAGCAGGAACAACAGCCCGGTTTTCCGCAGGTGTCTTTGTGTGACAAACTGCCCTTGTTTCAAATGCACTTTTTGCTATTCCATCTATTGTATGCCTTGCGTGATAGATTGTGGCAGCAGCAGCGCGGAGATTTGCGTATCAGTTCGTTAAATATCCAATTACAGCCGTATCAAGCTGGCACAGCAGCGTTAAGTGAGTATGACGCGCTGCGTGATTATTATTTAACGCTTGAGCATTTGTATAACACCACCGAAGCCCAAGTGCAGGAACGCTTGGATTGGTTTTGGCAGACATTTTTAGCGGGCGAACAACGCCCACAAGCTTTGCAAACACTAGAATTAACTGAACCTGTAGATTATCCTGCTATCAAGCAACGCTACCGCCAGTTAGCGGCGCAGCATCATCCGGATCGCGGTGGTGACAAGGCGCGGTTTCAGGCGATTAATCAGGCGATGGACATTTTACAACGCTATTACGCTTCCACGAGGTGCTTATAATGTGTTTGGGTATTCCTATGCAGGTAATTGAAATAAAAGGATTTAATGCCCGCTGCGAGGCGAAGGGCATTGAACGCGAAGTGAGCTTGTTTATGCTGCAACACGAAGCAATACAAGCGGGGGATTATGTGGTTGTGCATGTTGGTTATGCCATTCAAAAAATGACCGAAGCTGAAGCGCAGTCGGCGTGGGAAATCTATGATCAGATTTTAGCCGCGGAAACGGCACTACATAGGAATCTGGGCTAACCGCACACTGCCCGTTTTTTTAGATGACTAAAGAGGTTGAACTAATGCCGCAACAAAAAATTAACGTGTTATTTGTCTGCATGGGCAACATCTGCCGCTCCCCAACAGCGCAGGGGGTGTTTGAACATCTTGTAGAACAACAGGGTCTCAGTGATCGCATCATCATCGATTCCGCGGGTACGCACGCTTATCATGTTGGCGAACCACCGGATCAGCGTGCGCAAGCGGCAGCTTTGCAGCGTGGTGTTAATTTAAGTTCGCAGCGAGCTAGACGGGTGCAGGCGGAGGATTTTGCGCACTTTGATTACGTGTTGGCGATGGATGCGGACAATGAGCGCGATTTATTGTCTCAATGCCCAACAGAACAGCGGGGGAAAGTCAGACTCTTGATGCGTTTCGCACCCGAAGCGCAGACGTTAGATGTCCCTGATCCTTATTACGGCGGAACGCAGGGATTTGAGCGAGTGTTAGATTTAGTTGAAGCCGCTGCCCAAGGTGTGTTGCAGCATATCCGAGAACAGCATCAATTATAAGCTATTAAAAGCCGGCGTTTTTTATCAATCGACACTGCCGGCTAACGCCCACGATAAACAATGCGCCCCTTGCTTAAGTCATAAGGTGTGAGCTGTACGTTCACCTTATCACCGGTCAAAATGCGGATGTAGTTTTTGCGCATACGCCCAGAAATGTGCGCTGTGACCACATGCCCATTTTCCAATTCAACGCGAAAAGTGGTATTCGGCAGGGTTTCGACTACCGTACCTTCCATTTCAATGTGTTCTTCCTTTGCCATAGATAACCTTGATAAACCTCATATACCAGAAACAAATGGGACAGTATTATGCCCGACATTTTGCATTGCGCCAACAATTTATTTGTCATCGCTGCCAAACCTGCCAGGTTTGCTCGACCTAAATGCCTGCTGGCTGACGCAGCCGTCAGTCGCTCCCAGCGATCAGCCACATCACCATTAAACCTTGTTTGCACTGCGCAAACCCCTTATATTTCCGTCTATGGAAGAACAAGCATTCAAACAGACTCATGCGCAATTTAACCCTACGCCCTGCCATTTCGCTAAAGCGATTTTGTGCCAGTGCTGCGGCTGTGCGCGCAGCCAAAAAATCCACATAGCCGAGCGTGAAAGTGTTGCGTGTCGCAACGAATTAGCCCATCAACGCTGCGCCCAATGGCTGGAAACCCTGTATCAAAACGCACGTTTTGCCCTCAAACTACCCAACACAGACCTGCCTATGCCACACGCCAAAGCCATGAAAGTACAATGCGGCAGCCCGCGTGGTTTATTGGCAGCACTGCAAGGCACAGAATCAGAAGAAACGCCTCAAGTGGAAAACATTGATGCCCTGTTAGAGCGGGGCATTGCTGAATACGGCAGCTTGCAAGATTTACCATACGCACAAATAGTACGTTTCATTAGCCAACATCAATTAAAAAAACGCAGCCGCCGTCACCACAAAGCCTGAGTTCATGTAGAATGCCCCGCTTTGCTCTCATTTCCAAGAAGACGTTGCCCTATGTCTATTGATGCTATTTGGTACACCAATCATCCGCTTTCACTTCTTTTAGCCCCCTTATCTTGGCTCTATTGCAGCATTTCCGGCTTACGTTATCGCGCCTATCAAAACGGCTGGTTGTACATACCCGACATGCCCGTGCCGGTTATCGTGGTGGGCAATATCAGCGTGGGCGGCACCGGCAAAACGCCGTTAGTGATTTGGCTGGCAAATTGGCTACAACAACAGGGCTACAAACCCGGCGTAGTCAGTCGCGGCTACGGCGGACGGGCGAAAACTTGGCCCCAGATCGTTAGAGTCAACAGCAATCCATCTCGCGTTGGCGACGAAGCCGTGCTACTGGCGCGGCGTTGTCACTGTCCGGTAGTAGTCGCGCCGCGCCGCGTGGCAGCCGTACAAACCTTATTAGAAGCATTTGAATGCAACATTATCATCAGCGACGACGGCTTACAGCATTACAGCTTAAAACGCGATATAGAAATATCCCTCGTAGATGACATTCGCCGTTATGGAAATCGCCGCTGCCTACCAGCCGGACCCTTGCGCGAACCTTTAAGCCGTTTGCAATCAGTAGATTTTCGCGTTGCCAAAGGCGCGGCAATGGAAGGTGAATTTTCCATGCAGTACCACATTGAGCCGCTACGCTCACTGCGGCAAGTGCGCCAAACCTTAGACATCGAAAGCCTGCGCGGTCAAACAGTACACGCCATTGCCGGCATCGGACACCCGCCACGCTTTTTCATGCGCTTAAAAGACATAGGCTTAAAAGTGATTGAGCATCCGTTTCCAGACCATTATCACTATCGGCGTGAAGAGATTTATTTTGATGATGATCATGCCGTATTAATGACCGAAAAAGACGCGGTAAAATGTCTCAGTTTCGCCGATGATCGGCACTGGTCAGTGCCGATTGAAGCGCATCTGCCGCATGATTTTGAGCAACAGCTCACGCAGCGTTTAAGCGGACTGCGAGTCTCCTAAGCAAGCAGAATCATGTGACTCGTTCCTAAGTCACACTTGAGATAAAACATAAGCCTAACCACAAGCTGACAGGTTGTGAAAACCTGTCAGCTCATCAGACTACTGACGCGCTTTAGCTATATGACCCCGCATATCCCATGCGTTTGCCAGCAGACGCGATCATGCCAGCAATGTAGGCAACTACTGGTTTTTGTTGTTAGGTTGCGCCAATCAGACGCAGCAGCGTAAGGTGTTGAAATTTCTGCAACGGTTCGCGCTGATCCGCATCACGAGCGTTTTCAGTTCTAGAGGGTGTTGCCTACAGGTAGGGCGGATTAAGGCGCGTCTTTTTGCGCCGTATCCGCCAGATGTTAAAAGACAAGGCGGATACGCTGCGCTTAATCCGCTCTACGGGCCCGGTAGCATCAATGCACAGTTCAGTCGGCTTTTTGCTGTTGCCAGTGCTGCAAATATTCTTGAAAAGATTTTTGTCCGGTGCTTTTGAGGATTTTCTGCATACTTTGACATTCAATATCGTAGGCGGTGTCGCTGAGTTCGCCGCGCAAACGCTGAAAACGCATATAAATGCAGTACATGCGCAAAGCATCTAATTCGCAATCATTACGCACAGCCGCCATCTCCTGGCGCAAATAATGTTGCCAGACTTGTTCTTGCGTGAGTGAAGAAAATATCGGTAAACCCAACATGCCAGCAATTTCTCCTAACGGCGCCGTATTATTTGCCTGATAACAACTGAAGACCGGCGATAAGGCGATATGCCTTTCGCCCCAAGCCGGATGTTGGTGTACGCCGGTATGATAATGTGTCCAATAAACCCGCGCATCGAGGTTATACAACAAACTCCGATATTGGATTAAAGGCAGTTCAAATTGATTGGCATTCCAAGACAACAGGGTTGGATTGAAGTGCAACAGGGCAAAAAATCTGCGCAGGGCTTCTTCTTCCGAATCTTCTGGCAGGGCATAAGTTTCGATGCTGCAACCTTCACCGGTGCGGTGCAGCATGGTCAAGGCAATGATTTTCTGCACATGTAAATCTAGGCGGTCGGCTTGATGACCTACACGCTGATCTTGTTTGAGCCACAAGACTTTAGCCACATCTTTATCGCTTAAACGCGCCATTTCTTGTGCATTTCCGATTAAACGCCGTGCTAGTTCCACGTCCGGGATAGTGCGCAGACTCAGTGTCACAATATTCATTTTAATCAATACCTTATACTCTAAATCGGTACTCCATACAGATCGTGTTGATCGGCGCGGATGACTTTAATTTGACAAAAATCTCCCGCCTGCCAGAGATTATCCCGCGTTTCTAAAATCACCACGCCATCAATATCCGGCGCGTCCGCTGGGCTACGTGCATAAGTCACTTCGCGGTCAACTTCGTCAATTAAAACGGTCAGCGTTTGCCCCACTTTGTTGTGCAATTTTGCCGCGCTGATGTCTGCTTGGGTCTGCATAAAAATCTCTAGCCGCTCTTGTTGCAGCGCGGGCGGAACCGGGTGGGCTAATTGATTGGCACTCGCGCCCTCAACTGGTGAGTAAGCAAATGCACCTACCCGATCTAATTGCGCAGCCTGTAAAAAATCTAATAATTGTTGAAAATCAGCTTCCGTTTCGCCCGGAAAACCGACAATAAAGGTGCTGCGCAACGTGATATTTGCGCACACCGAACGCCAGCCTTCAATGCGTTTGAGCATATTTTCGCTGTTGGCGGGGCGGCGCATGTTTTTTAAGATGTTGGGGCTGGCATGTTGCAGCGGCACATCCACGTAGGGCAGTATCCAGCCTTCTGCCATTAATTCAACTAAATCATCTAGTTGTGGATAAGGATAGAGATAGTGCAGACGTATCCAAGCATCTAGCTTGCCGAGCTGTTTGGCGAGTTCGGTGATGCGCGTTTTCAGCGGGCGACCTTGCCAAAAGTCCATTTGATAACGCTTATCAACACCATAGGCTGCGGTGTCTTGCGAGACAATCAGTAATTCGCGTACCCCCGCGTCAACCAAACTTGCGGCTTCATCTAACACTGCGCCTATCGCTCGACTGCGCAACTTGCCGCGCATACTGGGGATAATGCAAAAACTACAGGATTGGTTGCAACCTTCGGCGATTTTTAGATAGGCATAATGGCGTGGCGTGAGTTTAATACCGCCCGGCGGCACTAGGTCTTGATAGGGATCATGTTGCGGCGGCAGTGCCTCATGCACTGCTGCGAGGACTTCTTGCAACGCATCGGGTCCGCTGACAGCTAACACGGCGGGATGGGTTTGTCGGACAATATCGCCTTTCGCGCCTAAGCAGCCGGTGACAATGACCCGCCCGTTTTCGTCTAAAGCTTCGCCAATGATTTCTAGCGATTCGTCAATGGCTTCATCAATAAAACCGCAGGTGTTGATAACGACTACATCTGCATCCTGATAACGGGAGGTGAGTTGATAACCTTCAGCGCGTAATTGCGTCAAAATGCGTTCTGAATCAAAAGTGGCTTTAGGACAGCCGAGCGAGATAAAGCCGATGGTGGGGATGTGGGTATTCAAGCGTATGCACCTATAAAACCAGCTAAAACTGTTGTCCTCGTTCCCAAGTGCCACTTGGGAACTAGCAGAAGGTCATTTAAAACGCTCAGGTGCAGGTTATAAACCTGCACCCGCCTTTGTTTTGGAAGGAGTAGGATAGCGACCAAATTGCGAATATATTTTTTTCAAAAAAATACCCCGCATAATACGGGGTATTTTTATGTTATTTATTTTTTAGCAGAAAAATAATTTCTTGTAATTGTGTAATTTGTTGTTTTAAGTGTTCGATTTCTATTTTTTGAGTCTGCATAATAATTTCATTCGTGCTGTCTGTCCTTCCTGTAAATTGCCAATTATTACACTCTCTATTATTGTCTCCAAAACTAAAAATATTCTTTTCATTCCATCCTAATAAATCAGGTAAAGCAATTTCTAAGGTTTCAGCGATTTGTGCCAGACGAGTAATTGCTATATCACATTCTCCGCGTTCAATGCCGCCGTATCCCGTCACAGACATGTCTAATTTATCCGCCATCTGTTGCCGAGTCCATCCTTTTACAGCGCGTAATTGTCTAATTTTAAGACCAATTTGCTTTTTTAACGCGGTTTGTTCCACAACATCACCTCACGCTGTACAAAAAAACGTTTTCACGATAATAAAAATCTGTGTTGCTTGTCGCACTTTTGTCGCTGAATCCGTACTATTTCTCAGCAATGCTATGCGTATTTTAGCAGCGAATGCTGTAATTTGTGTTGTTTTTTTAAAATTACGTTAAAGCGCGTCAGGTGCAATGCCCAACACCTGATTCGCTAATACTAGGCTTTGGGCGCGGAGAAATTCAAGTGAAACGCTTATTTTTAGGTATGATTGCATTGGTGTTTTATTCGCAATCCGCAGTAGCAAATACAGATTTGCTCGGACTGGCAAATTTGGCAGAGGGGAGTACGCCGAGTTATGGAGAAAACACGGTGGTGGGAATGAATGAATCAACAGGAGTTAAATTCCTTCAAAACCGCGGCGACCCAGGAAAACTAAGTTTTCCAGTCGATCTGTCAGGGGAGTTTGACGTTAGCTTTAGATTAGGAACGTCTTTTGGAAATGGAGGTGGTGGCATAGATTTTTCCTTAATTGCATCGGATGACTCTTACATCACGGCTTCCTTCAAATACAGTTGGATAGATTTTGGAACATATAGCGACTACCGTCCAGATGGATGGAAGGACGACAATAACTCTCCCATTAATGATGTAAGACTTAATGTGAGCAATGGTGTTGCAAAACTATACCTCAATGACGTATTTTTTTCTAAAATGACCCTTAGCTCACCTGATTTAAAATATACAAAACTCAATTTGAGTGGTTTTGCTCGATCTGAAAAAGTATATGCTTTAAGCACCACAGGTCAATCAGCTAGTTTAGCTCCATCTCAACCTTCACAGGGCAGCACCCCACTCGCCACTATCGCCCCCAACTTAGACATCCAAATCCCCAACGCCAACTATCAAACCTTAGGCGGCGCAATGAACTTATGGGTTAATCTAAAATTCGCCCCCAGTCCCGATGGCCGTTTATTGTGGGAATTAACTGATTATGGTTTAGTGGGTCAATAGCCCATGTCCTAGTTGTCCTCGTTCCCAAGTGCCACTTGTCCTCGTTCCCAAGTGCCACTTGGAAATGCGATCTTGATTGCGTTGCGGTCTGTACTAACGATCCAGCGACGCGGGCAAGGTATGAGTTCCCAAGCGACGCTTGGGAACGAGCAACTAGCAAAGCTGATCAAACGTAAGCGTTCAGACTCTCCCAGTAAAAAACCTGACAGGTCTTGAAGACCTGTCAGGTTTAGCGCGGGGTGTGAACGGTTACACTCAAATTCACGCGCCTGCGGGAGATTAGCCCTTCCAATTCACCTGTGGCAGTCACACCAGGCATAGAAAAAGACAATCAGTGCTGTGCTTTAACCGTGGTTAAACCTAACATCACCCAATCCTGCATACCACCGCGATACCATTTTAATTTAGCCGGGGGATAACCCAACTCAATCAAGGTATTGATGTTATTTAAGGATTGCGAACACCAAAGCCCATTACAAAACAAGGCTAGGGTTTTCGCATTACTGAAATCCCAGCTACCCTCTGCTTGTTTTTTAGCGCCAAATTGCTGGCTTAAAATAGCATCGCGGGTAGCCATTTCGCTGGTCTCAAAAGGGGCAGCATCACGCGGACTGATTGCCATCCAAGGCACACTAACAGCACCCGGAATGGTACCGCGTACCAACCATTCAGGTTCACGCGAATCGACTACCAGCACATTTTCACCCTGATCGGCTTTTTGCAAGTAATCCAGAAGCTCTAACTCGCCAATGGTTTCAACTTCGGGGTGGATGCTTGTGGGCGTTACGCAAAACGGCGGACAAGCGCGAGAGGTTTTGCTGTAAGCCGGATCGATGATGTGGTTTTTATCTTGATTACGCATAATGGCAACGGTTTCACCATTGTGTTTAACCATCACTTTAGCTAGGTCAGGGGTGATTTTGATTTTAATGTCTGCTTCTGCGAAAACGCTGTTTGATAACAAAGCGGCACTTAAACATAGGCTCGCACCTACAATAGTTAATGTCTGCATTAGGATATTTTCTCCTTAAAATGGTAGTGGGACGTTGCGCATTGTAAACCAAAAGCGCGCAAGCTGCACATGTCATCCTCTATAAATCAGGTCCCATATTGATATGCAGGCGAATACCGCCCGCTTCTTCAGCCAAGCCATAGGCGACATCAATACGAATTGGACCCATCGGAGAAATCCAATGCACACCGAAACCCGCCCCATGCCTTAGCGCGAAATCTCGATTATCAAAGGCATTCCCGACATCATAAAAGACTGCCACATCCCAATCTTGCAAAACGCGATAGGTGTATTCAACGCTGCCCGCGAACAAATGCTGACCACCTACCCCTAAACCGGTCGCATCGCGGGGACCTAGCGTGTCGTAATCATAACCGCGCACACTGCGATCCCCGCCGGCGAAAAAGCGCATGGAGGCTGGCACATCGTCAAAATCCGGCATCCAACTAAAGCCCAACTCGCTGCGTGTTAGCAGGCGGCTTTTTTCACTTAAAGAAAAAATATAGGCGGCTTGCAAAGCGGTTTGTACGATGCTGGTGTCCGAGGCGACATCTTTGACCGCGCCTTTTACACCCCACGAGAGGCGATACCCTTGTCGCGTATAAACCGGATTATCGGCTTGCAAATAGCTCCAATTTACGCCGGGGACTAATAATTTACTCACCACTTGCGGCTGTTCACCAAACTGATAGGTTTCATAACGGTATTCCAGTGACCAGTTTTCGCGTAATAGGCGATTCCATAAATTGCGAGCATGAGTTTTAGTCATCCCCGTCAGCAATAACTCACTTTCTTTTTGGTCTAAATCTTCGGTTTTGTAACCCACTTTAGCGGATAAACTATCGCTGCGCGGATCGCCGGTGGGAATGCCGTAAAGCGCAGAAAATTCAGTGGTTTTTTGTGACAAGAGCGCGTCGAGCTTATAAAAATGCCCATAACGTCCGCGGTAGCGACGTTCCCAGCCCAGCCCACCGCGCAAGCCGGTATCCGTACCGAAACCAATAGAAGCGGTATAACGATTGGGTTCATTCGGTTTTATGCGGATTTCGATAGCAATTTCATCGTTTTCATCGGGGTTTGCCCGATCTGCGATAATTTCTGCATCGGCAAAATAGGGGCTATTGGTCAAATCGCGGCGCACATCCAATAACGCCCGATTATTGTAAAAATCGCCTGGCTGAAAAGGGACATAACGGCGTAAAAAATCTTCATCAAAGGCGTCTTGCACAAATTGAATAGCACCAAAACGATAGCGTTTGCCGGTTTCTAGGTGCAAATGTAGGCTTGCCTGCCCTTGTGCTTGCTGCACCAAAATTTGCGAGCGCGTCAGTTTTGCCTTGAAATAGCCCTGCTCTTGGGCTTGGCGCAACAAGCTGGCTTTGCCGCTTTCATACTGGCTATGCACCAGCACATCGCCGATGTTTAAGGGAAATTTGTTCAGTTGCTCAATCAACAGCGGGTTTTCTTTACCCGCGCCTAGCAATTGTAAATCTAATTCACTGATCTTAACCGCCTCGCCTATTTGAATATGATAAATGACTTCCCATTCCGGTTTGCTGGCAGATGCTTCAGATGATGATTCAGAGGGCGTAGCATCGCGTTCTTTAACGTCAATATCAACTTGGGATTGGTAATAGCCAAAAGGCTCAAGGGCTGCTTTGACTTCTTCGGCAGCACGCTGATTGAGCAAGTCAATACGCGCTCGCGTTAAGCGCGGATGATCTTTTTGTGCGACTAGGCTGAGGTGCGCCAAAACATTTTTTTGCAGCGCACCGTCAACGCCTTGCAGGGTGATTTTAAGCCGCTCTGCGCCACTTAAAGATGGGCTAAAAAATGCTAAAAAAACTAAAAAAAACAAACTATTAAAACGCAAAAAAGGGCGCAGATTGAAGAAACTCATGAGCAAAAAGTTCCGCTGTGGTTTAAGGCATTCGGGCAGTTTATAAAGTGGCACAGCATAGCCGCTCTTATCCGTATAATGTTTGCGGATCAATCAACGGCTCACTGATCACCACCAGCTTATCGCCACGCACTGCATTATAAAAACAACTACGCCGTCCCGTGTGACAAGCCGCACCGGTTTGCTCAACTTGCAACAAAATCGTATCGCCATCGCAATCGAAGCGCATTTCCTTAAGCCACTGCTGCTGCCCGGAGGACTCGCCTTTGCGCCACAATGTTTGCCGCGAGCGCGACCAATAACAGACGCGCCCGGTGTGCAAAGTCTCGCGCAAAGCTTCGCGGTTCATCCACGCCATCATCAACACCTCGCCGCTATCATGTTGCTGGGCAATCGCGGGCAATAAGCCATCGGCGTTAAACGGTAAATTATCCAATACCTCCTGCCAAGACAGACTATCGCCCAAGTGCATTTTTTCTGTTTGTTGAATCATAAGAATTTGACTCCGGTGAGCGGTTACCAAGGTTTGCGTTGCGGATATTATTGAAGGCTCATCGCTTAGCGGATGCGGCTCGCAAAATCCGCAGCCGTGAGTTTTTATCTGGTGTGACGAAAATCCCCACATTTGACTGGAATTGACAGGCATAAACCAGTAAGATTTTTGTTCCGCAAACCAGGGAGCTTATGTCATGCCGAATACAGTCGCGGTCCAAGTATAAAAGTCCGATTCATAAAGTGCTCAACCTATTGGAGCAAGGACGCGACAACGGGAAAGCAAAATACCGCGAAACCAAAGAGCAAATCAAGTATTTGCAGAATAAATTGCGCCGTATCGAACAAAGCCCGGTAGGGTGCGCGACATCTTTTCGTCGCGCACGCGGGATGATGGCACGCT
>CAZOSP010000099.1:0-12578 GCA_964582525.1 uncultured Thiomargarita sp. | reverse complement strand
GTGCGCTCGCGGTAGAGTTTCTCAATGACTGGGATGCGATCTTCATGGTATTGCGTCATCCGCCTTTTGAGACTCACTTAAAGCGTTCTAACACCCGATAAGTAATACCGCTGTTGTCCGCCTGTTCAATCAATAAACGCGCTTTCTTGAAGCCTATTTCTGTTGTAGAACCCGCTGCGAGTGCGTATTCCGCTGTTTGAGAAACCGTCTGCTGCCCTTGCGCATTGATTTCGCGGTACAGAATTTTCAGGCTGTTTTCACTGCGTCCCTGATACAGCAACTCTAGCCGTTCTTTGCTTTTACGATTAACATTGTCAAAGGCATAACGAGGACCTTCGCTATCAGTCCAGGTGGCAAATTTAACACTCGGCACTTGCACGCGATCAAACCAGCCATCTTCATTGTCATCGGCAAAGCAGGCTATATCAGAAGGCGCGTTCTGCCCCATTTTGAAATACACCGGAGATTCTGAACAATAGGTGGGATAATCCGTGTTAGGTTTGAATGCCAATACAGTGCCTTGTGGTATTTTTACATCACCCAATAGCACGGTTTTGGTAAAGGACTGATCAAGGGTTTGCGCCGCTCTGCCGCTGCGATATTCAAATTCGCTATACATGACCTCGCCTACATTGACGCGCTGGGTTGTATTTAAGGCGGGTTCAGAAGCCGTTGTGCGCTGCGTTTTTAGGGCTTGAGCGGGTATCTGGGATTTTTCTGTGGTTGGTCCAAGCAGGCAGCCTGAGAGGGCAAAGCTCACCCCAATAAGTGCCAATATTGACTTTAATTGAATGTGATATTGCGGCATAAAATACCTCTTAATCAATGAGTTACGAAAATAATAGGCTTCCTAAAAAAGCCATAATAAAAAGCCAAACAATCAAGCATAGCGATGAAATATGACAATCGGATGAAGTTTTAGCTGAATTAAGGCGATTCTTGAAGTCTCCAAGCATTACTTGGAAAAGGATTAAATTAACATTAACAATCAATAAGTTAAAGGCTATTTTAATAAAACTGTCATTAAAACTTCATAATATTTTAATATTAGTGAAATCTGCGTGTCATATATCTGTTGCAGAATAGACACGTATAAGTTGCACATTAACAACGCATTGGCGTTGACATCACATTCATTCGATATACAGATACGAGGTCTCCACAGATGAAAAATGTAATTTTACTCGCCGGTTTGACAGCCGCCCTAGCATCTCCTTTGGCTTTGGCTGAAGTTACTTTATATGGTAAAGCACATCTTGCTATTGATCATATTGACGTAGATGGTGTAGAGGATACAACAACCGATTTAGTCAACCATGATTCTCGTCTTGGGGTTAAAGGCAAAACCAAAATCAACGATAGCATGGCGGCGATTTTCAAATATGAAATGGGCGTGGATATAGATGGTAACGTCAAAGATGATTTCTTAACCCAACGTAACCAATATGTGGGTCTGCATTTTAATGGGTTCGGTAAAATCTTCGGTGGTATTCACGATACCCCAGTCAAAGAACTGGAAGGTAAAATTGACCGCTTTGGTGATACCAATGCTGATATTGGTGCTATTTTAGATCATTACATTGATGTTCAAGAACGTGAAAAACAATTCTTAGGTTTTCATTCTGACAGCTTCGGTGGTGCGCAATTCAAAATTGCTACCATGAAAGGCGCGGGCGATGAATTTGGTGATGCGATTTCTACCTCGATTAGCTATGGCGATGCAAAAATGAAAAAAATGCCTTTCTTCATTGGTTTGGGCTACGATGCAGCCGTAGATACTAGCGAAGATGCGCAAGTTATTCGCTTATCAGGTTCAGGCAAAATCGGTGATTTCGGTTTAGGGGCTATTGTTGAGCAAGCTGATAATGATGTTGATGATCATATGCGCTATGTTGCCAGTGCTTATTATAAAATCGGCAATGGTGCTTTAGAATTACAATACGCCAGTGCAGATGAATTAGGTGCAAAACAAGGCTCTGACCAATGGACTATTGGTTGGGATCACAAATTAGGTGGCGGTGCTTCTGTTTATATTTTGTATAGCCAACAAGACCTAGAAGACGGTAAGGAAAAAACTGATTTCGCTTCTTTAGGTTTTGTTTATAGTTTCTAAGTTTGCTAGAGGTTACGCCATTTGAACATGGCGTCACTGAGGAAGTAAAGCCGTCGTGTTTTCAGAACGCACACGGTTCAACCTGAGAATCTCATGCTTACCAGTGTGAGAAATCTTCATTTAAGCAACCTGCTATTCATTTTGAATAGCAGGTTTTTTTATGCCCGTTTATCCGACAACCTGTTTTCGTCTTCAGTCAAGCTGCGCTGACAGCCGCCATCATCAATGGCTCGCATTGTACAAATGCGCCCACACAGCGTCTAAATCATCATGGGCGCGGCATACCCAGGCTTCGCCCCAGTAAAAATGACAACTGGTTTCAGCGCGCAATAAATGCCAATGCGCTGCCTGTAATTGTTGCCAAACAGCCTCGCTTGCCTGTGCTTTGATGGCTTGTTCGCAAGCGGCGTGAAAATCTAGGCTGGCATCGCGCACCCGTTGCAAAGCTTGTTTTTGGGCTTGTGAGCCTATCCACTGCATAAAATCCGCGCCATGATGCCAGCCAGTGTTCCACGCGCCGGTGCGCACCGTCACTTCGCCGTAGGCACCGTATTGCTCAAGATAATGATGAATAAAAGTAGGGCGAATAGCCTTTGGGTTTTGGCGAGCTTGTTCCAGTAAAGTGCGATAAAACACATCCCAGAAATTCGCTTGTTCTGAGGTGTTTCTAAACCAGCCGCCGTTATCGCCGTCGGTGGCGGTTGTGACTAAGGGCGGAAAATCGCACCATTGGGTGCGTTCATGGATTTCTTTAGCAAACCACGAGTATTCCATCCCGGATTCTTGTGCGTCAGACAGTTCACGGTCGCGCACGACAACAATGATTTCCTGCCCCTGATAGCGGGCGATATGCGGCATGTAACGGATTTCTTCCCAACTCATTTTATCCACTGGATCGACATAATGGCTGTCCACCAGCACATAGCGATAGCCGAGTTTTTTTAGGTAAGGAATTAACTCCATCGTAAACGCCATTTCGGGACACCAAAAGCCATCAAAATGTTCACGCCAAAATACGTGACGGGCAATATCTAGCCAACGATTAAGCTGCGCCTGCCAATCGGCTTTAGGCGTTAGGGGCAGCACCGGATGGTAATAGGCTGTGCCTAAGATGTCGAATAATTGCGTATTTTGTAAATGCCAAAGCAAATCGCCAGACTTGATAATGCCATAAGTACGTTCTTGAAATACCGGATTATTGAGCGTTTCTAGCAGAGTTCCGGACAAGGATAAATGCACGCGGGCAACGTCTTCGTAGCCCCACAGGATGCGTGGCATTCGATCTAGCGCGTAGAGAATTTCTTTGGCTTCCCACTCTTTGTGTTCGAGTAGCCAATCGAGATTGCCGGCAGGTTGATGAAGGTTTAAAACAAGCGCATGATAAGCATTAGACATGGTTTCGCTCCAACAAAAAAGCATAACAAGTTGATAATAGATGTAGGGCGGGATTAAGGCGCGTCTGTTTGCGCCGTATCCGCCAACCCAAGCTGAACCGGGGTTATGCGCAGCGACATAAGCCAAAATGTCCGCAATGCGCTCGCCCTCCAGACGATGGCACGCTGCCGAGCATTCGCGTTCGCGCCACAAAAAGACGTGGCGCAAACCCTACGAGCCTAAAATAACGCCCGAAACTTTCGGAAAACCTATCAGGTTTGAGTTCCAGCAGGAGGCTGTTGTGTTGGGTTACGACGCGAACAGCCGCGCCTAACCCGACATGGCTGATTAGCAAACATAAGGAATAAACCATGCAACTTACAATGCACCCTAAAATTATTGTCGATCCGCAGGGACAGCCTACGGAAGTTATCTTAGGCAACTCGCACTAAATAAACGCCCCCGCATTGCGCAGGATTTTTGTTGGTCTCTAAGTGACGACAACAGGCGCATAATCATTCTGTGCAACTGTTGTCATAACGCACAAGACCGACGAAAAGACCAGCGGGGAGGTATTTGTTGTGAGTTGCCTAAGATTGTTCTGCCAACACCTGCGCGATCTCTTCTTGCAGCGGTACTAAGCCCGGCAAGACATCGCGCAACTCATGTTCATGCCGTCGCCATTTTTCCGTGCAGGGTTCGGATAAGGTCATGTGCGACACCGGTAAAGCTGTAGCCACTCGCCGCGCAATGCGCTCGTCCCAATGCCAGCCCGCAAAATCGCGGATGGCTTGAATGCTGGCTTGCGGTTGTTCAATCAGCTTGTGATAGCTGAGAGCAAACCAATGGTTACGCGACATTTTTTGTAAATCATTGAGAGCGTATTGATTCGCCGCCCGCCATTGAAAAGCGGCGATTTCTGCTAACGAGGCGTTATGGTACTGTTGCCAATCGGGCGGCAGGAGAAAATGCCACTCTTTATGCGCCCAGCCGGGCAGGTGGCGATAGGCGAGAAAACGCCGTGAACGCCAACCTTCAAGCAGACTGCTGATGTTATCGCGTGGTTCGCGGTAAAGAAAAATGAACAGCGCGTCGGGAAAAACGGCTTTGAGAAAGGCGACGCGCAGGGCGTTTTTGGGCGTTTTTTCGAGAAAGCGCACAGTTGCCGGACGTTGTTCGCGGGACTGGCTTACATAGCGGTGTGCGTTGCGGTCTTGCAGGTGATGGCTGAAGTTTTCCAGTAATTGCTCAATGGTTTTGGGCTGTGCGTCGGCTTCCGTGAGGCGATTGGAGGCGTAATTTTTTGCTTGCGGATGCAGCGCGGGTATGCTTTCAAATAATTCGTGACTTTCGCCGCCCACACTCCATAAATCCGGCACTTGACTGAGGGTTTCAAACAATAAAGTGCTGCCCGCACGCGGTGCGGAAAGAATAAACACCGGACGGTCAAAATGCGGGCATTCAATGACTTCTTGTAAGCGTTTACGTGCCAGCAGTTGTTGTACGGCTATGGAAAATTCATGCGGCTTGAGTACGGTTTGGCTTTGCGCCGCGGCGGCTGTGGTCGGCTTGGCAAAGTAGCTTAGCAAGCTTCGTTGTGGAGTAGGCAAATGACTATTTTTCAGGTGTTCAAGGCTTTGATACACGCCCTGCCACTGCATGTTGGGTAGTTGACGATGTTGAAATTGAGCAAGGCGTTGTTGGTTGAGGCGTTTGGGCGGCGGCGGCGCAGTCCACAGCATGGAGCGAATAATGTGCGCCGCATGTCGCGCTCGCGGATGCTGGTTGATGGTGCGGGCAGCCGGATTAAGGACGTGTTCGAGAAAATCTTGCAGACAGTCAAAATACGCCAGTTCGCCGTGGCGATCATGCCCAAAACGCGCAAAAGCTTGTTCCCATTCTTGCTGAAAGGCGTTTAGGGCGGTCTCGTATTGTTTTTTGTCTTGGTTGCTTAAACTGCTGCTTTGCAATGAATCTTTTATATCATGACAAAGCGTTTGCAATTCTGCGGGGGTTAGCACTTCAAAGCGATAAGCCGGCTGCGATAATAATAATAGGTTGGCGGATTGTTTTAGGCGTTGTACAAAACCGTCTAAGCGCGGTGCGGTGCGGCTTTCTAATACCAGACAAATCACCGCTTGTTGCGCATGATTTTCAATCCAGTGGGCTTGCTGGGCTGCCAATGACCAGATGTCGCCGACTTGCAACGGCAGTTTTTCTGCCCGATAAATCAATGTCGCCTCGGCTGACCACTGCATCGGGATATAGATAGGCGCGTGGCGATACCAGTAATAGCTGTCATCAGTCAGCGGTGGTGTTTGCCCGCCGGCGGCGACGCGCAATAAACAGCAACGCGAGAGTTGTATATCGAGTGCGTAGGCTATGCGGCGCAATAGCGGATTGTCTGCCATTAACGCGGTTTCCATCACCGGTCCGCAGAGCGGAAAATCGCGGTTGCGAGTGCCGCCCACTGACACCAAAATCGCTTGCGCCATACTGCGATGGCTGTGTTTGCCAACTAACCAAGCGTGGTCTGGGATATTGTTGAGTACGCGGGTCAGTTCTTCTGCCATTAGACGCATAGAAAATGGCGTGGCAGCGACGGCTGTAGAGGTTTGGGTCATGATTTTAGATTACGCAAAATGAGTTTTTTTAAGGGTGATTGAGTGACTAAACAGCCAACGCTTTGCTGTTGTTGCGGCAGATCGTAAAGCGTCCAAGCATGATTTTCAATGGGCGTGAAGTAATCATGCAATGCCAACACCTGCGGCGACAACGGCAGACATAGTTGCCGCATATTGCCCGCTAAACCTTTGCCGCTGGCTTTTAGCAGGGCTTCTTTGCGTGTCCAAGTACGAAAAAAGCTTAAACGCCGTTGCGCCAGCGGCACTGCCTGCCAAGCGCGTAGTTCCGCCTCGCACAACAGCAAGCGCGTCAGTTCCTCGTGCTTAAGATTGTCGCGTATTTGCTCTATATCGACCCCCACCGCTTGCTGCGCAATCGCATAGATGACCTGCGTATTGGTATGCGACATATTAAAACAAAAGGGCGCGGCATTCTGCAAAAACGGCTTACCTTTTTCCGTATAAGAAAAAATCAAGCGATGCGCCGCTTGTTGTAAATACGCGCCGAGCAAACGCCGCAATAAACCACGCGCAATAATGAAGCGTTCACGCAATTCGCGTGTAGCAAATCGTTGAGCGCGTTGCTGTTCATCCGCAGACAGGCTTGTCCAATAGTGTTCGGGCGGAAATTGCCGCGCATCTAAAGCGGCTGACCAGAGATGTACTGTGTCTTTTGATAGCTGATATAGTTCTTGCATTTATTCTATAAAAATAATATCTTGCTTAATAAAGTTAATGTTTTACTATAAGTTAAACCTGACATCGCTCGTCACCAATGGGTGGCGAATGGGCGCGGCTAACCTCTAGGTTAGCCGCGCCGCCGCAGGCGGCGTTTTGGCTAAGCTTTACAGTCAGTCGCTCCCAGCGTTATCCACTTTTAACACAGGCAACGCTTATGCAATCTCATTATCAGCTCATTTTTGTTGCGCCGCAAAATCCAGTCTCTCAAGCAGAAGCCATAGATAATCTAGCGCGTTTATATCAAACCTCAAAGCTACGCATCCTGCGCCTATTACAACAGCCGCAGCCGATATTGAAGCGTGTCAAAAGCCTGCCCGAAGCGCGAAAATATCAACAAGCCTTAGCACAATACGGTATATGCTGCGAAATTTGCCCCACCGCGCCGACTGTCGCAACCGCAGTTAAAGCAACGACAGCAGCAACAGCGCGAACTGTTGCCGTTCCCACGCGGAGCCTGGGAACGAGGACAAAGCGGCACTACGGCTGGCTCAAATGGGTGTTGTTAATGACCATTATTAGCCTAGGGACGGGACTGATTTGGCAAGAATACCAGCAACAACGCATGACGCGCTACAACGACAACCTAGTTGTTTTGTTAGAAAATTCAGTGGTGGGTTTTGCACAGGTATTGCGGGGTTTATCACCTTACGGGCGGGGGCAGGCAGTCGATATGCCCGCATTGCAACACAGCTTTGAACAGACTATGCAGCAAATTCAACAAGCGCGTCAGCAGATTCAGCGGATGGACGTGCCATCAGATCGCAGTTGCGTGGATTTTCAACACGCCAGTCTTGCTTTTCTCAATTATCAGATGCTGGAGGGCGAGCGCATTGCGGACATTTTGGCTTATGTCGCCGCGCATAACCCCGGTTCAGCACCAAACATTCTGATCTTGCGTAAGCGGTTACACCGCATCGGACGTGAAGAAGCGCGCTATCAACAAGCCCTCCAGCAAGCACAAGAAAGGATGGCGCAGCAGTTTCAAGTAGCGTTAAAGTAAAAGCGGTTGGCGGATACGGCGCAAACAGACGCGCCTTAAGGAAACCACCAGCAAATAACTTACCCAGTTTAGGGATTAATAATCACATCCCACTTGGGTAATTTTACTGATCGTTTGAGTTTCACCTCATAAGCCTGCCTCTCTTTTTTGGATAGCGTTTTGCCTTTCTCATAAGCCTCGGTGAGCAGACGAATCACGGGTTGAATCCCATTCCATGTCATCGTTCCTGCCCATTTCAAAGCTGATTCAATGGATTCCAACAAAGAACCATTCCAATGGTTTTCTAAAATGCCCCAGAGACGTTCAACCGGATTATACTTACTGTGATACGGAGGGTAGTCAATCAGGTGAATTTCCAGCCCGCGTTGCTCGGCAAAATCTGTCATTCGCTTGATAAACCATCTGCGATGACTTTGTACATGAGGACCGTTATCTGAGTTAATCGCTAAACGTTTGATGTTGTCGCGCTTCTCTTTATTTTCTTCCCACCACAGTTCAAGGCTGTCTACAATCAAGTCAGTGGTTTCTAATGATGTGCCAAAGAATATGCTGGATGCGCCAGACACCGGCTCAAATATCTCGACTGGCACCAATTTGGCGAGAATTTCTGTATCGTGGTCATCCGCTTTAATGTCATCGGCAGCGCGTGAGTTACGCCTAAAACCACAGCCTGTTTGTTTCCGGATTTTAGCGTTCCTTTCATAACCTTACCGTCAATTGCAACCCATTCCTGATTTTCTGTACGCTCTAACTGTATGCCAAAATGCGCATCAATCAGTTCATTTAATTCATCCCAATCAAGCTTTTCCAACAGGCGCGGCGGGTGTGCGCGGGAGATCGGTTCTGCATCAGGGATGCCTGTCACTATGCGTAGCCATTCGATGTTATTTCTGATATAGCGAAAAATACTGGAAGTTATCGAACGCTCAAGCATGAGTGCCATAATATACGAGAAAAGCGATCTTGTCGGCGGTGGAATCGGAGGCAGAAGCAGGGGTTGGCTCACCTAAAGCACTATGAGACCAGGCGCAGGCGAGACCCGCGCATCCTAGCCACCATACCCAATACTTCCAGACGCGCTGTTTAGGCGCACCCTTTGCGAAACCAGATTTAAACAAACTTAAACTGTTAAAACAAACGCTTGACAAGTGCGTAAAGATTTTTACGCTATTTTTGACGAGTGACGAGTGACGAGTGACGAGTGACGAGTGACGAGTGACGAGTGACGAGTGACTGTTCGCATAATGTTTCCCTCTAATGTAAGATGTAAAAGCTAGATTTTACCATCTAATTAAACTGGGTTTCTCAATAAAAAAACACCTTATGTTACATTTTATAACAAAATTTCTGCTACTTAGCGGCACATTTTTTTACCTATTATCCATTGATAGCCTGCAAGCGAGCTTAGACCTGTTCAATCTCTTCCTAGCCCATCTCAGCTTCTTCTTAATTCAGGGTTTCGACAGCCAGATCACCCTCAACGCGGCGGTATTGCGGCATGGCAGTGGCGGCTTCGCTTTAGAAGTGACGCGGCTATGCAATGCCCTGAGCATTTCCGCGCTCTGGTGTGCCGCGCTGCTGGCGTATCCGCTCGGTTGGCGCAAACAACTGGCGGGGCTGTTGCTTGGTTTAGTGCTTATCCAGTTTTTCAATGTGCTGCGCCTTATCAGCCTGCTTTATTTGGGGGTTTGGCTAGAACGCCCGCATTTTGACCTGATTCACGAACAATTCTGGCCCCTGCTACTGCATTTGCTGATCATTATCGGCTTCGCTTTTTGGCTAGTCAGGGGCTTGCGAACCACGACAACGACAACAGAGACTCATACCAATGCCTAATGTTGCACTGTTACGCCACACGGCACTGCGTGCGCTGGCTTGGCTTGTGCCGTCTTTTGTTCTCTGGTGGCTGTTGCTCGTGCCGGTACTTATGCCGTTTATGCAGCACACGGCGGGTTGGCTGCTGGCAAGCAGTTTTGAGCATGTTCAAGCGCGATTAGAGGTACAAGAGAACGGCGAGCGGCACATTAGCACTTATATATTGATGGAAAAACAACCGGATGATCCAAACAAACGCCACCTGCTCAATCTTAAAGTGCAGGCAAATTGGCACAGCATGACGCTGGGCTTGCCGTTGCTGTGGGTATTGCTGCTTGCCATCCCGCACCGCCGCGTGCGCAATGTTGCTTTAGGTAGTGCGGTGTTGCTGGTTTTTTTGAGTCTCTGCGCTTGGTTTTCTTTGTGCCTTGAGATTCTCAAGGTATTGGCGGACAGTCAACTGCATTATGTGTTCATTACCGCCAGCATCAGCCACCGCTTAGAACCGATTCCAAGCTGGCTAGTGGTGATATTGAGTGGGGGCTATTCTTTGTTGCTCTATACTGTTGTGGTGCTGCTGCCGACATTTTTGGCATATCGCCTTAATCGCGTTTGGTGGCAGGCTTAAGCAGGCGATAATGCCCTGTATCCTTGCTCGTTTCTAGCGTTCCGAAGCCCAGTAGGGGGCGAGACATCTTGTCGTCGCGCACGCGAGACGATGGCACGCTGCCGAGCATTCGCGTTCGCGCCACAAAAAAACGTGGCGCAAACCCTACTGGCCTGGACACCAGAAAAACCGTGCGCGTCGGTAGGTTCAGCGAGCGGTTTAGCGGTTTAGCGGTTTAGCTGCTCAGTTATCTAAAGGACTTTTCACCCCTTGGCCGCCTTTGTTGAGGACATGGGTGTAAATCATCGTCGTACTTACGTCTTTATGTCCTAAAAGCTCTTGCACGGTGCGTATGTCGTAGCCCGCCTCCAACAGGTGAGTTGCGAACGAATGGCGAAACGTATGGCAGGAAGCGGGCTTGACCAGCCCGGCCTCGCGCACCGCCTGCTTGACCGCACGTTGCAAGGCTTTTTCGTCAATGTGATGACGGCGCGTCTTACCGGAACGCGGATCCACGGCGCGTTTGGTCGCCGGAAACATGTACTGCCAGCCGGTTTCTCGATTTGCACTGGGATATTTGCGCTCCAGCGCATCGGGCAAATACACCTCGCCGAAGCCCGCCGCCAAGTCCGCCGCGTGCAGCACCGTAGCTTTGTCAATTTGCCGGCGCAACGCCTCGCTCAAAGTTTGCGGCAGCATGGTCACGCGATCTTTCTGGCCTTTGCCGTCACGCACCGTGATTTGCCGGTAATCAAAATCCACGTCTTTGATCCGCAAACGCACGCATTCCATCAAGCGCATCCCGGTACCGTACAGCAAGCTCGCCATCAAATGGTACATGCCGTCCATTTTACTCAGCACGCTGTGCGCCTCCGTGCGCGTCAATACCACTGGCAAACGTGCGGGCCGCCGCGCCGGAGTGATGTTATCGAGCCATTCCAGTTCGACTTGCAGCACCTCGCGGTACAAAAATAATAGCGCACTGAGCGCCTGATTCTGCGTGGACGCCGCGACTTTGCCTTCCACCGCCAGGTGCGATAAAAATTGCTCAACCTCCGCCGCGCCCATGTCTTTGGGATGGCGCTTGTGGTGGAAAAGGATGAAGCGTTTAACCCAATCCACATACGCTTGTTCAGTGCGGATGCTGTAGTGCTTGTAGCGGATTTTATCGCGTACTTGGTCGAGTAATTTGGGTGGCGGATTCATTCTTGACAGATGGATTCCCGAGTGTAAAATAATTTTCAATTAGGGTGTATATTTTATAATATCCTATCCTTAGTAAACAGGGGTTTAGGGTATTTTGTTCCGGTTTAGACACATAAAAGGCGTAAAAAATTACGCCTTTTAGGGTGTCTAATTTTAGTTATAAGTGGCCGGTGAAACCGGCTTTTCGACTGCCCCGGACTTCGTGTTGGCTTACCGCTGTTTCGGGCGTTTGCTCGGCGTTTTCGGCTGGCGGCGTGCTTGGTTGCTGTTTCTGACTTTTGTTTGCCCGTTGTTATCGGTTGTTGATAGCGTGGCGATGGTTTGAGGCTCTTATTTCCGGTGTTGCGCCGATGGTGAGCGCCGGTCGTGCCTTCGGTTTGTTTGGTTGCGGCCGGTTTTATTGCCGCTTTTAGCGCTCATTGCGGGCGTTGCGGTTTTGGTTCGGGTTCGGCGGTGTCCCTTCGACAGGCTCAGGACAAGTTCCGGCATTCTGTTTTCAGCTTTGCACTGTTTTATAACTTGGCGCTCAAGCCGACCGCCCGCCGTCGGGCTTTTTCGGTATGCCGGGTTCCGTGCGGGCGGGCGTCGGCTTAGCTTCGGCGTTATAAGTGGCCGGTGAAACCGGCTTTTCGACTGCCCCGGACTTCGTGTTGGCTTACCGCTGTTTCGGGCGTTTGCTCGGCGTTTTCGGCTGGCGGCGTGCTTGGTTGCTGTTTCTGACTTTTGTTTGCCCGTTGTTATCGGTTGTTGATAGCGTGGCGATGGTTTGAGGCTCTTATTTCCGGTGTTGCGCCGATGGTGAGCGCCGGTCGTGCCTTCGGTTTGTTTGGTTGCGGCCGGTTTTATTGCCGCTTTTAGCGCTCATTGCGGGCGTTGCGGTTTTGGTTCGGGTTCGGCGGTGTCCCTTCGACAGGCTCAGGACAAGTTCCGGCATTCTGTTTTCAGCTTTGCACTGTTTTATAACTTGGCGCTCAAGCCGACCGCCCGCCGTCGGGCTTTTTCGGTATGCCGGGTTCCGTGCGGGCGGGCGTCGGCTTAGCTTCGGCGTTAGTGCGACAAGCGAAGCTTGTCGCTTCTTTTCGGGTGAAAGTCCCGAAG
>CAZOSP010000098.1:0-12777 GCA_964582525.1 uncultured Thiomargarita sp. | reverse complement strand
ATAAAGGGTATAAAGGGTATAATATAAAGGGGACGCTACCCTTTTTTAGGGTATATAAAGGGGACGCTACCCTTTTTTAGGGTATAAAGGGGACGCTACCCTTTTTTTGGCATTTTTGCTAAGCCCGCGTAGATACAAGATACAAGGGTGTGCGCCATCTTTTCGGCGCACACGCGAACAATGCTGAATTTCGCCTGCCTTTCAATAATGTGTCTCAGGCCAGTAGATTCCACGCCACGTCTTTATTGTGGTGCGAACGCGAATGCTCGGCAGCGTGTCATCATCCCTACCGGGCTGAACGGTTACGTTCGGGGGGGGGTTATTCATTTGTGTATTATAATACCCTTTTTATCAATTTTTTATGCTTTTTAGGCATAGAATATTCCGTTTTTTATTGGTTTTTGAGATGAATTTATCTCTAGTCGTTACAGAGTTTTTGTTGGAAACTGTACTTTTTTCAGAAATGAGTTTTTCTGTTTTAGATTGTGCAAATAAATCATCTATAACAACAGATTTAGTATCAACTTTGATTAATTCATTAAAATTGATTTTATCAGCTTTTTCTGCGCAAGGCAGCCCACCTTTCTGGATTAAAAATTTATTTCCTGTATCTGCATTAGAGTTTGGTTTTATCCATAAAGAAACCCAGTTTTTTTTCAAATTTTCTACTGCACCCGTCCATGTTTCACCTTTAATACCAGAATGCACAACAATAGCAGTATCTGCTAAACAATAGACAGCAATTCCAAGCCTCGCACTAAAATCTTAAATATCAATGAGCTAAGGTTTACCCTCAAAAATATTTTTCCGGCTATTCTAAACGTGCGGCCCTATACTTATGATAAATAATTTCATAACATAGAAGCTTTTTCATGTGATGATTAGGAGCAGCTCATGTCAGTTCAATGTCAGTTTTTAGTAGTCAACAACAAAATGCTATGATGCCGTGTGTGATTCACTAACCCCCGCTAAGAGTTAAACCATTATGCTGATTGATTCCCATTGTCATCTCAATATGTCAACCACCAACACGCCAACTTTGTTAGCAAATGCCAAAGCGGAAGGCGTGACGCATTGCTTAAATATTGCTGTCAACTTGCCCGATTTGCCCGAAGTGCTGCAAGCCGCAGAGGATTACGACACTGTGTATGCGACGGTAGGCATTCATCCCAATACGCAAACGGGCGATGATCCGGATGTGGATAAATTGCTGCAACTGGCAGATCATCCGCGTGTCTTGGGCATTGGCGAGACGGGCTTGGATTATTATCATGCAGGTGATAGGAACTGGCAGCAGGCGCGTTTCCGCACCCATATCCGTGCCGCACGCGAGTGTCAAAAACCGCTGATTATTCACTGCCGCGAGGCAAAAGAAGATGTGCTGCGCATTTTACAAGAGGAAAATGCCAAAGACGTAGGCGGCATTATGCACTGCTTTGTGGAAGATGATGCCACTGCCGCGAGTGCCATGGACCTGGGTTTTTATATTTCTTTTTCGGGCATTGTGACGTTCAAAAGCGCTAAAGCACTACAACAAGTTGCCCGACACATTCCTCAAGAGCGTCTCTTGCTGGAAACCGATTCGCCTTATCTTGCTCCCGTGCCTTATCGCGGCAAGCCTAATCAGCCGGCTTATGTGCGCAAAGTGGCTGAGTTTGTTGCCGACTTGCGCGAGCAGGATTATGAAGCGATAGCCAATGCCACGAGCGATAATTTTTTTCGCTTGTTTTCAATTCAGCCCTAAAGTTTTATCCCGTCGTGTTTGCAGAGGCTTATCTACCTGTACGTGAGGCAAAACTTGCGGTTTTAACTCGCAGCACTTTAAGACGGATAGTCCTTTGAGGAGGACTGCCCGTCTTGTTGTCAATGTTGTAAATGCGGCATTTAGACGACGCGGATTTCGTAGTCATGGGTTATTTCTGCGGTTTTATTCAACATCTGTGAAACTGAGCAGTATTTTTCGGCAGACAAATCTATCGCCCGTTTAATATGTTTTTCGCTTAAATCATGTCCGCTGATAATAAAATGCAAATGAATTTTATTAAACACTTTAGGTTCAGTGGTAGCCCGCTCTGCGTCAATTTCAATTTGGCAATCGGTGACTTGCTGCTGGCTTTTTTGTAGAATTAATTTCACATCTATTGCTGTGCAGCCGCCCAACCCCATTAACACGGTTTCCATTGGGCGTGCGCCCAGATTGCGCCCGCCAATATCGGCTGCGCCGTCGAGAATCATGCCATGTCCGCTATCGGCTTCTGCCAGCCATGCCATGCCTTCAATCCATTTAATTCTTGCTTTCATTGCTGTTCCTCTGTAGGTTTCGCGCCAACGCCTGTTAGGTCTGACTTGATTTTTATGAATGACACACTTTAACAATATATGGTACTAGGACTAAAATACGCACATGCCCCTGCCCGATAATCACGATCTTATCATTATTATTCCCGCAAAAAATGAAGCTGCGACGATTGCCGAGGTGATTGCCGATATTCGCGGGCATTTTTCGGGTGCAGTTTTGGTGGTTAATGATGCCAGCACCGACGATACCGCCGCTATCGCCCAGCGAGCGGGTGCGCATGTGCTGAATTTAAGCTTTTCTCTAGGCGCCTGGGGGGCGATGCAAACCGGTTTACGCTATGCACAGCAACACGGCTATCAAATCGCGATTACAATGGATGCCGATGGACAACATCGCGCCGATACTCTGCTGAATTTATTGCTGCCTTTAGAAGCGCAAGAAGCCGATGTGATTATCGGCGCGTTCACCGAGCGCGGCAGCCCAGCCCGACACTTTGCTTGGTCATTATTTCGTTTATTATCCGGCATTAGGCAGGCAGATTTAACCTCTGGTTTGCGCGCTTACAATCGTCAAGCCATCGTTTTGCTGGCATCTAGCAAGGCAACTTTGCTCGATTATCAAGACTTAGGCGTACTATTGTTGCTCTATACAGAAAAATTACAAATCATGGAAACACCCATTGCCATGCGCGCTCGCACGGATGGTAAATCAAGAATTTTTAGTTCTTGGTGGGCAGTGGGCAAATATATGATCTATACTGCCACTCTTTGCATTGCGCGCGGCAGCCGCTTACCCGTTATTAAACGTCGTCGAAGCGATAGATTATGATGAGCTATCAACTAACTTCCGGTTTTTTAGGACTGAGCATCGCTGGCACTATTATTTATCTCATTCGCCGCGATCATCTGCACACCCATCACGCGGGCTGGTGGCTATCATTAGCCTTGATGGTCGCTGTGCTGGGTATTTTTCCGCAAATTATCGATATTGTGGCTAATTATCTGGACATTGCTTATCCACCGACTTTATTATTTGCGGGCGGCATGGGTGTCCTGTTGGTCAAGGTGTTAAGCATTGACATTCAGCAGTCACAGCAGGAACGAAAAATCAGGCGAATGGCGCAACGTTTAGCATTATTAGAAGATGAGTTACAGCAGCTTAAAGGAAAAAACTAATGGAAAACACCATTAAACAACTTCTGGATGCTGAAGTGCATGCAGAAAAATTAGTGGATGAAGCCAAAGCAAAACGCAAGCACATTGTTGATCAGGCGTTAGCCGATATTCGCCATGAAGAACAGCAGTTTGAAGCACGTTTACCGGAACTACATGCAGATTTTCTCGAAAAAGCGCAAAATCGCGCCGAACAAACTGTCGGCGAATTACAGCGACGCTACCAAGAGCGCACCCAGCAACTCGGTGACATGGCGCAACAACACCAAGCCGAAGCCCTAGAAACCGCTTTACGTTTACTCACCAGCATGGATTTAAAGGCATAATGAACTGGCTGCCTCAACATCCTTACTTAAACACCCGCGTCACGCTGCTCGCAGGGCGTTTGCTCGACCGCGAACAGCTTGAGCAATTCGCCCGCGCCGCCAGTCAAGCAGCCGCTCCGCCGCACACTGAAACAACCCTCAGCAACAGCGAGCAAGGTTTGCAGCGCATAATCCATCAAGAAATCACTCAGCCTGAACAAGTATTAGCCGTACTCAGTCAAGGTTTTATGGAGGATTTTATGATACTGCTGCGTCCTCTCAGCGGACCTGAACGCGATTTTATGATTTATTGGCTACGCAAATACGAAATCGCCAACCTGCGCGCCATCATGCGCGGTAAAATGGCAGGTTTAAGTGCCGAACAAATCCGCAGCTACGGCTTGCGTGACATCGCGCCCTTCAATAGCTTACCCTTAAATGAATTACTCAGCACCGAAGACACGGCTGAAATGCTGCGTCAACTGGCTCACAGTCCCTACGCAGAAGCCGCCGAACAAGCGCGGCAGGTGTATGAAAAACAACAAAGTTTTTATGTGGTTGAAGCGACGATTGCGCATCGCTACTTGTCTGGTTTGCAGCGTCGTGCTAAAAGCATTGGCAATAGTGCCGAGCGCGAACCGTTGTTGCTGCTTTTGAGCTTATTACTACAGCGTTTCAACCTCATTTGGGCATTGCGCTACCGCTTCACTTACCAATTATCACCAGCAGAAACCTATTATTTACTTATTTCAGGGGTAGGCAGCAGCTTAATTGGGCAGAACTTAAATACCTTAGTGCAAGCGACATCCGTTGAATCCATGCTGGCAAAAATCCCCGCTGACTTACAACAACAACTGGAAAACACCCGTAGCATTACCGGCATAGAACAAACGATTGAAGAATATGTGCGAGAACAGGCGCGCAAATTATTAAAACGTTCGCAAAGTGCATTAGCGCGTACTTTCTCCTATTTAATTCTACGTGAATGTGAAGTGCAACGACTGCTCGCCATTGCACAAGGTAAACAAATGCAGTTATCCGCAGAAGTGATTGTAGATGGGGTGGGCTTAAGTGAAAATGGTGCTGGTTTTCTTCTCTAACGGTGTTAGCTAATGGCATATAGTGACTGCTAAAATATAGATGACATTAAACAAAAATTTAATATTGTCATCAACTCAAGCGGTTCATTATTTGCGAATGTTGTAGAACAAAAAACTGACCACTACTTTTGTAACCGTTTCAGATACCTCCGGCAAACCTGCCAGCTTTTTAATGGCGGGACGTGAATGCTTATCTATTTTTCTACTTAAAAATTAGGTGTGTTATGTTTAAACCCTTAACCATGCAACGCATGAGCTTAAAAACCATGCGAGAAGATGCGCCCTTAGCCATGCTAGTATTAGCAGAAGCGGGCGTATTCGCTCCCGAAGCCGCTGAACTCCCCGAAGACGTTTTAACCCGCCGTCCTTCTGAAAGTTATAGCAAAATATTCAACACCGCCAAAAGTCGTTTAGACAAAATCACGCAACGCATTCAATTATCCTCGCCCGACCCGACGATTAAATTAACTACCGTCTCCTTTGAAGCCCTGGAAAAACTCAATGAACGCTTAGGCACTTGCTGGAATCAATTATCCGAACAAGAGGAACAATTGCACCAATTAGAAGAAGAAAAACACCGTATAGAAAACCTCAAGCAATCCTTAGAAGTCTTCAAAGCGTTAGATTTTGATCTCAGCTTGCTACAAAACCAAAAGAAATTTCTGGACTTGCATATAGGTCATGTGGCAGTAGAAGACTTAGACCGCCTAGAACAATCCATTGCTTTAGAAGCCAATTATTTTACCCATACATTTCATAAAACTCTAGATTCTGCCTATGTATTGGTGGTAGGTTCTGGCGCAGAAAGTGCGGCGCGTAATATTCAAAAACTCCTCAACACCTCTAATTTTCAGGCATTAACCATTCCACAAGAATTTGTTGCCAAACCAGAACATATCCAACAAGATTTAGAACAACAGATTCAACAATTTACCTCTCAAATCCAAGCCCAGCAAAAAAAATTAACCCAATTAGAAACCACTTGGTTAGCCGAATTACAGACTATCGCTCGGCAACTACAAGCCGCCGCCACCTATGCCAATGTTGCCAGCATTATGCGTGGCGGTCATGCTGGTTTGACATTAATTGAAGGCTGGATACCCAAACGAGAAGCCCAAAACTTAAACACGCATTTACAAACACGCTTAAAACAAGCTTTTGTATTGAATGTACGTGACCCGCATGAAGAAGAAACAGATAAAGTGCCTACCCTCCTAGAACACCCAAAATTTTTCCAAGCCTTTGAAAGCTTAGTGCGCAATTTTGGCATTCCTCGTTATAATGAAATCGATCCCACTATTTTATTTACGGGCAGCTTTATTTTAATGTTTGGTATGATGTTTGGCGACATTGGGCATGGGGCTTTAATCGCCTTAGCCGGCTGGTATTTTCGGGATACATTGAAAAGCTACGCACCCTTATTGATCAGTGCCGGCATTTCTTCAGTTATTTTTGGCTTTCTTTATGGCAGTATTTTCGGCTACGAACATGTCATTCACGCAATATGGATTGCACCTTTGACAGACCCCATGTTAATGCTCACTGTTGCTTTATTTTGGGGTATTAGTTTTATTCTGTTAGCAAGTGGCTTAAAATTCTACAACTTGCTTAAAGCCAAAGATTATCATGCTGCTTGGTTAGACAATCATGGCATGGCGGGTATTATTTTCTACTGTGCCTTGCTGTATAGTCTAGGACAAATGCTATCTGGCAACGGTATGACAACTTTCGCTTGGGGCTTCTTGCTAACGCCCTTTAGCCTCATTATGGCTTACAAATGGTACGAACAACGCAAACTCGATATTTCTGAGCGCATCATTATTGTGATTGTCGAAGGCTTTGAAACCGTAATGAACTTTGTTTCTAATACATTGTCTTTTATGCGGGTAGCCGCTTTCAGTCTTAATCATGCGGCATTAGCTCTCGCCGTATTTGCTATTGCAAACTCAATGGATGGTGTCGGACATTGGACTGCCGTAGTCATAGGTAATCTATTTATTTTGGTGGTCGAAGGCGCAATCGTTGCCATTCAAGTCTTGCGTTTAGAATATTATGAAGGCTTTGCGCGTTTCTTTAGTGGTACAGGTAAAGCATTTAAACCCTTAAAACTATAAAAAAGCGCGTCCCGCAAATACAGCAATAGTTTTCGCAATTTTAATCAACATTATTCACTCAATGAGGAGCAATTTTATGTACTTAGCTGTTGTTTTTATGAGTTTTATCACCTTGCTGACCATTATGGTAGGTTTTTATTACCAGATGCAGCCACTTCCCGAAGCCGCTCAAGCCACTGCTATGCGTCGCTTAAAAGCCGTGTTTGGCATCAATGTGTTAGCCTTTGTAGCCGCCTTAATCGTGCTTTTATTATCGGCATTACAAGGCGTTATGGCGGAAACTGCGGCGGCAGTAGAAACCACCAAAGACATCTCTATAGGCTTAGGGCTTGCCATTATTGGTGCCGGTATTCCAACGGCGATTGCAACCATTGGCGCAGGGTTAGCGGTGGGACCTATTGGTGCGGCTGCTTTAGCCGTGGTCGCAGAAAAACCAGAAACCTTTGGGCGTAGTTTGATTTATATCGGGCTGGCAGAAGGCATTGCGATTTATGGTTTGGTGGTCACTATTTTGTTGTTGGATAAATTCTAATGCGTTTATTAGCTTTGGGTTCAAAGCATTTAATGGACGGGTTTGAGCTGTTGGGGTTTGAAACATACCCAGAGGCAAACCCGTCCATTCTCGAAGATGTGTTGTGTGAATTACTCAACAAGAAAGAAAAAGCACTGGTTTTTGTCGAACAAAATCTATTGACAAATACCGGTTCTTGTTATCAAAGAATTCGTCAAGACAGCGGTGAAGTTGTATTAGTCAGTTTGCCGCCTTTGAATGACGCGCAGAATTACCATCCCCCAGTAGAAGAACTGGTCAAGCGTGTATTAGGTGCGTCAGCACTAGGTGATTGACATAGCGTCAGTATTCTTCACATCCCCCAGACAAAAAGCCTGATTTAGACAGCGATGGTGCTATGAGCGTTCATTTTGGCTAAAGCTGACGTGCTTCTTTCGTTAGCGCGCCGCCTTGCTCCAAAATCGGAAAAGCTGACCGCGAGAAGTCTATATGCACGAACTGTCCATTTGTCGAGCCTTGCTTGATCAAGTTGAACACTTAGCACGCCAACATACAGCCCGCAGCGTAGATAAAATTGTCCTGCATATCGGTGCTTTATCCGGTGTTGATGCACATCTGTTGCAACAAGCTTATCCGCTGGCAGCGGCGGGGACGGTGGCAGAAGGAGCAACGCTGGAAATTCACAACCTACCCATTCAAGTCCATTGTCAAACCTGCGGTAAACACAGCGCGGCGACGGCAAACCGCTTGCTCTGCGCGCATTGTGGCAGTTGGCAAACACGCCTGATAAGCGGCGATGAAATGTTGCTTGCCAGTCTCGAAATGAATACCTAAAGGAGCAAAACTTATGTGTGATACTTGCGGCTGTAATGTCACCTCAGGCAATCAACATCTACTTGAAAATGCTGGTAAATTAGCCAAAACCGTAGACGGCAAACAAGCCGTTGAAGTGCTGCACAGCTTACTGCATGAAAATGACCATCAAGCCGCGCATAATCGCGCTCATTTTGCCCAGCACGGGGTGCTAGTGTTGAATTTGATGTCCTCGCCGGGGGCGGGCAAAACAGCTTTACTAGAAGCCACGATTGAAGCCCTGCGCGACGAGCTACGCATAGCCGTGATTGAAGGCGATCTGGAAACCGAAAATGACGCGCAACGGATTCGCGCCAAAGGCGTGCCAGCGGTGCAGATTACTACCGGCAGCGCGTGTCATTTAGACGCGCATCTGGTGCATGACGCGCTGCATCAAATGGATTTAGCACAAATTGATATATTATTTATTGAAAATGTCGGCAATCTAGTGTGTCCCGCCAGTTTTGATTTAGGGCATCATCACAGTGTGGTGCTATTGTCAGTCACCGAAGGCGATGATAAGCCCGCTAAATATCCGGTGATGTTTCGTGCAGCGGATTTGATGTTATTGAGTAAAACCGATTTATTGGCGGTGTTGGACGATTTTTCCTGCGCAAAAGCTGAACAAAACCTACGTGCTTTAGCCAATCAAGCGCGAGTTATTGAAGTGTCAGTCAAGCCAGAAACACGCTTACAAGGCTGGTTGGATTGGCTAAGACAAGCTCGGCAACAGCAACAAGCCACTACACAGCCAAGTATTTTGCCGCCAGCGCATCATCATCACCATTAGCATTCTTCTACATGGCTAAGGAGCAATAAAGGTAAGCGTTCACATCTCTCAAGTAAAAACCTGACAGGTCTTGAAGACCTGTCAGGTTCTGGTGCGGGGTGTGAATGGTTACCCATAAAGAGCCATTTTGTAAAACTAAGGTCTAGCCATTAAGGGCGTATCCAAATAAGTAAAATAAGCTGCTAACAACAAAACCGGCAGCAATACAACAGTGTTGGATTTTCATAGTCAAAAGACTCCTTTGGAAATGAGATTTAATGGGCGTTTTTTATAGTTATGTCTGGTAAGAGTACAACTTTTGCCTGCTGTTGGGCAACCACTAAGATACCTAATAATTTACCATCACTGGCAGCAAGCACGGGTGCGCCATGCCAATAAGCCTCAGTCAAGGCTTGCTCATCTAACCACCAAATGCCGCTACCATCCGCTAGAAAACGATCCGCCGTAACAAAACGCGGCGCACGTTCTGGGCTGGTATAAATTTGCGCATCTTCAGGCTGTGTCGCATAACGGTGTAACGACCAAGTAGGCAGGCTATGTTGATAAGGCAGCACGGCAACGCCATCCACCAAAGGCTGGGCAACACTGGTTTGCAAACGAATAGCCGTTTCGCCGACTTGCAAATGTACGCTGTCCATTTTTGCTCGCTTAGGCATAGCAAACATCTCTTGAACCCCCAACAAGCCCCCCTCCACAGGCAACACCCAAGCACTGCGGCGCGTCTCCTTCAGAGCATTCAGCCAGCCCTCATTTTCCCAACTTAACTGAGCGCGAATCGGTTGTGGCACGGGTCTGTTCGCATCGCCCGACGCATGAATTTGCAAATGCGCCTGCCAATCTAGCCATGCCGTTTGCGGCTTATCATAGAGAGGATAAACCTGTCCATCTGCCACCCGCGCCCCCGGCAGCGGCGGAATAGCCATGGTCACGCCACCTGTCACCAGACTTTGCACCGACTCAATTTCCAGCGAAATACCGCGCAGCCAACCCGCATCCAAGCGCGCACCGCTGCTTTTCCAAAAATGATTATTGTCACGCAGCAAATTAACATAAGTCGGTTCAATATAAGCCTGCACCTCCACACTGCTCGCGTCCTTACCCAGCGCGACCTGAATTAAACGCCCGATCACTACTTGCCGATAAGTCACTGGCGCGCCAGCACTTAAAGCACCTTGCGCACGGGTGCGCAACAAAATATTCTGTCCTCCTTTGGGCATCAGCGACAAATAGGGCGGATTTTCCAAACCGATAAAAGCGCGTTGTGGCACACCGTCGCCGGGCAGTACGCGCAAATAATTCGCCCCAATGACCGTATCTAAGCCCGACGCGCCGGACAAATCTACCTGCGGACGCACAATCCAGAACTGACTGCCGGCGCGTAGTAGATTGTGCGCTGATGACAAGACATGTAGCTTAACTTCAACGCTTTGCAATTCAGGGGTCAATAACACCTCGCGCACCGCGCCGATTTCGATACCACGATAGCGCAAAGTATCGCCAACTTTTAAGCCGTGTCCCTGTGCAAACTGTAGTGTAATTGGAATACCGCGCTGATGCCACGCCAAATAAAACAAGCTCAAGGTGAGCAGTAAGGCGGCGAGCGGAACAAGCTTAAAACCGCTAAAACGACGGCGCGGACGCAAGTCCGCTTGAGGAAAATCAGGGTTGCTCATTTTGATATTTTTCTCGTTTTCTCGTTCCCAAGCACCACTTCGCTTGCCATTAAGGGTGGACATCCAATAATACCCGAAACTCAAACCCTCTAGGTATTGAAAACCTAGAGGGTTTACGTTCGCATACTTTCGGGCATTGTTTTGTGGTCATTCCTAAGTCAAGCGTTTCTATAGGGACTAGGGCGTCGCCCTCGTAAAGTCCATATTTTATGCTTTGCAGGGTCACGTTTTCGGATTTTTAATTCGAGGCACTTAACCTGTCAAGCTACGGACTTGGCACTCCAAAAGTGGTGGGTGAAGGTCTGAAAGATTAGATTTTTCCGAAAAGCCAACCGCGAGAAGTGTCGTTTATAAACGCATGGGCATGACAACATATTTGACTTTATCAGTATTCTGCTGACAAATCAGACAACTGCTGTTGGGATCAGAGAAATACAACTCAGCTTGCTCAGTATCAATAGCATTCAAAGCATCCAGCAAATACATAATGCTGAAACCAATTTCAAGCGCTTCACCTTGATATTCCGCATCAATTTCTTCTTCGGCTTGTTCTTGTTCGGGGTTATGCGCACTGACTTCTAATAAATTAGCCGCCAGCTTGAGACGTGCGCCCTTATATTTTTCATTAGACAGAATAGCCGAACGATTCAATGCTTGTTTAAGCAATATGCAGTTAATTGTGAGCAAGTGTTGATTATTTGTCGGCAATACCCCGCGATAATCAGGAAAGCGTCCGTCAATCAGTTTACTGGTTAAAGTAATGCCGGATAATTCAAAACGAATATGACTGGTGGCAAGACTGATTTTTACCGGTTCTTCATTGTCTTCGAGAATACGCGACAGCTCTAGTACAGCTTTACGCGGCAATATGACTTGCTCGGTCTCTTCTACATCGACTTCACAAGGCTGCTCCGCTAGGGCTAAACGATGCCCGTCAGTTGCGACTACGTTGAGTTTATCGGCATGAATGTCGAGCAGCAAGCCGTTCAAATAATAGCGCACATCTTGTTGAGCCATAGCAAACTGAGTTTTGCTGAATAGGTATTTCAGGGCTTGCTGCGGCATACTGAAACTGAGTTTGATTTCAATTTCTTCACTGGAAGGAAAATCATCAGAAGGCAAAGTAGCCAAAACAAAACGGCTGCGTCCCGATTTAACCACAGCACGCCCGTCTTCTTCTTGATTGACTTGAATGACTGCGTCTTCGCCTAGTGAGCGACAAATATCGAACAACTTTTGTGCGGGCAAGGTTGCCGCGCCATCGCTGTTAAAATCGCTCTCAATTTGCGCAGCGCAAGAAATTTCTAATTCGGTGTCGGTAGCAGTGAAATGTAGTTGTTCACCATTCACTTTAATCAGTGTATTAGCAAGAATGGGTAAAGTTTGTTTTTTCTCCACAATGCCAGACACCATCTTGAGGGGCGGTAGGAGAGCTTTTCGAGAAATTTCAAAGTGCATAGCTTAAGCCTTATTGAACTTAATTGCGTAAGTGACGCAGTTGCGTGTTTTTAGAAAAAACTGAGCCATGAAACTGAAGCTCTCTTGTCGCTGTTCAATTCATCAAAATCAACGAAAAAGAAGCTTCTGCGTAACATCAATGAGTTAGATTGCGTTAAATTCTGAATTATAGCGACTCGTTGTATTTATGCAAATGCAGTTTTTCTACCAGTATTCAGTCCCACGTAAAAATCTGACAGTCTTGAAGCTAATCATACGTAACCATTCAGACCCCCACCCCCGAAATAGGAGCAGGCGGCAGCGGCGGTGCATTTCTACCTGCACGTCTTTCTCGAATCACCTGCTCCAAATAGCACCAAAGAGACACACCACGCCAGCCGCAGGTATCAGTCACCCAAGCCAACAACGCAAACACGCAAGAACCATCCCCCCAACGAAAGCCATAGCAGATTTTGCGCATGATCACCCAATGCCGCAGCGCACGTTCAGCCTCGTTATTGGTC
>CAZOSP010000097.1:0-12785 GCA_964582525.1 uncultured Thiomargarita sp. | reverse complement strand
TTACGGTCAGTTTCCTTCTGCTGTTTAGCGTTTTCTTTCTGCTGTTCGGCATTTTCTTTAAATAAACGCCAGACTTCTTCAAGCGTCGGCGCGGGGTCTGAATGACTGAGAGTACTCATGGCAAAGCTCCGTGGTAGATATGCCCGTCAGTATAGCACCGGCATAAAAAAACCTGCCAGATTTGGGCGAAGTCAAGTATAGTCAACAAGGATCCTGTGCATATTATTGTGGTATCCGCTCCTCCCAATATGGCTCCAAGTGAAATAATGAGGAGGATAAAAGGGCGCAGTGCAAGGAAGCTGTTTGAGGAATTCCCGGCACTGAAAAAACGGTATTGGGGTAAGCACTTTTTGGGCAAGGGGCTATTTCTGTGTTTCTGTAGGACAAATGACAGAAGATAGGATTAAAAATTAATTATTTGGACCATCATTTTGAAGCAAATCCCAGCGATAATTTTAGAACAGAAGGTGAGGAACCAGCAAATTAACAGGGCTATCCGCCCTGTATCCCGGCTTTCAGCCACCGCTCTCTAACCCACCCGCTTCAAGCGGGTGGTTGTTTAGTATCTGAAAATTTACATAAGCATCAGTTAAGCCTTTGTTTTTATAACTGCGATAGATCAATTTCGCCCTCGCCATCATCTATATCGCAAGCCGCTTTTGCTAAATGCGCGTCAACGTCACCGCTGCCTAGCAAATCCCAATTTTTTTCAATACGTTGATGTTCTTCGGCAAGCATTTCCTGCTCTTCTAGCGAGCGGCTTTGGCAAAAAGGGCAGCCTGTTTGGCTGTGGAGTGGACGCAGGGAAGGATGCGCGTGAATAGAGGCTTTGATGCGGCGAATGGCAACGATGAGATCGCAATCGTTACAAATGATTTTGTAATATCGAGAGCGTTGAGGAAGGCGCGCAAGCATGGCAAAATTTCTTAGTGACTACGAATTACACCAACGCCAAAGCCTTCAATATGCAGACTTTGCTGGTTTAAGTCCACCAATATTGGCGTAAAATCTGCATTTTCAGGCAACAGAATCACCATCGGATTATCCATACTTTCACGATAAAAACGCTTAACCGTTACGCCTTCGTTATCAACACGCGCTACTACAATTTGACGATTGCTAGGTTGTTGCTGTTCGGGATTGGCTTTGACCGCTAACAAATCGCCATCTAAAATACCACAGTCTTTCATGCTATTGCCTTCAACGCGCAACAAATAATCGGCTGCGGGGATAAAAATATGCGGATCAATGTGATAGTGATTTTCAATATGCGCTTCGCTCAAAATGGGCTGCCCCGCCGCGACTTTCCCGACCACCGGCAAACCGTGACTGTCGTTAATAACAGTGTTGCCTAAAGCCCCCTCGCCTAAATGATCGGCAATGATTTTAAGTCCCTTAGGCAACATCATAATGCCGCGTGACTTGCCATCGCGCAGGCTGAGAATTTCTTTGCGTTCCAGGGCTTTAAGATGCTGCTGGGCGGCGTTGGCAGAGCTGAAGCCGAGTTTTTCGGCAATTTCTTTGCGGGTTGGCGGTCCGCCATTTTGTCGCATAGCTTGCGCAATACATAACAACACATTGGTTTGTTTTTCAGTGAGAACGCTCATAATGCAGCCTTATTGTTGAGATATACATAATGTTATTATATACATTGATTTATTTGAGGCAAGCTTAAACGCATAAAATTTTGTTTAGCCCGTTCAACAGTGGAGAAGGCTGACTGTCAGATGAGCAGACACGCAAGCGGTGCTTGCAAGACAAGCGTTTTCAAGTAACACTAATGCTAGGGTGGGATTAAGCGCGTCTTTTTGCGCCGTATCCGCCGGCGAACTCTCGAACAAACTTTATCTAGGGGAAAAAATGACGAGCAACAACGCTACTATTGTTTACACACTGACCGATGAAGCCCCTTTTTTGGCGACAGCTTCTTTCCTGCCAATAATCAAAACATTGACTCAGGCGGCGGGAATTAATATTGAAGTCAGTGATATTTCCTTAGCGGCACGTATCTTAGCGGCGTTTCCTGAAAAACTCAGCGATGCGCAAAAAATGCCCGATACATTGGCGCAGCTCGGCGCACTGACTCTGCAAGCAGAGGCGAATATTATCAAGTTACCGAATATTTCCGCCTCGCTGCATCAACTCAAAGCCGCCATTGCGGAATTGCAAACACAGGGCTATGCAGTGCCAGATTATCCCGATGAGGCTACTGACGAAGTGCGCCGCGATATTCAAGCGCGTTATGCCAAAGTGCTAGGCAGCGCGGTCAATCCGGTCTTGCGCCAAGGCAACTCTGACCGCCGTGCGCCGCAAGCCGTGAAAGCCTTTGCGCGAAAAAATCCGCATTCTATGGGGGCGTGGAAAAAAACCTCACAATCCCATGCTGATTATATGCGCGACGGCGATTTTTTCTCCAGCGAACAATCTATCACCCTGCCAACTGCGGGCGATGTGCGTATTGAATTTGTCCACCAAGACGGCGAGGTTGAATTGAAAAAAACCTTAGCCTTACAAGCCGGCGAAATTCTCGACAGCATGTTTATGAGCTGCACAGCACTGCGAACTTTTTTTGAAGAAACCCTAGATGATTGCAAAGAAAGCGGCATCCTCTGGTCTTTACATGTCAAAGCCACCATGATGAAAATTTCCCATCCCATCGTGTTTGGTCACGCGGTCACCGTCTTCTACAAAGAAGCCTTTGCAAAACATGCCGATACCTTTGCCCACATAGGCGCAAACCCGAACAACGGCTTGGCAGCCGTACTCGACAAAATCAAATCCCTGCCGAAATCCACCCAAGACCAAATTCACCAAGACTTGCACGATTGCTACGAACATCGCCCAGAAATTGCAATGGTCGATTCGGTGCGCGGCATTACCAATTTACACGTCCCTTCTGACATCATTGTGGATGCTTCCATGCCCGCCATGATCCGCAACTCCGGCAAAATGTGGGGCTTAAACGGCAAACCCAAAGATGCCAAAGCGGTCATGCCTGAATCCACTTATGCACGGATTTATCAAGAAGTCATTAATTTTTGCAAAACCAATGGCGCGTTTGACCCCACCACCATGGGCAGCGTTTCCAATGTCGGACTGATGGCGCAAAAAGCTGAAGAGTACGGCTCGCACGACAAAACCTTTGAAATGCAAGCCGATGGCATCATGCGCGTGGTTGATGCCCAAGGACAGATATTGATGCAGCACAAAGTGGAAAAAGGCGACATCTGGCGTGCCTGTCAAACCAAAGACGCGGCAATCCGCGACTGGGTAAAACTCGGCGTGGCACGCGCCCGCAACGCTAATACACCCGCCGTATTCTGGCTTGACGAAGACCGTCCACATGACAATCAACTGCGCCTAAAAGTTGAAAGATACCTGCCAATGGAAAATCTGCATGAGCTAGACATTCGTATTATGAACTACAACGAAGCAATCCGCTGGTCAATGGAACGCATCAAACGGGGGCAGGACAGCATTTCTGTCACCGGCAACGTGTTACGCGACTATCTCACTGATTTATTTCCCATTCTCGAACTCGGCACCTCAGCTAAAATGCTTTCCATCGTCCCTATGCTCAATGGCGGCGGTATGTACGAAACCGGTGCGGGCGGCTCCGCCCCCAAACATGTTCAGCAATTGGTAGAAGAAAATCATCTGCGCTGGGATTCGCTCGGCGAATTTCTCGCGCTGGCAGCTTCGCTAGAAGATTTAGGGCGCAAAAATCACAACCAGCAAGCCCGCATTTTGTCAAAAACGCTGGATTCCGCGACAGAAAAACTGCTAGAAAACGGCAAATCTCCCAGTCGTAAAACCGGCGAGCTAGACAATCGCGGTTCGCACTTTTATTTAGCCATGTACTGGGCGCAGGCACTCGCCGCCCAAACTGAAGACGCGGCATTGGCACAGACATTTGCGCCATTGGCTCAGACTTTAGTCGAGAATAAAGATAATATTATCAATGAATTGAATGCAGTACAGGGGCAGTCTGTGGATATTGGCGGCTACTATCACGCCGATGCGCAAAAATTGGCAGCCGTCATGCGCCCCAGCGCGACTTTTAATGCCGCTTTAGATACGTTGCGGTAAATTCATACCCTCTTTCAATCCTATTGGCAGCTTTTTTAAGGAACTTTCTATGAATTTTGAGCATTTAAGTAAAGAACAACAAATATTAGTTGCTATGCGTAAAACGCTGACCAATATCGCCCGCGAAACAGCACCGCAACCCGGTATGATTCATCCCTTATCAGAACCAACAGTACAAGATATGCGGCTATGTTTAGCATTAATTTCCGCACGCGAAAAAGAATTGGCTGAGGAACAAGGAATGGAAAACAAAATGCGTCCACATTTTGTTGATGAACCGAAAACCAGTCAGGTGATTTCTTTAGATAAAATCAAGCGGCAACGCAAAGATTCTTAATCTGAGCAATGCTCAGATTCAGCTTTTTTCATTAAACTTGTCAGTTTTTTATGTCAAACATAGATCAAGGAGTGTTCTATGAGCAGTCGAGTATTTCAAGACAACATATTTCCGCGCCATGTATCAGATTTAATGAATCTCATGTATATGGTGGTTTTTAATGGCACTGATGGCGAAGAAAAATGGCAGACTTATTTAAGCCTAGAACAAAAAGAATGCGTTGCTCTAGGATTGGCGCAATACTACCAATGCGAACACTGCATTAGTCATCATTTTGATGCCGCGCTCAAGCTCGGTAAAGTCAAGCAAGAACTATTGTCCAAAAACATGAACTCGATTATTTTGTTTTTGCGCACCGACACCGGACGCATCACAGAAACCGAGCGTGATCGCTGGGTACAAGCTTGGCAAGGTTTTGCCCGCAAAATCGCCTTTGAACGCGGCGATAATGCAACGCCGCATTTGATTGGTTTAGCCATTGGACTAGCGCGAGATGACAACTTTCTTATCGAGTTTTGTGGACACGCAGTTAAACAAGTCTTGATCGAGCAAAAAATTGATGCCCGCGCCGCGATAGGTGAATTAGAAGCTTTAGTGGTATTTATGAAAGCCGCCGCTTCAAAAAATCGCGTAGCGCACAAAATAGAACAGTTATTTGAAGACGACTGAGTGTCAGTCAGTGTTCACATCTCCCATTAAAAACCTTGCAGGTTTTCAAAACCTGCAAGGTTTAGCGTGAGGTGTAAATGGATAGGTGCTAGCTAAAGTTTAGTCAATCCATCTTAATTGAGCCAAACATGAATACAAAATCAAAAGACAGCGTTATTGTTTTTCTTATTTTTCTGTTTGCCGTGATTATCTTCAGCAATCATCTTCCAACACTAGCGCAACGTATTCAACAAGAACTGCATAATAACATTCATCACAGCTTGCGCAGCAACGACTTAGATTGGGTACAAGTTTCTGTTGATGGACGCGATGTTACGCTCGAAGGCATGGCAGTGACACAACAACAATACCAACAAGTCCTTAAGCAAATACAAGATATCCCCGGCATACGCCAATTAAACAACCAGATGGAAGTACAAATCCGCCGTGTCTCGCCTTACAGCTTAACCGCCGATTATCAAGATCAGCAATTGCAACTCAGTGGCTACATGCCCAATCAAAACAGCCAAGATATACTACAAGCTGAATTAAACAACTATTTTGCACAATCCACTATTCAAAACCAGTTAGAACTTGCCGCAGGCGAACCTGCAAATTGGCAAGCTGCCATGCGTTTAATTTTACAAAATGTCGCGCTATTACAACGCGCACGGCTAGAAGTTATCAACTACGATGTGCGTTTAAGTGGCATTGTAGAAACTGAAGAACAACTGTTAAAACTCAAAGAAAGCCTGAATGAACTAAAAAACTATAATTACCAACCATTTATCTATTTACAAGTCGCCACCGCTCCCCCGCCAACTAAAAACCCTTATATTTTCAATGCTGAATACAATGCTCAAACATTAGCCGTTGAAGGCTATTTTCCCGATTTAGTTACGCAACAATTGATTGAAGAAAATATAGCATTTTTCTTTCCACAAATAAAAATAGAAAAAAGCTTCAGTCTTGCTTTAGGGCAGCCCGCTGACTGGCAAGCCATGCTGTTGCTGTTACTAGAAAGTTTAAGCCAATTTCAAACTGCACGTCTGGAAATCAGCAACTACAACATCCGCCTCGCTGGCATACTGCCTAGCACCGCCCGCCTTGAATTGGTTAAAGAAAAACTCAGCGCGTTTAACAATAAACATTATCGCATAAGCCTATATTTACAATCTGCCGATGAAAAAGCACCGCCCAAACAGGTTGATCCCTATACCTTCTCTGCTGATTATCAAGCCCAAGAACTACGCGCCAGCGGTTATTTTCCGGCACAACAAATACGACAAGATTTTATTAATCATGCCCGCACTGTATTTACCGGAGAAAAATTTATTGATGATGGATTGCATATTGCATCAGGTGAACCGGCACAGTGGTATTCAATAGTGACTCGTTTAATTGAAACCTTAAAAACTTTTCAACATGGACGGCTAGAAATAAGTAATTACAATATTCGTTTGACTGGTTTAGTTGCCCGCACAGAAACTAAAGATTCTTTAGCGCAACTTGTTCCGCAATTGTTGGCACAAAATTATCACTTACAACTCTATGTGCAGGCGGCAGATACGCAAAGTCGTTTATGTCAGCGTAAATTTAATGAATTGCTAAATAGTGAAACCGTTGTATTTGCGCCTAATAGTAATAGCATTCAAGTTGAAAGTTATGACTTACTTAATCGCTTGGTGGCTATTAGTGAAAATTGTCCCGACGCTAAAATTACTATTGCTGGGCATACCGATTCAGTAGGTGATGCAGAAAAAAATCAACAGCTTAGTCAACAGAGAGCAGAGTCCGTGCGTGAGTATTTAATTAAAAATGGCTTGCCTAAAGAATTATTAACTGCCGTTGGTCATGGTGAGACTCGCCCCATTGCCAGTAATGATACGGCGACTTCACGCGCTAAAAATCGGCGTATTGAGTTTTTAATTGAAGGATATTGACAGTTTATGATGTATTTAATGAATGAAATGATTTTTTTATTGTTAGCAACGGCTTTGCTAAGTATGTTGCTAGGGCGTTTTTTATGCACCAGTGATGAACGTGCTGTGTTAGCTGAGAAAAAATGCTGCCAAGCAGAACTCCTGCAAATGCAGAAGCAACGCGATGAATGGGAAACACGCTCAAATCACTGGCGGGCTAAATTAGAGGAAAGTACTGAGCAACTAGCAGAAAAAACTTATCTCACCAGCAGTTTAGAAACGCAACTGGAAGTGGCGGCAAAAGAACGTGAAAGTTTGTTAATAGAAGTGAATAAAAATGATATTTGTAAAGCGCGTTTAAGTTCTGTGCTTGAACAATTAGAATGTGTGCAATCGCAGTTGCAAGCATCATTGGCAAAATTTGAACAGTCTCAAGCAAAAATTAAACAACTCACGACTGCCAATAGTGGTTTAGAAGAAGAAATAAAGCAAGTTAAGCAACAGTTTGATGCCCTGTTAAAAAGAAAGAGTGCTTATAAAAAACATTGTTATGCCTTGCGTGATCACAATGAGGCATTAAAATTAACCGAATCTGAATACTATCAGCTTAAAGAAAGTTTTGCCGAATTGAACCAAGAACATCAAAAGCTCATACGGCTTAATACCAAGTTACAAGAAAATCAGAAAAACTTGGCTCTTTTGCAAAAATTGCAGGCGGAAAACAAAGAACTTCATGCGCTGCGTGAGCAAGCTGCACAACTTCTCGAAGAGCGTGATCAATTGTATGAAGATAATCAATATTTGCAAAATGAGTTAGCCAATGTCAGTGCCGAGCATGAGGAACACCGTAAGCTTCTGCATAAATTAATGTCGCAACGGGATGATTTTTTATCGCGCTTACATGCGGTGTCTAGTGTGGTGGGGGCAATGAATGTGGGTAGAGATGAGCAGGAAGAGTAAATGCTTCTGGCGTTGTCATCCCTTAGTCAAGTTATCAACATATACTGCGTCCGCCTGAAATTGCTCTCAGGGATAGCGATTAAAGGCTTAAAAATCAAGCTTATGCGACACACTTGATAAAGCGAAAAATGCAGTTTCTGGCGGCTATGAGTATAAGATGTCTATCCTTCAAGAGGTGCTATTGTGCGGCGCAACATAATCCATGATACCATAGGCGCATCGTTATAACAGATTAAGGAATGACAGGTCACATTTATGGAAACCACAACAACAGCAGCAAAACAGCTTAAAACTCAATGCGATAAATGTATTGAAAACAAAACCTTTGCAGAAATTCAAATCGGCGACAGCGCGAGTTTGCAAAAAACCCTCGCGTTTGAAGATGTCAACCTTTTCGCGCTGGCATCCGGGGACTTAAATCCGACTCATATTGATGTCGATTTTGTCAAACGCAGCAAGGGTAAATTGACCGGACATGCGATGTGGAGCGGTGCCTTATTTTCCAGCTTGCTGGGTACGCAATTACCCGGTCCCGGCACGGTTTATCGTGGGCAGATGCTCAGATTTCATCGCCCTGTCGCGCTTGGCGAGAGCATTAAGGTCACCGTGACAGTGATAGAAAAACAGGAGAAAGATCATCTTATTAACCTGGATTGTCGGGTCTGTAATGCGCATGATGAAGATGATGTTATCTGCACGGGCAGCGCGGAAGTTCTCGCCCCGACCGAAAAAGTCCAACGCGAGCGCGTCAGCCTGCCACGTCTGCAACTCAATGATCGCGGTGCGCAATTACAGCGTTTGGTGGCGATTACCAAAGATTACGAACCGATCTTAATGGCGGTCGTGCATCCGGTGGATCGCAATTCTTTCATGGGTGCGATTGAAGCGGCGCGTTCTCAGTTAATTGTGCCGATTTTATTTGGACCGCTGGAAAAACTTCGTGCCGTTGCGGAACAAGAAAATATTGACATCAGTCAATACCGCGTCATCAATACTGAACATAGCCACCAAGCGGCGGAAAAAGCGGTCGAAATGGCGCGATCCGGCGAAGTGCAAGCCATTATGAAGGGCAGCTTGCATACTGATGAACTTATGGGCGCGGCGGTGCGGCGCGACACCGGCATATCCACTGCACGCCGCATGAGCCATGTGTTTCTCATGGATGTGCCAGCCTATCCGCGTCCCATTATGGTCACGGACGCGGCGATTAACATTGATCCAACGCTGGAAGAAAAACGCGACATCGTACAAAACGCCATTGACATGGCACACGCCCTAGGCAATCCGCAACCGCGGGTCGCCTTGCTCTCAGCGATTGAAACTATCAATCCTAAACTGCGTTCCACGCTGGATGCCGCGGCTATTTGCAAAATGGCGGATCGTGGACAGATTACCGGCGGTTTAGTCGATGGACCCCTGGCTTTTGATAATGCGGTCTCGGAAGAAGCCGCGCATATTAAGGGCATTATTTCGCCAGTCGCCGGGCAAGCGGATATTTTAGTCTCGCCCGATTTAGAATCCGGCAATATGGTGGCGAAACAATTAGAATACATGGCGGACGCTCTGTCTTCTGGTATCGTGTTAGGTGCGCGTGTGCCGATAGCCCTGACCAGTCGCGCTGATTCCATCCTTAGCCGCATGGCTTCTTGTGCTTTAGCCCTATTGTTGGCGCACAACAAGGTCAAGAAAATCCCTTAACATTATATCGCTGCAACGCTTCAGTTCCCACGCAACACCTCGCAGGTCTTTAACGACCTGCATAGCTGACCTGCACAGCTTTTAGGGATAGACATTAAATAATCCCCGAAACTTTCGGAACACCCGACAGGTTTGAGTGCCGAGTATTCTTAAATCCTCATTCCTTAAGAATTAAGAATAGGGAAAATCTCGCGTTTGCTTTTTTGGAATTTTGCCCTTAATGCCTTATAATGTCCTGTTTTTCTAAAACCATCGACTCTAAGGTGTTCAATGTTTACTCATACTTCCTCCCTCGCTGATTACGATCCCGAATTATCTGCCGCTATGCAGGCAGAGCTATCCCGCCAAGAATCCCATGTCGAACTGATTGCCTCCGAAAACTACGCCAGCCCTCGCGTGATGGCAGCGCAAGGCTCGGTGCTGACTAACAAATATGCTGAAGGTTATCCCGCCAAGCGTTACTACGGCGGCTGCGAACATGTCGATGTGGCAGAGCAACTGGCAATAGATCGGGTTAAACAATTATTTGGCGCGGATTACGCCAATGTGCAACCCCATTCAGGTTCACAAGCAAATGCCGCCGCCTACTTAGCCCTGCTACAACCCGGCGAGACTATTTTAGGCATGAGCTTGGCGCACGGCGGTCACTTGACACATGGCTCCAAAGTCAATTTTTCCGGCAAAATTTTTAACGCCGTGCAGTACGGTTTGGATGCGCAAACCGGCGAAATTGATTATGCAGCAATGGAAGCCTTGGCGGTAGAACATCAGCCTAAATTGATCATAGGCGGCTTTAGTGCCTATTCTCGCGTGGTAGATTGGGCGCGAATGCGTGATATTGCGGACAAAGTCGGCGCGTATTTTTTAGTCGATATGGCGCATGTGGCAGGTTTGGTCGCGGCAGGCGTATATCCCAGTCCGGTCGGGATTGCCGATGTGACCACCAGCACTACGCACAAAACCCTGCGCGGTCCGCGGGGCGGCATTATTTTGGCGAAAGCCAATCCGGATATTGAGAAAAAACTCAATTCGCTGGTGTTCCCCGGCACGCAAGGCGGTCCGCTGATGCACGTTATCGCCGCTAAAGCCGTCGCGTTCAAAGAGGCTTTAGAGCCATCGTTCAAAATATACCAACAGCAGGTACTCGATAATGCCCGCGCAATGGCGAGCGTCATGCAGCAGCGCGGTTATAAAATCGTTTCCGGCGGCACTGACAACCATTTGTTTTTAGTCGATTTAATTGATAAAAACATGACCGGCAAAGAAGCCGATGCAGCGTTGGGGAATGCCAACATCACCGTCAACAAAAACGCTGTGCCGAATGATCCGCAATCGCCTTTCGTCACCAGCGGCATTCGCATCGGCACGCCTGCCATCACCACTCGCGGCTTTAAGGGCGAAGAATGCAGCGACTTGGCAGGCTGGATGTGTGACCTGATGGATGACGTGTCAAATCTCGACGTGCAAGCACAAGTAAAAACCAAAGTTGAGGCATTGTGCGCGAGATTTCCTGTGTACGGTGTCAAATAAAACATGCCCGCTTAAAAGACTGCTTTTATGGGACGCAGAAATGATCATAGCCGCGAGGAAATCCGCGAACTGGCAATCCAAGCGGCATTAGAGATTGTGCAGCAAGACGGCGTAGATGCCTTGAGCGCGAGAAAAATCGCCACTGCAATAGGCTATACGCCGGGCAGCCTGTATCTGGTATTCAAAAATCTCGATGACCTGATTCTGCACGCCAACTTTCACAACCTCAAACGGCTGCATAATCAAGTTCAACAAGCCAGCCAACACGTATTAGACCCCAAGCAACGCTTGCTACAACTGGGGTTAGCCTATTTGCAATTTGCTCTCGAACAACCTCATGCTTGGCGTATGATTTTTGAACATCGCTTTAACCACGAGATGCTGTTGCCTGATTGGTATGCAGCGGCAGTACAAGATTTATTTGCTTTATTAGAGCAGCCGCTCAAGGCTTGGCTTGGCGAGAAGAACGCCGATGCTGACGCAATACAAACCGCCACGCAAGCCCTATGGAGCGGTGTGCATGGCATCTGTGTTTTGTCCCTAAGCGGCAAGCTCAATGTGGTACACAGTGCCAAACCGCAGCTTTTGCTTGAGCATTTGATGAACACCTATCTCGCGGGCTTGCGCCTTGGCTAGGAAGCGGTCCGAGAATCGCTCGGCTTGCGTTTGTATTTTGTAGGGTTTGCGCCGCGTTTTTTTGCGGCGCGAATGCGGGCGAAACTCGGCATTGCTCGCGTGTGCGCCGAAAAGATGGCGCACAGCCTTACTGGGCTACGAACAGTTATCAATGACTGACAGGAATCAACCATGCAAATCACTCTGACCCTACCCGACGAGTTGGCGCGGCAAATCCAAATTCTGCCAAACCGTGAGCAATTTATCCGCGAAGCGTTACAGACCGCGATACAGCAACGCATTAAACCGGCTGCTACGGAAGCTTCGCCGCAAGGTTTTGGCATGTTGAAAAGCCGACGGCGTGCCGTGCCTGCTGATTTCGACCCGGCTAGTATGTTACGCAAATGATTGGGCTAGATACGAATGTTCTGGCGCGCTACTACATCCAGGACGAAAGCGATGCAAAAGCGCAAAAGCAACATGAAGCGGCGTGCATTTTGATGGAATCCGGTGAGCCGCTTATGGTATGCAAGACCGTTCTGCTGGAATTGGAATGGGTGATGCGCGGTTACTATGGTTTCGAGCGCGATGAAATCGCAGGCGTTTTCCGTCGTGTGCTGGCAACCGCCCATATTACAGTCGAGCATAGGGATGAAGTTGAGCGAGCAGTAGCCGCTTTCGAGCAGGGATTCGATTTTGCGGGTACGCTGCATCATGCAAGCTATCGGGACTGCACAGAAATGGCCTCGTTCGATGACAAGAAATTCGTCCGCCGTGCTAATCGACTCGGCTTAAAAGCACCGACAATTATCCCGAGTGAAAAATAAACACTCGCCGGTCGGCTTTTGGAAAGCGGACCGGAACGTTTGCAAAGCGGCACCGGTACAGCACACTTTCCTCGCGGCGTGTGATACTACCTTGCTCAGCTTGGGTTTGTATTTTGTAGGGTTTGCGCCGCGTTTTTTTGCGGCGCGAACGCGGGCGAA
>CAZOSP010000096.1:0-13379 GCA_964582525.1 uncultured Thiomargarita sp. | reverse complement strand
TGGCTTGCGCAGGTTCAATATTGGTGTACAGACAATCGTACTCGCCTTGTTGATTTAAGTATTCCATCAACGCCAATAAGGTCGTGGTTTTACCGGTTTGGCGCGGGGCGTGGAGAACAAAATAGCGTTTTTGCGCAATCAGATGTTCAATGTCGGCTAAATCAAAGCGTTCTAAAGGTGGCAGACAGTAATGGTCTGCTTCGACACAGGGTCCGGCATTGTTAAAAAAGCGTTCGGGTACGGGTTTATTCTTCATGGGTTTGATTATCCGTTAGTTATCCTTTGCTGTGAATTTTTCTTGGCACCGCGCCAAACTCCCGCACTGTCTGCGCCCGTGCCTTTAGTGGCGATTTTGAGAATTTTGCGATGCCGTATGGTGGAAATTATGCCGTAACGCCTGGCGGTGTGTAATATAACTGCGCCCGCCTGAAATCTGACGTTCGGGATGTTTTTAAGTACTTAAAATCCAAGTATTTAGATGAAAATTGATAAAGCAAAAAATGCAGTTTCTGGCAGGTATGCGTATAACTAAGCAGACGAGGGCGGCTAATACAGCCTTTCAAGCGCTTTAGAGCAGTCTTTGTACAACGCCGCTAGTCATCCATTTTTTCTAACAAATGAATGGCTAAACGGACAAAATCGGCTTCGGTTAAAATACCCTTCAGTCGCCCTTGAGAGTCAATCACGGGCAAGCAACCGTGCTTGGTATTCAACATAAAACGCGCTGCTTCCAATAAACTGGTCTCTTCCTCCGCCGTGACAACCTCGCGTGTCACCACCGCTGACAAAGGGATGCCGGTTTCTAATTCATCGCGCTCGTCATTGCTGATGTCGGCGAAACTGGATACCGACATGGCTAACAAATCGCGCTGACTGAGCAAGCCGACGAATTTGTTATCATCATCAATGAGCGGAATATGCCGCACTTTGTGCTGCGTCATTAACGCATGGGCATCGTGCAAAGTATTGCGGGGATGTAGGGTATATAACTCGGTACTCATGAGTTCGTGGATGCTGATCAAAATTAAGTCTCCTGAATTTTTGTTGATTTTTTGCGTGTGCGAAACACGTATGGAAAATGCGACGCTTGGGGATTATACCTCAAGCCTTACCCGCCTATTTAATTTAACACAGACGCAGAAACGTAAGTGTTAGTGCCCGCACTTAAACCGCACAGTTTTTTAGGCTCGTGGTTTTTTGTGTAGAGAAACTGCATAGCGGGCTTTTTGCTGTTTACATTAGACCAAATAACTGGCTACCATAGCGGGAACAAGTCTTGCGCATTTTGACAACAAGCAGACCCTCAAACAGAGCCTAACACTTGCCAAACATAGGGCATCAGACATGTATATTGAATATACCTTCAAGATGAATGACGGGAAAATCTTGAATTACCACGTAGAATTCGAGCGTGCGCGTGATAAACAACTGAATAAAGAAGATTATCCGGCTTGGACGCAGCTCGGTTTTCACCAATGTCCAAATTGCCCGCTGAAATCCGATGAATATTCACACTGTCCTGCGGCTATTGATGCGCAAGAAATTGTCATGGGGTTTAATGAGGTATTATCCTGTAATGCCACCGATATTCATGTTTGTTCGCCTGAGCGTGAATACTTTAAGCACACCGATGCACAAACCGGCTTACGCGCTTTAATCGGTTTTGTCATGGCCAGCAGTGCTTGTCCGGTGTTAGCCACTATGCGCGGCATGGCGTATTTTCATCTGCCCTTTGCTTCTATGGATGAAGCTGTGTTTCGCATTACTTCGTCATATTTATTGCGCCAATATTTTCAATACAAAAAAACCGGACAAGCACCGGATATGGAATTAGACGGCTTAAAACAACATTTCCAAGCTATGCAGACTCTCAATTTCCATTTCCTAGAGCGCATCCGCGCCGGTTGTGAAGCAGATTCTAATTTGAATGTATTAGCCACTTTATTCACCATTTCTTCCATGCTGTCTTTATCACTTGAAAGACACTTAAAAGAAATAGAACATTTATTTGATTAAGGGGATAACATGATGTTGGACAATGATATGTTCATTGAATATACCTTCACTATGGAAGATGGTAAGATATTGAATTACAATGTCAAGTTTGACCGCAACCAAGAAACCTTGCAGCCCAGCAACGCGGCAGGCTGGACTGAATTAGGATTTCAGCAATGTAGCAACTGCCCATTGAAACCCACAGATTTTAGCCATTGTCCAGTTGCTGTCGATGCGCAAGACATTATTCTCTCATTTAATGAGATTCTTTCTTTTAATGAAGCTGATGTACGTGTTATCACACCTGAGCGTGAATATTTTAAGCATTGTGACGCACAAACCGGACTGCGTTCCTTAATGGGTTTTGTCATGGCAACCAGTGCTTGTCCTAAATTATCATCTTTGCGCGGGTTAGCCCATTATCATCTACCCTTTGCTTCATTAGATGAAATTCTATTTCGCGTCACTTCTTCTTATTTGCTGGTGCAATTTTATATCAAACAAGACGGCGGGCAACCCGACTTAGAACTGCACGGCTTAAAAAAACAATTCCAAGAAATTCAAACGGTCAATTATGATTTCTTACAGCGCATTCGCATTGCCAGCCAAGCCGACTCCAGCCTTGATGTACTCTCCACCCTGTTCTCCATTTCCTCTTTGATTTCTTTTAATCTCGACGAGCATTTAGACAAGCTTAAGCCCTTGTTTATAGAAGGTTATCGACAAAAAAATTGAAACTACCAAAGCAGGAGTATCCGCCTTACGCGGGGTTACGCCGCTTCGTGTAAGCATTGACATCCCTCCCGCTAAAAACCTGACAGGTCTCAAAGACCTGTCAGGTTTGGCGTGAGAAGGTGAACAGCTACCGCTTCGCAGCGCAACAAAACGCGGTGCAAATCCTAGGCTAGTCATAAGGCGCAGAATGCCCTTTAAGCCGTGCGGCACGAAGTAATCGCACGAGAAAAAAACCAATGGAGTTGTCATGGACATCAATATCCACGCCGTGCGTGATTATTTGCTGCATTTACAAGCCACCATTTGCCAACAACTTGAACACGTTGATGGGCAGGCGCGATTTGTCCAAGATCACTGGCAGCGCACCGAAGGCGGTGGCGGACGCTCGCATGTTTTAACTGACGGCGCGGTGTTTGAGCAAGCAGGGGTGAATTTTTCTGAAGTATTGGGTACGCAAATGCCCGCTTCAGCGACCGCGCAACGCGCCGAACTCGCAGGACGAGCATTTCAGGCAATGGGCGTGTCGCTGGTGGTGCATCCGCGCAATCCTTACGTGCCGACTTCACACATGAATGTGCGTTTTTTTCTGGCAGAAAAAGACCATGAAGTGCCGATTTGGTGGTTTGGCGGCGGCTTTGATTTAACCCCTTATTATCCTTTTGCGGAAGACGCGCTGCATTGGCATCAAACCGCTAAAAATGCTTGCGATCCTTTTGGCGCGAACTATTACGCGCATTATAAAAAATGGTGTGATGACTATTTTTTTCTCAAGCATCGGCAGGAAGCGCGTGGCATTGGTGGTTTGTTTTTTGATGATTTGAATCTCGGCGGGTTTGCGCACTGTTTTGGTTTTATGCAGAGCGTTGGCGACCATTATCTGCGGGCTTATTTGCCGATTGTGAAGAAGCGCGAAAACATCCCCTACGGCGAGCGCGAGCGCGATTTTCAACTGTATCGGCGCGGGCGTTACGTGGAATTTAATCTGCTTTATGATCGCGGTACGCTGTTTGGTTTGCAATCGGGGGGACGCACTGAGTCGATTTTGATGTCACTGCCGCCGCTGGTGAAATGGCGTTATAATTGGTCACCCGCTGCCGACAGCGATGAGGCACGTTTGTACGAAATGCTCAAGCCGCGTGCGTGGATTGTTTGAGTTAAGAACCGCACTAGCCCGCCCGCAACACGCGATTGCTCAAGGCATCCCGAATTTCGCTGGGTTTGCGATTTTTCCCCACAGCACCCGGCACAATCTCATCCACTAAAGCCCCTAAACGCCGCCGCACTTGCAGGCGCGTGATGGCGGGTTTTTGGCGGCTGAGATTGGCACTGGTGGAGACCAGCGGCGCACCCCACACGCGGCATAAATCCGCTACGACGGGATGGCTGCTGACCCGCACGGCAAGGCTGTTGTGCGTCCCGCGCAGCAGCGGCGATACTTGTGGGCGCACCGGCAGTAGCCAAGTTACCGCCCCCGGCCAAGTGGCGAAAACGCGCTTTTTGATCTCCACGGGCAAGGGCAGCAGAAACGGCTCAAGTTGCACAAAATCAGCCGCAACCAGTATTAAACCTTTGCGCCAATCGCGTTGTTTGATGTGCAGCAAATGCGCGATGGCGGCTGAGTTGTAAGGGTCGCAGCCAAGCCCAAATACCGCTTCGGTGGGATAGGCGATGACCCCACCCGCCCGAAGAATGTGTGCTGCACGACGTAGGTGCCAATCATTCACAACCAATGTTTCCTTATGCTGATGCTAAAAGATGACTATACTTCTGATGTTGGCGTTTGCGGTTTTTTCCGAGTTCCCGTCATCATGCCCGCGTTGCGGGCTGTGCCGTACTTTTTCTATATCAATCAAACAGCGCGGGATGATGGCACACTGCCGAGCATTCGCGTTCGCGCCACAAAAAGACCTGGCGCAAACCCTACTGGCTATATCAATCAAATATTTGAGTGATGTCCCTGTCGCATTTGACGCCGACCGATTCAACCCGCCAAATATCTTGACAATATTCGGCAATGCTGCGGTCAGAAGAAAAATAACCCATTCTGGCTGTATTGAGAATGGACGTGCGCGTCCAATACTCTTGATCTTGATAGGCTTTCAGCACGGCGGCATGACATTCAAAGTAAGATTGAAAATCTGCTAATAACAAGTATTCGTCTTGATTCAGTAAGCTGTCAATAATCGGTTGAAATAAATTGGGTTCATCGTGCGAAAAGAAACCTGAAGCAATGTAGTTGATCACTTCGCGCAAAGTGTGATTGGCGTTGTAATAATCACGCGGATTATAGCCGGTGGTTTGTAGCACTTTGACTTCTTCTACAGATAAACCAAAAATAAACATATTTTCTTTGCCGACTTGCTCCAGCATTTCTATATTCGCGCCATCTAAAGTGCCAATGGTTAATGCGCCGTTCAAGGCAAATTTCATATTGCCGGTGCCAGAGGCTTCTTTGCCGGCTAAAGAAATTTGTTCGGATAAATCGGCAGCCGGGTAGATTTTTTCACCGGCTGAAACATTGAAATTGGGTAAGAAAAATACATTCAAAGTGTTGTTGGTTTGAGGGTCGTTGTTGAGCACATCGGCGACTGAATTGATCAGTTTAATAATCAATTTTGCGATAGGGTAGCCGGGTGCGGCTTTCGCGCCAAATAAAAAAGTTTGCGCTTGCATGGGCGTATCAGGATGATGCTTCAGTTGATGATAGAGCGCGATAATGTGCAGCACTTTAAGCAATTGGCGTTTGTATTCGTGCAGACGTTTAACTTGCACATCAAACAAGGCTTGAGGATTAACTTCGACACCGTGACTGCGCAAAATGCACTCGCTTAAATCTTGTTTGTTTTCTTGTTTAATACGTTGCCACTGGGCGCGAAATGCCGCGTTATCTGCATATTGTTCTAATTGGCGCAGTTGAGCTAAATCCGTGACCCAGGCGTGACCGATGGTGTCGGTGATCAGGTTTGATAGCTTGGGATTGCTTAATAATAACCAGCGGCGCGGCGTAACGCCGTTGGTTTTATTGGTAAATTTGTGTGGCGATAGCTGATAAAAATCACTCAGCAAATCATTTTTGAGCAATTCGGTGTGAATCGCTGCCACGCCGTTCACGGCATAGCTGCCAACGCAGGCTAAATGTGCCATCCGCACTTGTTTTTCAGGCCACTCTTCAATTAATGATAAGCGTCCTAACAGGCTTGGATTGTCTGGATATTGTTGCTGCACTTGATGCAGAAAACGTCGATTGATTTCATAAATAATTTCCAAATGGCGCGGCAGCAGGTGTAAAAACAAGCGCACGGGCCAACGCTCTAAGGCTTCAGGTAACAGTGTGTGATTGGTATAGGCGAAAGTGTGGGTGGTGATGTGCCAAGCTTTTTCCCAAGTCATAAAATGCTCATCCATTAACAAACGCATGAGTTCTGCTACGCCGATGGCGGGGTGGGTGTCGTTAAGCTGCACGGTCATTTTTTTGTGGAATTGAGACAAATCGCCGTTTTTATGCAAATGGATGCGAATCATGTCTTGCAGCGAGCAAGACACGAAAAAATATTGTTGAGTCAGGCGTAATTCCTGTCCTTGCGGGGTTTTATCGTTGGGATACAGGACTTTAGTGATGTTTTCTGAATAGGTTTTATCAGCTACGGCGCGGGTGTAATCGCCATCGTTAAACAGTTGGAAATTAAAGGCGCGGCTGGCTTTTGCCATCCACAGGCGCAAAGTGCCGACGGTATTGGTGTCATAGCCGGGAATGAGGGTGTCGTAAGGCGTGCCAAGTACGCTGCGATCCGCCAGCCAGCGCACCCGCTGCCAGCCTTGTTCATCAATATAAAATTCTGTGCGTCCGCCGAGTTTGACTTCAACGCGATAATCGGGACGCGGGATTTCCCAGGGATTGCCGAGTTGCAACCAATAATCGGGACGTTCTAGTTGCCAACCGTTGTTAATCAGTTGCTCAAAAATGCCAAATTCATAACGAATACCGTAGCCGATGGAGGGAATATCCCGCGTTGCCAGCGAATCCAGATAGCAGGCGGCTAAACGCCCTAAGCCGCCATTGCCTAAGCCCGGATCATTTTCCCACCCAAGAATTTCATACAAATCCAGTCCGAGTTCCTGCAAGCCATTTTGCACCGTTTCCCAACAGCCGGAATGCAGTAGATTTTGCCCCAGTTGTCGCCCAATCAAAAATTCGGCGGAAAAGTAGCACACCATGCGCGCATCTGTTGCCTGATAGGTTTCTAAGGACTGCAACCAGCGGTTAATCAGGCGGTCGCGGATGGTGTAAGACAACGCCATGTAGCGATCATTGTCGGTGGCTTGCTGCGGCAAACGCACTTGATTGTGTGCCAATTTATCTAAAAACACGCGCTTAAAATAGGCAATATCCATGTCCGGCTGACGTTTTTGTACATGCGCCTGTACGCGCTCGGTACGATAAAAATCTCGCATCGGTTGAATTAAGTGTTGTTTGCTGTGTTGACTGTCATTAACCACGGATGACTCCCTAAGTCTATGTAAAAACAGGTGCATAACATCAGTTATTCAATGCCTGCTTGCTTGAAATGCGTTAATAAATCCATCAAGTCCCCGGTGAGCGGGGTGCGCATGGTAAAGCGCAAGTCGATACGGCGGTTTTTCTGCTGCGCTTCGGGGGTAATGTCGGGCATGATCAAACGCCGTGTATCGGCATAGCCGCTGACTGAAAACAGCGGCTTGCCGTGACGGTTTTTCATGGATAAAAACGCGCTTTGCTTGCCGGGTGATTGTGTCCAATATTGCCACACGGCAATGGCGCGATACGCCGATAAGCCCCAGTTACCCATGGGTGAGCGTTTCAAAGGTTGGCTATCTGTATGCCCTTCAATGAAAATGGTTTCAATAAATTCTAGTCGCTTGGCGCGTTGTAGAGCATTTAATAAGACTTCACCAATGACTTCTAGGGTTTGGGTTTTGTTCTCCGGGATGCGATAACGCCCGGAAGCAAAATGTAATTGTGTTTCAGGAATGCTTAATACCGAATGATTATCGGTGATTTCTACTTGTACATCATAAGCGGATAATTTTTGTTTAAGTTCTTCTAATAATTCGCGGCGCAATTCATCCACCCGCGCCAGTTCTTGCAATGCTTGTTCAACTTCTTGGCGGGTTTCTTGGGCTTTTGCGGTTTGTTCATCTAGGCGAATCATTAAAGCCACTAAAGCAAGAATAAAGATGGCTAACAGCCCTGCAAGAATATCAGAAAAGGATAAAAGATAGGGATTTTCTTCTTCTTGAATGGGTTTGAGTGGGGCGGGACGTTGAAACATAGTTGACGGTGTTCATTAAACATAATGGCAGGTATGAGTATAATACTGTCTCTAGCGTTGCTTGCGTTTTTAAGGCACGCTAGGTCGGTAGTTTGGCAGGTAAAGATTTAAAAACTGACCTTGCGCATTTTGTAAGTTATTGATTTAAACTGCTTGAAAATTTTATCTGCGTAACATGAGTTACATCAGTTAGTCAAATCCATGCGGATTTTGCCGTTGCCAACGCCAGGTATCTTCACACATGGCTGGTAAGCCGCGTTCTGCCCGCCAGCCAAGTTCGGCTTGTGCTTTGCGCGGGTCGGCATAGCAGGTGGCAATGTCGCCGGGGCGACGCTCAACAATCTCATAAGGTACGGTTTTGCCGGATGCCTGCTCAAAGCCTTTAATCATGTCTAGGACGCTGTAGCCCTGCCCGGTGCCTAGATTGTAAACCACTAAGCCGGGCGCACTTTGTAATTTATCTAGGGCTTTTAGGTGTCCGCTTGCTAAGTCCATGACATGAATATAATCACGTACACCCGTGCCGTCTGGAGTGGGATAATCATTTCCAAATACAGAGAGTTGCGGGCGTTTTCCAACCGCGACTTGGCTGATAAAGGGCATCAGGTTATTGGGCATTCCTTTGGGGGATTCGCCGATGTGTCCGCTGTCATGCGCGCCCACCGGATTAAAATAACGCAGCAGGGCGATGTCCCAGCCATCGTCTGCGCGATAAACATCTCGTAAGATGGTTTCGATCATTAACTTGGTTTGTCCGTAAGGATTGGTCGCTGAGAGCGGAAAATCTTCGCTAATGGGTACGCTCTGCGGATCACCATAGACCGTTGCAGAAGAGCTAAACACCAGTCGCTTAACCGCATGAGCAGCCATTGCTTCACATAAAACCAACGTTCCGGTCAAATTGTTATGGTAATAGTGCAGCGGCATAGTGACTGATTCGCCGACCGCTTTTAAGCCCGCAAAGTGAATCACTGCATCGGGTTGTTCTTGTTGAAAGACTTGATACACAGCGGCTTTATCGCGCAAATCTACTTTATGAAAACGCAATGATTGAGCAGTTAATTGTTGTACGCGCTGCAACGCGATCACGCTGCTATTGCACAAATTATCAATGACAATGACTTGGTGTCCGGCTTCTAATAACAGGAGACTGGTGTGGCTACCGATATAACCCGCGCCACCGGTGACTAATACTTTCATTAATTAAGAATCCTTTAATAAAATAGGTAAGGCTGCACGCAAATAAACAATCATTGACCAGAGGGTGAGCCATGTTGCTAAATACAATAAAATGAAACCAATCTCTGTGACCGGTAAACCCCATAGCGGTTCTTTATAAATTAAAAACAACAGGGCAATCATCTGTGCAGTGGTTTTTAATTTACCGATAGAACCCACAGCGACAACCTCTCGCTTGCCCTCGCTTGCCATCCATTCGCGCAAAGCAGAAATAACAATTTCTCGCCCGATAATCACCGCAGCGGGCAGGGTCATCCACAGTGTCGGATAAGACTCAACCAGCAACACCAAAGCCACCGTGACCAGCAATTTATCCGCCACAGGATCGAGAAACGCGCCAAATCCGGTGGTTAAATGGTATTTGCGTGCCAGATAACCATCCAGCCAATCAGTCATAGAAGCCAGCATATACAACCACATAGCTGCAATATGCGACCAATCAGTCGGCAAATAAAACACTATGACAAAAATAGGAATGAGAAGAATCCGCAGCAAAGTTATAACATTAGGTGCATTCATAGTTCATCAATTTAATAGAGGGTTATGCGTAAGCACTCACTTCCCGCACGTAAAAATCAATAGAAACCCGCTTACATCGCCAATTTCTTCTCCAAATAATGAATACTTGTCCCGCCCGCACGAAATTCTGAATCTTTAAGCAAGCGTTGATGCAATGGAATGTTAGTTTTAATCCCATCAATCACCATTTCATCTAATGCAATACACATGCGTTGAATAGCTGATTCACGGCTATTGCTATAGGTAATCAACTTGCCAATCATGGAATCATAATAGGGCGGTACTTTGTAGCCCGCGTAAATATGCGTGTCAACCCGCACGCCGGGTCCGCCGGGGGCGTGGTAACGGGTGATGGTGCCGGGCGAGGGCATGAAGGTGTTGGGGTCTTCGGCATTAATCCGACATTCCATCGCATGTCCTTGAATTTTAATGTCATTTTGTGTAACAGATAAAGGCTCTCCATCGGCAATCAGAATTTGCTCACGGACAATATCTACGCCGGTGATGAGTTCCGTCACCGGATGCTCAACCTGTAAACGAGTATTCATTTCAATGAAATAAAATTCGCCATCTTCGTATAAAAATTCAAAGGTTCCGGCGCCGCGATAGCCGATTTCTTGGCAGGCTTTGGCGCAACGCTCGCCGATGAAAGAGCGAATCTCTTCGGTGATGCCGGGAGCAGGGGCTTCTTCAATGACTTTTTGGTGGCGACGCTGCATGGAGCAGTCGCGCTCACCTAGATAAATCGCATTGCCGTGTGTGTCCGCCAGCACTTGAATTTCGATATGTCGCGGATTCTCTAGGTATTTTTCCATATAAACCGTGTCGTTGCCAAAGGCACTGCCGGCTTCGGTTTTGGTCAAAGAAATGGCACTGGCAAGTGCGGCTTCACTATGTACTACGCGCATTCCACGTCCGCCACCGCCGCCCGCCGCTTTGATAATCACCGGATAGCCGATAATTTTGGCTAAACGGGCATTTTCTTCCATGTCGTCGCCGAGTGAACCATCGGAGCCGGGGACGCAAGGCACGCCCGCTTGTTTCATGGTTTTAATCGCCGACACTTTGTCGCCCATTAGACGGATGGTTTCCGGGCGCGGACCGATGAAGGTAAAGCCGCTTTTTTCCACTTGTTCGGCAAAATCGGCATTTTCTGATAAAAAGCCATAGCCGGGGTGAATGGCAACCGCATCGGTGACTTCGGCGGCACTGATGACCGCGGGAATGTTGAGGTAGCTATGGATTGAGGCGGGCGGTCCGATGCACACCGATTCATCGGCGAGACGCACATGTTTGAGGTCACGGTCAGCGGTGGAGTGGATGGCGACAGTGCGAATTCCGAGTTCGCGGCAGGCGCGTAATATACGCAGGGCTATTTCGCCCCGATTAGCAATCACAACTTTCGTTAGCATAATGGTATCTGTTTTCGGTCTTGTGCCAATGCAACAGGCTTGGCTAAATCATCAACTTAAAGCGTGGTTTATTCGATAATAAATAAAGGTTGATCGAATTCAACCGGAGAGCCATTTTCGACCAAGATTTTGCTAATCTTGCCGCTGCGATCTGAAGTAATTTGATTAAGGATTTTCATTGCTTCAATAATGCACAAGGTGTCACCTTCTTTCACCTGCTGCCCTTCATCAACAAAAGGCGAGCTGGTGGGAGAAGGAGAGCGGTAAAATGTGCCGACCATCGGGGATTTTACCGCATTGGGATTGTCCACGACGGTGGGACTTGTTGAGGCTGACATTGGCGTTTCGGCGATAGGCGCGGGGCTGGCGATAGGCGCGGCTACCAGAGGCATTTGTTGACTGTAGCGGCTGATGCGCACTGATTCTTCGCCTTCGTGAATTTCAATTTCGGCAATATCAGAATCTTCAACTAAATCAATGAGTTTTTTAATTTTACGAATATCCATTTATATCTATGTCCGGTTTGCTAAGTGTGAAAGGGCGGCTTTCAAGGCAAATTCATAACCCTGCGCGCCCAGACCAGTGATGACACCAACGGCGACATCAGAAAAATATGAATGATGGCGAAATGGCTCACGCGCATAGACGTTGGATAAATGCACCTCAATAAAAGGAATGCTCACGCCTAGCAGCGCGTCGCGCAGTGCCACGCTAGTATGTGTAAAAGCTGCCGGGTTGATTAAAATAAAATCAACCTGTTGGTATGCCGCATGAATACGTTCAATTAAAGCGTATTCTGCGTTGCTTTGAAAACTCTCTAATCTATGTCCTGCTTGTTGTGCTAATTGTTTTAAGTGTTGATGAATATCATCTAAGGTTTGCTGACCATAATGAGTAGGTTCACGCACACCGAGCAGACTTAAATTAGGACCCTGCAAAACTAATATAGTTGACATATTTAACTCCGTACTTCTGCCATCGTGTTTCTATTGTCCATGGCTTAATGGCTTAAGTTGCAAAAATACAAGTTGCTTTATCAATGAGTGACGATGCGAGTGGGAACGCCTGTCCACATCCGCAACCTTTGTTCCTTTGCTTTCTAGGGTTTGCGCCGCGTCCTCGTTCCCAAGTGCCACTTGGGAATGCGGCGCGAACGCGGATAAAGTCAGCATTGCCCGCGTGTGCGCCGAAAAGATGGCGCACACCCTACTTGGCTGCGGTTTTTTTGTGCAGCGATTACGACTGCATTGCTCGCGTGTGCGCCGAAAAGATGGCGCACACCCTACTTGGCTAAATAGGTTTGCGCATCAAGCTTGATGACCGCGGACATGAGATTGTTTCCTCTCAGGTTTTGGAATAAATTGTATTTTTAAGACGTTTAATCGTATTTAGACTAAAAACCGCATATTTTTTTAAAATAGTATTTGATGCTAGACTGTGCTTTATCTCCATCACTAGCAACAACAATTGCCAGCCCAAGCTGTTGCGGACTTTTTAGGAAAAAATACCCATGCCGCGCTCTGCTTGAAACTGCTCTCAGGGATAGTGATTAAGGACTTAAAACCGAGTTTATGCAAAAAACGGGATAAAGCAAAAAATGCAGTTTCTGGCAGGTATGAGCATATATTGCATGTTTAAGTGACGCGATATTGGGCTATTTTCCGCCCCCGACTGCCTGAGTGCTTCGCTTTAGGGTATCATTGGCGGGTTATTTTAACAGGGTTTTAGCGCGGACGGGAATTGCTGGGAATATTTTGTTTTGCAACACTGTTGCTGGTTGGTGTCGCGCCACCGCGGCAATGTGTGACATGACGCACCTTAAAGGGTGTGAGCCGGAGAGTAAGGAGTAAGCAGATGACGGATGAAAAATTAAGAGCTTTGATGGCATCCTTCATACCCCAGTTAACAAACAAGGGCTGCCGTGCCAGAAAGATATAGCGGAAACACACCAATTATAAAGCATAATTGTGGCTAAAACCTGACAGGTTTTAAAAACTTGTCAGGTTTATGATACATCTGATAGGCTTTGGCTCTATTCCAAAAAGATATTCTAATTCACAATGAATTAAGATATGCTTTGCGAACTACACACACTAACACAGGGGTAACCGTTCAACCCCCCACAAAAGCTTGCATAACATCCCGCACTTCTGGCAAAGTATACACCATG
>CAZOSP010000095.1:0-13675 GCA_964582525.1 uncultured Thiomargarita sp. | reverse complement strand
AAGACCGTTAAAACTCAAACTCTAAAAACCGAAAACTTTAACGTCAGAAGTATAACAGAGCGTATCCAGCCGGCGTAGCCTAAAAATTTCTCCGCTTTGGCGGAGAAACATCAAAATCATGCCAATACAATCACTTTCAGTCTTGTTTCACCTCGCTTGGAAAAGCTTGTTCAATCGCCGCCTGAGCGCGCTGCTGACGATTCTTTCCATCGCCTGTAGCGTGACGCTGCTGCTCGGCGTGGAGCGCATCAGTCAGGCGGCGCGTTCCAGCTTTGCGAGTACCGTGTCTGGCACGGATTTAATCGTTGGCGCACGTAGCGGACAGGTGCAACTGCTGCTGTACTCGGTGTTTCGTTTGGGCGATGCCACCAATAATATCGGCTGGGCGAGTTATCAAGCCATTGCGCAGCACAAAGAAGTGGCTTGGAGCATTCCCATTTCGCTGGGCGATTCGCATCGTGGCTATCGCGTGATGGGAACAACGCGGGATTATTTTAAGCATTTTCGCTATGGGCGCGAACAAAGCTTGCAACTGGCGCAAGGTCAGCCCTTTGACGATTTATTTGATCTCGTGTTAGGCGCGGATGTGGCGACAAAACTCGGCTATCAACTCGGACAAAAAGTTGTCATCATGCACGGCAGCAGTGCGGTGAAAGCCTTTCAGCATGATGATAAACCCTTCAAAGTAGTCGGTATTTTGCAGCGTACCGGTACGCCCGTTGACCGCACCCTGCATGTCAGTTTGCAGGGGATTGAGGCAATTCATCTGGATTGGCGCGATGGCGCACCGCCGCGCTCCGGCGAAAGCATTGCGGCAACACAGGTGCGCGATATGGATTTAACCCCGAAAAATATTACGGCTTTTTTACTCGGGCTGAAGTCTAAGCTCGGCATTTTCGCCGTGCAGCGGGAAGTCAATAATTACCGCCGTGAACCCTTGCTGGCTATTTTGCCGGGCGTGGCATTGCAGCAACTGTGGCAATTGGTCGGCATCGCTGATCTCGCTTTGCGGATCATTTCTGGCTTTGTGGTGCTGGTGGGTTTGCTGGGGATGTTGACGGTGATTCTCACTAGCCTCAATGAGCGTCGCCGTGAAATGGCGATTTTGCGCTCGGTCGGCGCGAGTCCTTGGCATATTTTTGGTTTGTTACAATTAGAAGCTCTCTTGCTGGCACTGCTCGGTTGCGTCTTGGGGGTGTTGTTTTTGTATGCGCTATTAACCGCAGCAATGCCCTTGATCGCCAGTCATCTGGGGCTATGGCTGACGTTCAGCGGCTTGTCGGGATATGATCTCGGTGTCCTCGGCGGCATCGCCGTTGCTGCTTTATTGCTCGGCATTGTCCCCGCCTGGCGGGCGTACCATAATGCCTTAAGCGATGGGCTGACCATTCGCTTGTGATGATATACTGCATTTTCAGTAGGGTTTGCGCCACGTCTTTTTGTGGCGCGAACGCGGACAGGTCGGCATTGCCCGCGTGCGCGACGAAAAGATGTCGCGCACCCTACTGGGCTTGGCTCGGCTCGACCGTTTCAGTAGGGTTTGCGCCGCGTCTTTTTGTGGCGCGAACGCGAATGCTCGGCAGCGTGCCATCGTCCCGCGTGCGCGACGAAAAGATGTCGCGCACCCTACTGGGCGCGGGGTTTATTGAATGCGAGTTGCCTTATTGACAAGCCTCACATTCAGGATCATCGATCAAGCAAGCATTAGGCAATTCCGCCGCATCCAAACTTACCACATCACTTTTCTGCACAGTGTTTTTCTCTACTGAAGTCGCACTCAAGCTGCGTAAATAGTAAGTAGTCTTCAAGCCACGTATCCACGCCAGCCGGTAAAGCTCGTCAAGGCGCGTGCCAGAAGGGTCTCGCATGTAGAGATTTAAGGATTGCGACTGGTCAATCCATTTTTGCCGGCGAGCAGCGGATTCAACCAACCATTGCGGATCGATTTCAAAAGCGGTGGCGTACAAGGCTTTGAGTTCGGACGGGACGCGCTCTATGCCTTGTACGCTGCCGTCAAAGTATTTGAGGTCATTCACCATCGTTTCGTCCCATAAGCCAAGCGCCTTGAGGTCTCGCACCAAATACGGGTTAATCACGGTAAACTCGCCCGATAGATTGGATTTGACGAACAGATTTTGGTACGTCGGCTCAATCGATTGGGTCACGCCGCAGATATTTGAAATAGTCGCCGTGGGGGCGATTGCCATGCAGTTGGAGTTGCGCATTCCCACTTCCTGCACGCGCTGGCGTAGGCTGTTCCAGTCTAAACACTGTTGCGTGTTTAAGTCGAAATAGTCGCCACGCACGGCTTTGAGTTGCTGCAAGCTGTCAATCGGCAGGATACCTTGACTCCACAGCGAGCCGTCAAAAGTGGGATATTTGCCACGTTCTTCAGCTAAATCTGCGGAAGCTTGGATGGCTTGATAGCTGATGATTTCCATCGCTTGATCGGCGAAGGCGACAGCAGCTTCGGAGGCGCAAGGGATGCGTTGAATATACAGCGCGTCTTGGAAGCCCATGATACCTAAACCCACCGGACGGTGACGCAAATTAGAACGCCGCGCCTGCGGCACAGCGTAATAGTTGATGTCAATGACGTTATCGAGCATCCGCATTGCGGTTTTCACCGTGCGCGCTAATTTTTGCGTGTCTAAACCATCCGCGTTGGTGTGATTCGCTAGATTAATACTGGCGAGGTTACAAACGGCGATTTCTTCGTCTGAGGTGTTCAGGGTGATCTCAGTGTTTTTAGTCACCATGCCATTGACTGTCCAAGCATGAGTATCTGAATCAACCATGAGACAATAGGCATCTTCATTTGGCAGCGTCGTCAAGCCCGTAAAATGTGCATACATTTTTTGCGCATAACCTGTTTTTTGAATATTTTCTGCAAAGTGTTCTGCCGCTTCTGAGTCTTTTTGTTCGCTTAAATGCAGAATGCTTTCAGCAATACGACAGCCTTGTATTGAGGTAATCAATAGGCGATATAACGGCTTGCTCCAGTATTTTTTATAGCCGCCTTTGCCATCAGGCATATCATGCCATTGATGTTGACGCATTTGGTTAATAGAACTTTTCACACCAAAGTTTGCCCATAAAATTTGCAAGTCTTGGATGAATTTTAGGTCTTTAGAAGCTAAGACTAAAGTGGTGACTTCTTTGCTGGCTTGAATGTGTCCATCAGCTTGATACAAACCACGTAAATACGCGCCTACGGTTTCTTTATTGCCAGCCCAAACCAGTTGAGGAATAGTGGTTTTGGTTTCTGGTGTGAAACCATGATCAGCTAATAAACGACGTAATGGTGCTGATGCTAAACGAGCGTGTTTATTTTGTTGAGAATATCGGAAAACGGGTTGATTTGTTGAAGTCGTATTGAGTGCTGTATTACCCTCTAATAAGGTGTGAACTTTAAGTTCAACTTCCTCTATGTACTGATAATCTTGTTCCCAAATATCAATAAATACATTTGATTTTCCAAACGTGCCATCACCTGCTATTAAGCCCATAACATAACTGAGTTTAGGGTTATGTTCTTTACCCCAAAGCCCTTCTAATTGTTGAATTAATAGAAGGTCATTTTCTTTTAAGTCTTGTACTTCTACCCAGCCTTTATCTTTCACCCAAACTTTATGATCAGGGGTGACTTTATGGGTATAGCCTTCTTTGGTATTGAGTTCGACCATCGGCGCATTAGGACGTGGCAATAACATTTCTGAAGCATTATAAACGCCGTCTAAACCGATAACTTTGTTTTCACCGCCTAATTGGTAGAGTTCGCCAATGGTCAACATTCCGCGAGCAGTCACAACACGCTGATCAGCCGCAATACAACAAAGGTTACTCGAATGCACCACCCCAACATGTTGCTGCGGCGAGCGAATGTTGCACGGGTCCTTGAAAGTGAGCCAAGGATGCCCCGTCTCAAACAGCATGGTGAGCATTTTGCGCCACAACTGTAGTGCAGAGATTTTCTTAAATTGTCGCAGCTTACCGGTCGCGGCTTGTTCTTCGTAGTGCAAATAACGCATTTCAAAGGCAGAACCATAGAGGTCGTGCAAATCCGAGACTTCATCGGGCGAAAACAAAGTCCATTCAGCTTGTTCGCTAACGCGCCGCATGAAAAGATCAGGAATCCATGAGGCGGTGTTTAAGTCATGGGTGCGGCGACGCTCATCGCCGGTGTTTTTGCGCAGCTCTAAAAATTCTTCAATGTCTAAGTGCCAAGTTTCTAAATAGGCACAGCCGGAGCCGCGCCGCCGTCCGCCGTTATGCACCAAGGCTGAGGTGGTCATGTAGCTGTGATCACCTTCAACTTTAAGATCATAAATAAAGGGTATGGAGGTGATTTTTTGTGTGGATTTGATGCGAGTAAACACGCAACCTTGCCAGTTGATCCAGTTGTATTTAGTCAACGGCTGGCAATTCACACGTTCTGCGAGTTCGGCAATAGCGGGAATGCGTAAATCATAGGATTTGCTGATGTCCTTGAATTGAATTTCTGTGCCATCCGCACGAATGCTTGTATGGCTATTGTCGCGTTCACGGTATTGCCCCGCCACCGGTACACCTAAACGCAAGCATTGATAACGCACGCCTTCAATTAAGTGTACTGAGGTATTGGTAAAGTAAACTTCTTTATCACGACTAATACCGCCGTCAGTTTCAATTAAACCTTGTAATAAAGCTAAGGTTTGATTTTTGGGCAAATGCGAGAAACGCGGCGCAATGCGTTTTTGTTTGTCCGCGTTGTATAAGTCTTCATGTGTAAAGGGTAAATTAGCTTCACCCGCGACAAATTGTCCTGTGGTGGCATCGCGTAATAAGGCTTGCGAGTTTGCCCAGCGCAGTTGCAAATAGTTCTCGCGTTCTTCAGTCCAATAATGAATGCCGCGTTGTTCTAAATAGTTACGCACAAAAGACAAATGCGTATCAGTATTTGGATTACCAGACACGCCCCATTCGTATTTCATTCCCCACTGTTTTTCTTGCTTAGAACAATGACCGTCGCCCAGCATAATGCCATATAAACGCGCATCATCTTCGATAAAGCCAGCAACAGGCACGACTTCTTGCGGGATCACTTGCGCCACATAATCGCCTTTTTCGAGTTTGCCCGCATCAATCCAATCCGCTTTGACTTTGCCTTTTTCCAGCCAATCCATGCTACGTTCAATACTTTGTTCTAAAGGCAAGCCTTTGATTGCCCAGAAAGGATGACCACTGGTGACTTTGATGGTTTCTATGGCGTGTTTAATATTGAGTTCTAGCATGTCGTCAAATTGGTTGTATGCTAATTTTTGTTTCACTGTGCGGTATTCACCGCGCTTGCCTAACACCAAATCACCGACTTGAATATCTTTAATCGCTTTGACACCTTGCGCAGTAAAAACTTGGGTATCTGGCGCGAAACATTGATTGACCGCCACCAGCGTATCATTCGCCACTTTCAAAAACGGCACTACCCCTTGCGATTTGCCATTCGTGCCTTTGATACGCGCACCCATGGCGCGCACCCGAGTCCAATCATTACCCAAACCACCCGCAAACTTCTGCAACATGGCATTATCATGGATCGCACCATAAATACCGTGCAAGTCATCAGGAACGGTGCTGAGATAGCAGCTAGACAACTGAGAACGGCAGGTGCCGGAATTAAACAGCGTCGGCGTGCTAGACATGAAGTCAAAATTCGACAGCAACTCGTAAAACTCGATAGCACGGGCTTCGCGGTCAATTTCGTTAAGTGCCAATCCCATCGCCACACGCATAAAAAACGCCTGCGGCAACTCAAAACGCACCTCATCCCAATGTAAAAAATAACGGTCATACAGCGTTTGGAAGCCCAAATAGGTAAATGTGCAATCGCGTTCAGGTTTAAGCGCTGGCGTTAAACGCGCCAGGTCAAACTCAGCCAAGGCGGGACTGAGCAGTTCGTAGGCAATCCCCGCTTTCAGATAACGCGGGAAATATTCAGTATAAAGCGCGCTCATTTGTTTTGCGCTAACCACGGTGGGCATCAGTCCTTCACCCACCCATTCAAGGGCTTGCGAGCGCAGCGTATCAAGCAGCAAACGCGCCGCCACGAACGTGTAATCTGGTTCTTTCTCAATCAACATGCGCGCTGTCATCACCAACACGCGGTTGACCTCAACGGCAGGAATGCCGTCATAAAGATTTTTCAAGCTTTCCGCCACCACCAGTTCGGCACTCACATTATCTAACTCCGCACAGGCTTCGGCGACCAGCTCAAACAAGCGCGTCTCGTCTAATGGATGTAAGCTGCCGTGAGCGTCGCTGACGTTTAAGGCGGAGGTGCGCGTCGGACGATGAGCGCGTTGCTGGGCATGTTGTTCGCGGTACAGCACATAATCCCGTGCCACCTTGTGTTCGCCGGCACGCATCAACTCCAATTCGACCTGATCTTGGATGTCTTCAATATGCACTGTGCCGTTAAATTCCAAACGCCGCGACAGGGCAGTAATCACCGCGTGGGTCAACTGATTAACGGTTTTATGAATGCGCTCAGGTATAGCATCGCTTTTCTTGCCTTCGATAGCCATGAACGCTTTGGTCATAGCGCGGACAATGCGCTGCGGATCAAAGGGCGTGAGCTTGCCATTGCGTTTAATGACCTTGTAGTGTTGATAGCGCGTCGCATCTAAGGCGGGATCGATGTCTGTGGTCAGATGCGCATCTGGGGTAGCAAGTAATTCTGGTTTCATTCGGGTCTCTCCAACTGTGGGAAAATACGCAATAAACGGGGGCTTCTCAAGCAGCTAAAGCCGTCTATTTCTGGTTCCCACGCGGGAGCGTGGGAACGAGAATGTCAGGGAAGAGACGGCTTGAGAAGTGGATCGGGGCTGCCATGATACCCACAGGATTTCTCATACACAAATGCGCAAGATTTCAAAAAAACTTTTTATATTATTGTTTTGAAAGATATTTTTTTGATGAAAAAAACGACATAAGGGCTTGACAAGGCAATTAAGCCAACAGATTTAAAGACTTTCATCAGTCCGAAAAATATTAACGCAGGGTGATAGGGTGATAGGTGCTATAGATTTTCAGATAATTAAATGCCTGAAGTAAACCTGACAGCTCTTGAAGAGCTGTCAGGTGTTTGGAAATTATTGATCTGAAGCACTATAGCTGGAACGTATTCGCATCAGTGATTGATTTTATTGTCAGTGAAAAAGGCTTTTCGGGGTTCTCAGAACAACAGCTATCGCAGAGCTTCGCGCCTTAAGCTGGTATGTAACGCCCCGTTGAGGCTGACATCGGAACCAAGTTGCCAAAAACCTCTAAAATCGAAATAATTTTCACCACCCCAGTGCTGGTCTTCAGACCAGCACAAGCGGCTTTCAGCCGCTTCGCTCATCAGGAGATTAGCGATCCCAATCTTAACTTAACGACAGTGACGCAGAGCCTGAGAACGAGAGTGAACACCTATCACCTATCAGCTATCACCCTGAAAATATTAGCCAACAGCTATATGTTTTATGGCAAGTTTTGTGTATTATCAAAGCATAAACCCCTGCTTTTTAAGCTCATGCTTAGATTAATTCTGTAACTAACTGATAATATGGTTAAATGCTATGAACAGCGGTAGAAACTATAAACGTCGTAGTCAACTGCGCAAGTCCCCTTCCAAACCTCAAGCTCGCCCGCGCTTTTTTTTATTTCGGATGCGCTGGTTATTGCTGTTTTTGTTGCTGCTGCCCGCCATGTCTTACACCATCTCCGTTGATATTGATGTGCGTCAACAATTTGAAGGGCGACGCTGGGCGTTGCCTGCACGGGTTTATGCGCGCCCTCTGGAACTCTATCAAGACATGGAAATTAGCCGTAGCGATCTGATCAATGAATTGGATGCGTCGGGCTATAACAAAACCTCTAAGCTTCAGGAATCCGGTGAGTATTTTCAAAAATCTCAAGACCTTTACATTTACAGCCGCGCCTTTCAATTTTGGGATACGCCTGAGCCAGCTCGTAAACTGCGCATCCGTTTTCAAGGCAATAAAATTCAATCTATCGCTGATTTAGAACAACGCAGCGAGTTGGCTATTTTGCGCCTTGATCCGGCTTTGATTGGCAAAATTTATCCAACCCACAAAGAAGATCGCACGCTGGTCAACCTGCAAGAAGTTCCGGAGCTTTTGCTCCAAGCCTTAATGGCAATGGAAGATCGGAATTTTTATGCCCACAATGGCATTAGTTTACGCGCTTTAACGCGGGCAATGCTGGCAAATGTGAAAGCGGGAGCTTGGGTGCAGGGTGGCAGTACGCTGACCCAGCAGTTGGTTAAAAATCATTATTTGAGTCCGGAGCGCACCTTAAAACGTAAAATCAATGAAGCATTAATGGCGTTGCTGCTGGAATGGCATTATGACAAAAATGACATTTTGCAAGCTTACTTAAACGAGGTTTATTTGGGGCAGCACGGTGAACACGCGATTCATGGCGTGGGCATGGCATCTTGGTTTTACTTTAACCGCCCGGTGGAAAAGTTGCAGTTAGCCGACATTGCTTTGCTGGTTGGTTTAGTGCGTGGTGCGTCACGCTATAACCCGCGACGCTCGCCGGAACGCGCTATAGCGCGGCGCGCATTGGTGCTTAAAGTCATGTACGAGCAAGGCTTGATTTCGCCGCTGCAATACGAAGAGGCTAAGGTTGAGCCGCTGAATGTCACCGCTGAACCGCCACAAAGCAAATCCCTTTATCCGGCTTTTCTGGATTTAGTACGTCGTCAATTACAGGAGGATTATCAGGAAAAAGATTTGCGCTCTGAAGGGTTGCAAGTTTTCACTACCATTGATCCCATTGTTCAGCGTCAAGCGGAACAATCTGTGATTCAGCGCATCAAGCAATTAGAAAAAGAAAATCGCAGCTTGCATAACAAACTCAATGGCTCTTTAGTCGTGACCAGCGCAGAAAATGGCGAGCTGCTGGCTTTAGTGGGCGACAAACATCCGCGCTATGAAGGTTTTAACCGCGCTATAGATGCCGTGCGTCCGATAGGATCGCTGGTTAAACCCGCGGTGTATTTAACCGCCTTAGAAAACAGCCGCAGCTATTCTTTGTTATCGTCCTTAGATGATCAGCCCTTCAAATGGGTCAACAAACAAACGGGCGAGGTCTGGGAGCCGCGCAATTACACCAACAAGGAACATGGCAAAGTCGCCCTATTTGAAGCCTTTGCCAATTCTTACAACTTGGCAACCGTGCATTTGGGCTTTGAGTTAGGCTTGGAGAATGTCCGCCAAACACTGATTCGCATGGGCGTTGAGCGTGACTTCAAAGCCTATCCGTCTATGCTATTAGGCGGTATTTCCTTAACTCCCTTAGAAGTGACGCAAATGTACCAAACCCTTGCCAGTGGTGGTTTTCGCGTACCTTTGCGGGCAATTCGCAATGTTTTAACGCATGATGGTCAGCGGCTTAATCGTTATGCTTTATCGGTTGAGCAACGCTTTGATTCGGCACCGATATTTGTCTTAAATTACGCCCTTGAACAAGCCCTGCGTGGCGGCACGGGTAAGCATACAGCGAAAGCATTGTTGCCACAAAAATTGCGCCTAGTGGGTAAAACTGGCACTACCAATGACTACCGTGATAGCTGGTTTGCCGGTTATGGAAACGATATTCTTGCGGTCGCTTGGGTCGGGCGCGATGATAACGAAGGTATGCAACTCAGCGGTGGTGAAGGCGCGATGAAAGTCTGGGCTGATTTTATGAGCAGCGTCTTACCCATGCCGGTGAGTAGCCAACTGCCCAAGCGGGTGCAATGGCAAACTGTCAAAGCCCAACGCGGTAGCCTGACGCAGCGCAGTGGCTATGTTAAAGTCCCCGTCATTGTTAACCACAGCACCCCACAACTCGCTTACAGCGCGATGGTCTTGCAATGATCGTTGAGAGTGCTGGGGCCTCGCACACTTTTTAGCACGACAGGATTAGATTATGTTAGCAGACAGCACTTATATCGCACTCGGTGTTAATATCGACCACATCGCCACCCTACGGCAAGCACGCGGCACCCGCTATCCCGACCCCGTGCAAGCTGCATTTGCTGCCGAACAAGCCGGTGCAGACGCGATCACCATGCACCTACGCGAAGATCGCCGCCATATTCAAGAACATGATGTAGAAATCGTCCAGCAACGCAAACTCTCGCGTCTCAATCTGGAAATGGCAGCGACTCCCGACATGCTTGCTTTTGCGGAAAAACTGCAACCCGAAGACTGCTGCTTAGTACCAGAACGCCGCGCAGAACTCACCACCGAAGGCGGCTTAGATGTGGTCGGACAACTTGATAAAATCAAAGACGCTTGCGCACGACTAGCCTCCGCCAAAGTGCGCGTATCGCTGTTTATTGATGCCGATCCCGCACAGATCGAAGCCGCTCTTGAATGCGCCGCACCGGTCATAGAAATTCACACCGGTCATTATGCCGATTGTAGCGATAGCACCACACGCGATAGCGAACTTCAGCGCATCGCCAAAGCCGCAGAACTGGCTACTGTTGCGGGTTTGCAAGTGAATGCGGGACATGGTTTGAATTACCAGAATGTGCGCCCCATCGCCGCCCTGCCACAAGTGCGCGAACTCAACATTGGTCACGCGATTGTTGCCCAAGCGGTATTTAGCGGGCTACAAGCCGCCGTACAAGAAATGAAGCGCGTCATGCAAGCCGCACGCATGACGTAGGTGCTGTTTCGCAAAACTGGCGGAGCAAGGTTTTAAGCCTTGAACCGCGATAGATTTTTGCGCTACACCCGCCCGCCTAAAAATGTGGTTTTTCGGGCAAGGCTTCGTAGCGTTTGATGCCCGTATTAATTTCTGCATAAGCGGCTTCAATGCCTTCCCAGCCATCCACTTTTACCCACTTATTACGCTCCACGTCCTTGTAGTGTTCAAAGAAATGCGCGATGCGGTGGATAAGGTATTCGGATAACTGCTCCATGGATTTCACTTCACGGTAATCAGTACACACTTTATCTGCCGGTACGGCTAAAATTTTCGCATCAGGACCTGATTCGTCGGTCATGCGCAGCAACGACAAGGGGCGACATCTGATCACCGAGCCGCTGATGACCGGCACCGGTGTCAGTACCAGCACATCCACCGGATCGCCGTCTTCAGACAGTGTGTTAGGCACATAGCCATAGTTACAAGGATAGTGCATAGATGCACTCATAAAGCGGTCAACAAACATCGCACCCGTATCGTGATCCACTTCATATTTGACGGGATCGCTGTGGGCGGGGATTTCGATAATGACATTTACATGATTAGGGACATCTTCACCTGGGGTAACACGATCAAGGTTCATAATGATTTATCCTGAGTTGATGGTTTTTGAGGTTGATAATGTGTCAAGCAACGCCGGTTGGCACGGCACGACTGATTATAACGGTTTTGAATCGAATACTGCACCGCAACATCAATGCTTGAGCCAAGCCATTCTATCCGACAACCGTTGCGTTTGCGTATCGTTTTTTCTCATTGTTGAGTGGCTTTGCTCTGTCCCAGTAAAAACCTGACAGGTCTTCAAGACTTGTCAGGTTTTGCGTGGGGGCGTGGACGGTTACAACCGAATCGCTGGATTTACCAGGGCGCAAACGTATTGAAAAATGACATGGGACGCGACACGCTTTGATTCATAGTCGCCATGCTTTGGCGCATGTGTTCAGTGGTCAAGGCGATACTCTGAATCGACATGTTCATGTTGGTAATGGAGTGATTAATTTCTGAAATGGAACCATCCATTTGTTTCATATACACGGGCATAGTGGGAATAGTCTCCATTTTCTCAGTAATCACCCCCATCTTAACTGACATGTCTTTGACTTCTTTGGATAATTCGCTAATATTGACTGCCATAACTGCCATGTTTTCGCCCATGTTAGGGTCCATGCTGCGGGCAATCGAGGCGACGCTGTTAGTCAAGCTATAAATCAGGAAAAAACCATAACCCGCCAGCACTACGAAGGCAAATAAAGCCGGATAAACGACAATTTCCCAGCGGCGCGCACTGCGTTCAAAGCTTTGCACAAAACGCTCAACTTGCGTACTAGAGCTTTCTTTCTGTAACTCTTCAGCGATTGCCGAGATGGCTTCTGTGGATGAATGAGGGGTGTTTTTATCGGTTTCAGTCATGCAGGGTAACTCCAGTCCGGTTTTTATTTGTTAAGATTTTCGCTATTCTACAATCAACTCGTACGATAGTCAGTAGGAATTATTCCAGATAACGCAAAGCATGAGATATATTGTCCCGCCTGAAACCTGAAGCTAGGGATTTTGATGAAGTGCTTAAACCCCAAGTATTTGCAGCAAACTTGATACAGCAAAAAATGCAGTTTCTGGCAGGTATGAGTATAAATCCCTCAACCAGTATGCTTTCCATTGCTGCTGTTGTGCGGGATCGTTATACTGCAACACACTCTCATCCCTTATTTCAAACGACTACGGATAATCGCAATGCTTACCTACATCAAAGCCGCTTTTTGTTATCGGGTAAATTTTCCCGTACTCGGTGCATTACCGCTGAATATTTTATTATTCAGTGGGTTACTTATTTTAGGGCTGGGCGAATTTAGCAAATTTGGTCATGCCGGCTTCTGGTTATTAGCGGTGGGATTGGAAGTCCTGTACCTGTACCTGCTTGCCAGCCATCAGGATTTTCAAGCTTGGGTTGATGAACATCAATCCAGCCAGCAAGAAGAACAACGCTTAGGTGAATTAGAATGGCGGCGCAAATTTGTCATTGCGAGTTTAACGTCTAACAGCCGTAATAGATTTCAAGTTCTACAAGAAAAAATCAAACGTATTAGCGACATTGAAACAGCCAACAGCGATGAAACTTATGTCATTGAAAGTAATCGACGTGCTTTACAAAAATTACAATGGATGTATGCCAAGTTATTAACTGCCAAAGAAAATATTACTGAACAGGAAAATATTCAGCAAGATAAACAACTACAAGAACATATTCAGCGTTTAGAGGTGGAACTACAAGAAGAAGATTTAAGTCGCAGTGCTAGAGAATCAAAACAAGCGACGTTAGACATTTTACAAAAACGTTTAAGCAATTATAAACGTCTTGAACAATACCAAGATGAAATAGACAGTGATTTAGCCCGCATTGAAGCCCAAGTAGAACTGGCTTTAGAAAATGCAAGATTAAGCGGTAAATCCGAAGCCATTAGTGATAATATCGGTTTGGTGAGTTCTTTTTTACAAGAAATGCAGTCAGAATTTTATGATGATTATCAAAAAGATATTACAGATATGGAAGAAATGTTTAAGTAATTGATGTGAAGTAAAAGCTTCCTTCGCGTCCTTTGTGTTATTTCAAAAATAAAACGCAAGTAACACTAAAATCAAGCGGAAAACAACATGACAACAAACGTCGATCTTTACATTCTTTTAATCAGCATTCACGGTTTAATTCGTGGTGATAACCTAGAATTAGCCCCCGTAGATACCGTCTCTCAAGTCAAGCATTATTTTACAAGCCAAGTAGGGTGCGCGACATCTTTTCGTCGCGCACGCGGGCAATGCCGACCTGTCCGCGTTCGCGCCGCAAAAAGACGCGGCGCAAACCCTACAAAGCCAAGTAGGGTGTGCGCTATCTTTTCGGCGCACACGCGGGCAATGCCGACTTATCGGCGTT
>CAZOSP010000094.1:0-14230 GCA_964582525.1 uncultured Thiomargarita sp. | reverse complement strand
TCACGTCCGGTTCTGTGAGAGGCTGAGGGGGAAGTTCCCTCGGCCTACTCGACCCTACATTGTAATTTAACTGAAAATAAACTTTAGTATATATTAAATCTACTCAATAGGGAGTACAAGGAAATGCAACTTAAAGATGTTCTATCGTGTCCAATTGTATTTAATACTTTTAATTGGTTAATTGGTGATAACTTTGCACGCACTACTTTAGTAAATGAATATATCCAGCCATTACCCGGTGAGTCGGTGTTAGATATTGGTTGTGGTACTGGTAGTATGCTGACTTATTTGCCTGATAATACGGAATATGTTGGATTTGATTCTAGCCTTGAATACATTAATGCAGCTAAATCGCATTTTGGTGAGCGTGGAAAATTTATCTGTGAGCATATCAGTGATGAAACTATAGCTAAACTAAAATTTAATATGAAATTTGATATCATATTAGCAATTGGAGTTATTCATCATTTAAATGCTGAAGAGGCATTGAAACTATTTGAAATTGCTCATCTTATACTAAAGGAAGGTGGAAGAATTATTTCAATAGATGGCGTTTATGTAGAGAAACAATCTGTTTTTGCAAAATGGATTATATCAAATGATAGAGGAAATCATATTAGAACTGATAAAGAATATTATTCTATAGCAAATAAATTTTTTAGCAATGTGCAAGCATCTATACGCTATGACTTACTAACAATCCCATACACGCATTTAATTATGAAATGTACAAAAGGATGAAATTTATGTCTATTTCAAATCGAAATATGATTTTTATCGCTATATTGCTTTATGGTATTATTGGATTGTTCTATTCTGGGACTAATTTCATTAATCATATTAATACTGCTATTGCATTATCTCCCCTTGATCAGAATTATTACATGAAAGCAGGCGATCATTTCGAACAATTTTATAGATATAGCTTGGTTAAAAATAATCTGGAACGCGGAAACTTTCCTTACTATTCAGGATATCAATATAATATTACAAATGATAGTAATAACTTTACGGAGGGATTAATATTTTTCCCTTTCTCTTTAATAAATGGGATGTTGAGTTTCATTGTTGGCGACATACTATCCTATAACATTATGCTGCTGCTATCCTACGTATTTACAGGATTATCAGCATACCTTCTGGTTTTTTATATTACTAAATCCAGTGTTGCATCTTTAGTTGCCGGAACTTTCTTAGTAACAGTGCCGTTTCGGACCAGTTTCCTTTATGGGCAAATGGTCTATGGAATAGATGTGTGCCTTCTTCCACTTCCGATTTTATTTACAGAACTAGCTCTGACAACTCAAAAACGAAGATATTATTTTTTAGTTGGCTTATCTTTTTTCTTTCTTGCGACAGCAAATTTTCAATCTTTTTATTGGTTTGTATTTCTTACGTGGCCGTACTTTTTATTGCGACTGATAAGTTTTATAAACTTAAGAAATATTGAGATTCGGCATAAATTAACATTAATGACTTATATGTTACCTGGACTTATTGCTGCAATTTTTTATTTGATTTTTATTTATTTTCTTCTTAAAGGAAGCGTGCTACATTCTGGGCAGGCGTTTGCTGAGGTTTCAGTTTATGCTCCCAATATTAATAACATGTTTACTGTGTATAATGGCAATGAGAAAAATCTGTATTTGGGTTGGACATTATCATTAGTTATTTTGGTTTTGATTTTATCCCTAATATTCAGAAATATTGTAAGCTCTCTTGAGAAATTTTTCTTTTATGTTTTTTTTGTGATTTTTTTACTTAGCTATATGTTTTGTTTTGGTCCAAATATAGATATATATAGCGGAAGTAATTTTTATAAATGGCTATTTGAAAATATACCTGGTTTTAGTGGGACAAGAACTCCAGGTAGAATTATGGTAGTTGTGGTGGTTAGTTATGCAATACTAATTGGTATATCAGTTCACTTCTTTCAAAAATTTTTGTTACAAAAAATTAAGAGATTTGGGGTATATTCATCCGTAATGTCCGCTTTGCTTATATTAGTGTCAATTGTCATCGATTTTGATTATCTAAAACCTGGCCTAAATTTTTTTGAGAAAGAAAATAAGGTATATCAATATTTAGAAGGAAAAGAAAAAATATTAGGATTACCATTTACTGAACATGGTGCAGATTTTAGGAATACACCATTTATATACTACGCCTTAAAATACAATCTTCGCATGTATAATGGCCATAGTTCTTTTGTACCAAAAGAATATTTTGATGTTACGCCTTTTTTATTTTCTATAAATCATGGAGAACTAACAGATAAACAATGGCTATGGTTGAAAGAAAATAAATTTAAATATATAGTAGCGCATCATAGTGAAGATAAAAACTTTAGAACACCGTTGGATGCAATTTTAAAACTTAAGGCTTCTGTTTTTCTGGATTATAAATTTACTGATCAACAAGCCTTTTTATTTGAAGTAAGAGTTAATAAAAAAGATAAAAAAGAACAGGAAAAATTAGAAGCCAGACTTATTGATGAACTTATAGAACAATCTAAATTATCTGGAACTAATTTTATTCACTACTCTGGTTGGTATCAAAGAGAGGTTTATGAGGGCGATATACCATTCCGCTGGATGCATGGAAACTATTCAATAGTAATTTTTCCACTCAAAGAAAAGCAAAACGATGTATTATCGATGGAGTTTCAGTTTTATTGTCCATTGACAGATATTGATGTAGGCGTTACTGGTTCAAAAATTATTAGCCAAGATAGAACTGTGCTGCCAAACTCAAGATGGACTAATTTAAAAATATTTCTTGGCGATTTTGATAAAGATTATGGAAAGTTAGAGTTTTTTACCCCTCATGTGTATACAGTGCCACATGAATCTCGACAGTTTGGTTGTCAAATTTCCGATATCCTTCTCAATAATGTTCACACTCAAATAGATAATATTTTAGAGACTCCTCAACAAATAGTGGGTGCAGTAGGCTGGCACGAAAAAGAACCATGGGGTATATGGTCTACTAAAAAAGCCGAAATGCAGTTTGGTTTACCCAAAGAATGCCAAAATGAACCAGGTTGTGATTTGCGGCTTTCATTTTCTGTATTCAATGCCTCAGCCGATCAGCCTAAAGTAGTCAAAGCAACTATCAATGATCGTGTTGAAACCTTTACGGCAATGGATGGTCAGGTTCAGCAGTGGCGCATTCCGTTGGATTTCGCTGCGCTCAACGAGAACACTGAAAGCATTAAGCTGCAATTGCAGATACCCGATGCGCAATCACCCCAATCTATTGGTTTGTCAAATGATGCGCGGGTGTTGGGTATCGGTTGGCATAGTTATCAATTCTCTTTAATTCCGTCTTTAGCTGACTGTGTACCCTTCCAACACACTATCCAAACAGCGGATTTAACGGCAGAGTGTCGAGACAATGTGTTGTCTTCTGGCTGGTATGCGCAAGAGCCTTGGGGGGTTTGGTCAAGTGCGCAGGGGCAGGTGCGTTTTGATTTGCCAAGCGCTTGTCAGGAAGCACTGGTGTGTGATTTAAGTTTGGATTTGAAGGTTTTTCATGCGTCAGCGGACAAGCCTAAGCAGGTGCGGGCGTTGTTTCATGGTGAGGAAATTGCGCAGTTGAAGGTGACGGGGAATGAAACACGCACTTGGCAAATACCTTTGCAGTCGTCGTTGTTGCAGGGGCGTACTCGTGGCTTGTCGCTGACTTTAGAGGTGGCAGCAGAGTCGCCTAAGGCGTTGGGTGAATCAGGGGATGACCGCCTGTTAGGTGTGGGTTTGCAGTCTTTGGGGGTGGTTGCGGTCTTGGATAAAGCTGATCCGGCGTTTGGGTCAACTTGTTTTGGTTTGGATAAGACGGTTGAGATGGCAAGTACGGCATGCGATCTGGGGTCCATTTTGCCGGAAGGTTGGTATGCCCGTGAAGCAGATGGGGTGTGGTCTGAGGCGCGGGCAACATTGGCTTTGCAGTTGCCTTCTGCTTGTTTTGTTGCGCCGGGGTGTGGTTTGGGGGTGGCGTTTGAGGTGTTTAATGGGGATTTTGACGCGCCTAAGACTTTGACGGCTTATTTGCATGGGCAGCAGTTGGGACAGTGGTCTGTGCCTTTTGGAGCGACTGAGGATAATTTGGTGGGCGCGGGGCGTTCTCAGTTGTTAATCACTTTGCCTTTTGAGCAGTTGCAACAGGATGTGTCGGTTAATGAGTTGGTGTTTGTCTTAGAGGGTGCGCAGTCGCCCAGCGAGTTGGGCGAAACTGATTCTCGTGTGCTTGGCTTCAAATTGTTGAATTATACCTTGATGCCGAATTTTTGGGGGCAGTTGTTAAATGAGTAAGTTGGGAACTCATACCTTGCCAGGGTCGCTGGACCGTTAGTACAGACCGCAACGTGGTCAAGATCGCATTCCCAAGTGGCACTTGGGAACGAGGGCAAAATCGCCGAAAACCCGATTGTAGTTCCATAACATTTGGGCGGGTGTCTTGCGGCTACTTGCTTTTGGCATTACTCTGGCGGCGTGTATATTCGCAAAACGCCAACTCGCAACACCATCATGACCGGCGAGTGCTACTGCACGCATCGCCTGGTCAAATCCCAGCGCGTTGGCGGCAAGGTCATGAACAGTCAAATATAGTGATAAATCTATTGCCTAAAGGCGAAGGCTTTAACCTTGCGTGAGACTCATAAAATTGACCCATTTGGAGTTGTCGCTTGCTGAGACACATTATTGAAAGTCAGCACCCTCAAGGTTTGCAATCTTGGTCCGGACGTTTTTGATTAACTTCAAGCGCGGTAGCCAGCGTAGGGTGCGTCCCACGCTCCTTTACGATATTCGGTTGGGTCATGGGTGCGTGGGACGCACCCTGTCTCGCTAAATAGTTGCCAATCAGCTTTCTTATGGATACCTCTATTACCCAACAAATCCAGCAAGTATTTGCTGCTTACCCCAATATCCACACGGTTATTATCTTTGGTTCTATCGCGGCGGATAGTGCCAGAGTCGATAGTGATTTAGATGTGGCAGTCAGTGCGGGTAAACCTTTGGACGCGCAGACAAAAATGCAGCTTATCGCGGACTTGGCAATGACGCTTGGTCGTCCTGTGGATTTGGTTGATTTAACGACAGTCGGTGAACCTTTACTGGGACAAATTCTTGTGCATGGACGGCGGGTTTTGGGCAATGATGGTGCGTATGCTACACTGCTGAATCGCCATCTATTGAATCAAGCGGATTTCGTTCCTTATCAAAAACGTATTCTCAAGGAAAGAAGACAGGCATGGATTGGGATGTCGTCGAGCATAAATTAGAATCTTTGCGGCACTGTTTGCAGCGTGTCAAAGATAAATGTCCTGCGGATGCCCAAGTATTGGCGGAGGATTATGATGTGCAGGATATTTTGTCGCTTAATCTCAGCCGCGCCGTGCAGTTATGCGTGGATATTGGTGCGCATCTTGTGTCTACTTTGGATAATCCGCCGCCAAGCACAATGGGGCAGACGTTTGATATTTTAGCGCAAGCCGGGATGATTGATTTGGACTTGGCGAACAAGATGAAAAAGGCTGTCGGTTTTCGTAATCTGGCTGTGCATCATTACGATGACATCAATTGGGCTATTGTATATGCCATTGCCCGTTATCATTTAACTGATTTTGAAGCGTTTGCTAAAGCGGTGATAAATTACGGTGACGGTTTACAAAATAGATAAATTAATTTAATTAGTAAACTGTCGCCGTAATTGCAAGTCTACGGCTCAAGGTGGCACACCTTGAACCGCATATTTCTATCTAAAAACCATCAGTTACATATTAAGCACCGCTTGCCTGTTGTGCGGCAATTTCTTTGCGTACTATATCCATATCTAATTCTTTAGCTTTACCGATTACCTCGTCTAAGGCGGGCGCGGGTAAGCTGCCAGCTTGCGCAAAAATGATAATTTGTTCACGAAAAATCATCAGAGTTGGAATAGAACGAATTTGAAATTGCGCTGCTAATTGTTGTTGTTCTTCAGTATTAACTTTAGCAAAAACAATATCAGGATATTTTTCAGAGGCATCTTCAAAAATAGGTGCGAAAGAACGGCAGGGCGCACACCAAGTTGCCCAAAAATCAATCAAAACCATATTGTTGTCTTGCACAGTTTGCTCAAAATTTTGAGCAGTCATTTCTATTGTTGCCATTCAATATCTCCTAGGCTTATAAAATTAAACGAATAAAATTAAACGAAGTATCAAGCTGAGGTGAATGGTATCAATAATCAAGAGGGCTTGCACTTTAGTTTGTTGGGTTTAGCAAATCCATGCTGGAATTTTGTCTGAGTGATACCAACATAGATACTCCAGTAAAGCCGCCAAAAACACCTTTTATAGATATTTTAATTACTATAAAACAATAGGTTAAATTAAAAACAACATTTTTGGCATAGGCAAGCGTCAGACTTAAAAACGCGAACTTGAGTTTCTAGCCGCTATAAATCCGTTTAGAAAAAATCGTTTAAACCGATAAACCTAAGCATCCGATAGCAAGCCACTTAACGAGGTATTTTGTATGGCATTTCCCACAATTCGCACCGCAATTCCGCAACGCCGTTACCAACTTTGTGATTTCACCTTGGTCGTTTTAGGCGAGATTGAAAGCACAGACGGCGTTGCCTATCAATACCTGATGGGCATTATCCCGCAAGGTCAAGAGCATCCTGAATTGTTTATCAGTGTCGAAAAAGTGCCGTCGGGCGAGACCTGTATGTGCTTACGTGCCGCGCAAAATAGCCAAACCTTACAAGGCGGCGGTCCTTGGGCTGATCTTGACCGCTTTATCAAGGATGCTACGCAGATTGCCGCTAAACTGCTCAGTGTCGATCTTAACGAATACGAACCTTATCGCCTGTAAGCGCACTAGGGAATATTTCTTTGAAGCCCATTTCACAGCATCCGTTTGCTTTTTTCTTCGCCCTGATTGCTCTCATCTGGGGGCTTTATCTCTGGCAACCTTGGCATAACCGCTTAGAACAACGCGATTTGCGCGGACGTACAGCACTTTTACAGGCTGCCGAAGCTAACGATTTTCAAGCCGTGCAACACTTATTAGCCCGCGGCGCAAATCCTCATGCACGGGATGATTGTCAATGGACACCGCTCATGCGTGCCGCACAAAACGGCAACCTGTTGATGCTCGAAGCCCTGTTAAAAGTCGGTGCGCAAGTCAATGTCGTGGATAAAGCCGGCTATTCGGCGCTGATGGTCGCGGCAGGCAATAATCACGCAGAAGTCCTCGAATTACTCGCACAAAAAGGCGCGGACATCAATGCGCAGGAACACACGCTAGGCTGGACAGCACTGATTTGGGCAGTCAAAGAAGGGCATCAGGAAGTCGCGCAAAGCTTGCTGGAACTGGGCGCGGATCCGCGGCGCGAAGATTTTTCCGCACACACCGCGTTGGATTGGGCAGAACTACAGGGACATGGCGAGTTAGTAACACTTCTTACGGTGAACTTTTCGCCTGCCCACCTGCCGGCAGGCAGGAACTAGGGGGCAAACCTCTTAGGTTTTTAAAGCCTAGGAGCCTGTCCGATCTTGGATTTTAAACGCTTATAGAGTCTCTGCACCCTGTTACAATGCGCTTCCCCGCAAATAAAAAAGGAGATGAAACATGGCTGAAACTCAGAAAATTGCTTTAGTAACAGGCGCGAATCGCGGCTTAGGCTTAGAAACCTGCCGCCAACTTGCCCAGCAAGGCGTGCAAGTCATTCTCAGCAGCCGCGACGCAGGCAAAGGACAAGCCGCCGTTGAGCAGCTAAACAGTCAAGGCTTAAGCGTCGATTATCACCCGCTTGATGTGAGTGATGCCAATTCCGTAGAGAAAATAGTCAGTTACATTGAAAACACCTACGCACGCTTAGATGTGTTGGTGAACAATGCCGGCATCTTTCCCGACCATAAGCAAGCATCCGCTTTAGACATAGATGTTGACACCCTGCGGCAGGCGATGGAAATCAACCTATACGGCGCGTTTCGTCTCTGCCAACGCTGTATTCCCGGTATGTTGCAACATGACTACGGGCGCGTCGTCAATGTATCCAGCGGCATGGGGCAACTCAGCGAAATGAACGGCTGCTGCCCTGCTTATCGCACCTCCAAAACTGCCTTAAATGCTTTGACGTGCTTGCTGGCAGATGAATTAAAAGGCACTAATGTGTTGATCAACAGCCTGTGTCCGGGCTGGGTGCGCACCGACATGGGCGGTGCCAATGCCACCCGTGAACTGCCCGAAGGCGCGGATACCATTGTTTGGTTGGCGAGCTTGCCGGACGGCAGCCCGTCAGGCGGCTTTTTCCGCGACCGTCAGCCGATAGCTTGGTAGCGTGCCGGTGATGAGCGCGGTTAGCTATTCTCAGCATGACTTGCTGAAAAACCCAAGTGATGCTAAGAAATAACCACAACATAATGCCCGAAAGTGCGCGGGCGTAAACCCTCTAGGCTTACAAAACCTAGAGGGTTTGAGTTTCGGGTATTCTTGAACGCCGATCCTTAACATCAGTTAAATCAGCCGCAACTCCCGTGCTTTCATTACAGCATACAGTCGAGTGCGTGCATTTAGGGCTTTTAAGATGGCGCGTACATGGCTTTTGGTAGTGGATTCTGTAATACCCAGTGCTTGCGCAATGTCTTTATTGGAATATCCCTTGTTGAGCAGGACCAATACTTCTCGTTGGCGCGGTGATAATAACGACTGTTCGGTGGTTGAGAGGGCGAGCAGATGCTGCGGAAAACACCGCTCACCACGCAACACGGCATTGAGACCGGTAAGCAAACTATCGCGTGTTGCTGATTTAGTAAAATAGGCTTGTATGCCCGCCTCGTAGGCTTGCCGTACATCTTGATGGTGTTCTGAGGCAGAAATAATCACAATCGGGCAGTGTGCAAGCTGTTTGACCTTATAATATCCCTGCAAGCCATTCATGCCGGGCATGGTTAAATCTAAGATAATTAAATGAATTTCTCGGTGTTGTTGTAAGCAGATTAAGGCTTCTTCAAGATCACGCGCTTCCAACATTTCAATAGTGTCACTCAAATCTTCTAGCACGTAGCCTAAGCCACTGCGAAAAGTGGGATGATCGTCTGCGTGGAGTATTTTCACAATTACATTCCCAGCAAGATAATATGCTTGTGTTGATGCTCTACTGCTTCGCGGTAAATCGGTTGTTGCCATACTATATCAAACAATAATAGATAGCCTTCGCTTAAATTGACCTGTTTCAAATAACGTACGGTCTGCTCTAAACCTTCTTCACGCGAATAGTGATCATGTCGCAGCTTCATCACGAATGCCGTGCGCTGCCCTTGGTAATCCAAGCTCACGCAACAGCGTCCATGCCCTAATGCCATGTCCCACTCAAACGCTGCTTGTCCTTGCGTAAGGCGCGTTAAAAAAGCGATAAATAATAACTGCCGTCCGGCTTCCTTAAACTCATAGCGGGCGATCCAAGCTTGCGCAAAACGCTGATAAAACAACTGAAATTCTGCTAATAAGGCATCAATGTCAACACTGTCTTTATGCCAATAGCGTTCAATATCGACCAAATCAGTCGGCAAGGATTCAATAAACACTGAACACATGGTTTTTAGGGCAAGTTCTCGATAAATCGAATTGGCAAACCGCACTGGTGGACTGTGGGTGACAATGCCCATGCTGCGAGCGTATGACAGCGCGTCTTTGAATTTGGTAAAATCCGCCGCTTCGCCGTTAATAATAGCTTCTACCACCAGTTTGATGGGTGCTTCGCGGAGCTTTTTTAAGACAATATCAATATGCGTTTCGCCGCGTTCCAGCAACAACTGTTGCGCAGCGACGAGATGTGCGCATTGAATATCGGCATCATAATCATTGTGCAGTCTATCCGAGATCATCAAATCAGCCAGCGCGTTGACTAACCAAGGCTGACCTTGGGTTAAGTCAAACAAATGCTCACGCACATCGTCGGGAAACACCTGTCCGGTGGCTTGCGTATGTTGAAACAACAGGTCATCCATTTGCTCGGGCGTAAAATTGCCTATCGACAACGAGGTGCTTTTGACATTAAACGGCGTTTCCGCGCCGGGTAAATTAGGATTATTGCGCGGCGACTGCACCGCATAATCCTGTATATCGCGCAAACCGATTAAGCCGATGGATTGCGGAAAACCGCGGGGTCGTCCCTCAAAACCGGCACGAATTTGTCGCATTAAAGCGACAAAATAGGCTTCCTTTAAGGCATCCACTTCATCCATTAATAACACTATTGGCTTGCGGTTATGCCGCGCCCAATCACTCAAATAATCTTGTAAATTATCAAATTGCGCATCTTGTTCGGTGACTTCCATAGGGCATTCTGCTTCACTTAAATGCAGACAGGCTTGCCGATAAATCGCCGCCGCAATCATGCGGGTGGCTTCATGGCTATCCCGCCCGGTGGCGGCAACTTGGATATTGACCGTCAGCGCGGTATAAACGCCTTGCTGATTGAGCATGTCCATCAACGCATAAGAACAGCTTGTTTTGCCCGTTTGATGCGCACCGTAGATAGAAAAATATTGATGATTATCAATTAACTTGCGCACACCATTGAGGCGCGTCATCGGATCAAGCATATAATGCAGATCGCTTCGACAAGGACCGGCGGTGTTAAAAAATTTGTCCATCGCAAAGGTGTGCTGCTTTATAACCGGGTAAAAAAATGATGACAACAGCAAGTGACTGGCAAGCGGGTGCGAATTTGGCGCGACTTCAACAACGTGCAGCATTATTAGCCGCGTTACGCCGATTTTTTGCCGAGCGTGGGGTGTTAGAAGTGGAAACCCCACAGTTAATGGCAAGTTGCGTTCCCGATCCCATGATCGAAGCCTTGCGCACCCAGTATCACGGCGCAAGCCCCCAAACCCTGTACTTACAAAGCTCCCCAGAGCTTGCCATGAAACGCCTACTGGCGGCGGGCAGTGGCGCGATTTACCAAATTTGCCACGCCTTTCGAGATGGCGAAAGCGGACGCTTCCACAACCCAGAATTTACCCTGCTTGAATGGTATCGCCCAAATTTTACCCATCATCAGCTCATGCAGGAAGTCGAAGCCCTATTAAGCCAAATATTGTCATCGCCCGCGGCGCATTATCTCAGCTATCAGCAAGCCTTTATACAGTACGCTCAACTCGATCCCCTGCAAGCCAGTTTACAACAACTGCAACAACACATTGCGCAATGGATGCCATTATCGAGTGCCAAAAGCCTAGAACACGATGCCTGCTTGCAATTAATCATGAGCCAAGACATAGAACCGCACTTAGGACAAGCCGCGCCCACTTTTATTTATGATTATCCCATCAGTCAAGCAGCACTCGCACGTCGCCTGCCGCACAACTCACAACTCGCAGCGCGTTTTGAAGTGTATGTACAGGGTATTGAATTAGCCAATGGTTTCCATGAGTTGAGTGATGCCGAAGAACAGCGGCAACGTTTTCAGGCAGAGCTGCAACAACGCCAACAAAGCGGCGCGCATCAACCGCCTTTGGATGAGCGTTTTCTCGCCGCCCTGCAAGCCGGACTGCCCGATAGTTCGGGCGTGGCTTTAGGCGTAGATCGGTTGTTGATGTTGCAAACCAGCGCGACTTGCATAGATGAAGTATTGGCTTTCTCGCTGGCGCGTTTGTGAAAGGAAGGTTAGAGGTTAGAAACGGCATGACAGTGCGGCAGCACTGCCATATCAGGCTTAAGCCGACGAGCAGCGGCTCTATGCAATCGATTGATAATACAAATTCTGCGGATGCCGCGCTTCAGCAAAAAAATACCAACGCTCGGCACACAAACCCAGATACTGAACAACAAATGCCAAGATCGGCAAATACGTCGATTCAATACCATAAGAAGCCGCCAGCAAAATGATCGGCAGCGGAAATACCAGCAGCAAAAAAAACCAATAGACGACACCCAACAAAGAGGCAGATTGACCGTGAAAAAACTCGCGGGTATTAAAAGAACCGCCCATCGCACCCTGCGCTTTTTGCTGGATTTTATTGTGACGCACCCCTATCGCTGTTTGCAGATTAGATTTATGTTTTAAGTGACGATTACGCCACAGCGAAGCGGCGCGAGTCAGCAGTCCCGCAAGCGTCAAAATGACCGCCCAAATGCCGTAAAAATTCACCAAATCGGCTTGCACATAGGCAGAAAACGCAGCAGCCAAAGTGAAACCCGAAGCACCGCCTAAAAAAATATAATTAAACACCGTCAAAGGACTGTGCCATTCCTGCACAAATTTCAAGCTGGCATAAATCATCGCCGTACAAACAAACAGCGCGAAAGTCGCCAAAGTCGCCAAAGTGCCAAGCAACAAAGTCGCATCTACCGGCAGCTCACCGCTGGCAAGCACAAACCAAGGCTGATTCCAGCCCATAAAATGCGCCAAACCATAGAGAAAAATGAACAACAGCGTCACCGGCAGCACCACCACCTCACGCGACAGCCAAGACGTGCGCCATTGCATTGCCGCCCGCCAAGCACGTTCGGGTCGCCCCAGATGGAAAAACGAAGCCGCCAAACCGCCGACCAAAAACAACAACGCCAGCGCACTGCCAACCGCATAAAAACTTTGACTGTCTTGTGCCGGTAATAATTTTGCCAGCGCGTAAATTTGTCCGGTAAACAGCGCGAGAAATAAACCCTGCCCAACGCCAAGCAAGGTCGTTAAAAAAATCACAGAAAATGCTGGGTGCATAAAAAACTCCTTGGTCCTGACAAGTCTAAAGACGAGCAGTCCTAAAAATGATGTATTTTGGCAATTACCAGCTAGTGGTTTCGTCCAAAGTTTTTTGATCAGCCGGCGGGGTGGATAAAATACCTTCTTTTTTCAGCGGATTATCTGCCCGTTCCAATTCATCACGGTGCAAAGTAATGCGCGTCTTGCGGCGTGGCAGATAATGATTAGCCGGTTTTGTTCCCCATTCGGGCATGAGCTGATAGCCCCCGTTTTCGCGGATTGCCTCAGACACCTCTGAATCGGCATCATGAATATCACCAAACAAACGCGCATGGGTCGGGCAGGACATCACACAAGCCGGACGACGCTCATTCAGCGGCAGAGATTCGTCATAAATACGATCCACGCAAAGCGTGCATTTTTTCATCACTTTTTGTTTTTCATCAATTTCTCGTGCGCCATAAGGACACGCCCAAGAACAGTATTTACAGCCGATACACTTATCGTAATCAACCAACACAATGCCGTCTTTAGCACGCTTATAACTCGCACCAGTAGGACACACTGGCACGCAGGGCGGCTCTTCGCAGTGCAAACAAGATTTTGGAAAATGCACGGTTTCAGTTTTTGGAAACTCCCCAATTTCAAAGGTTTGCACCCGATTAAAAAATGTACCGGTAGGATTCTCGCGGTAGGGATTAAAATCCGTCATAGGACCCGCCCAACCAGAGGTATTCCATTCTTTGCAAGAGGTGACGCAAGCGTGGCAGCCTACGCAGACATTTAAGTCAATAATTAATGCGAGTTGTGTCATAGTTTTTAGCCATTTGAAAGCACGCTGATAGCGAAAATCGTACAAGTATATCATAATTTTTTAATATTCTATACTGCACCCTGCCTGAAACCTGCGCTCAGGGTCGCGGCTTGACTCATCAAAAATATTTTAATTTCAGTACCATGCAACTTGGCTTGGCGTGCCTAATTAAGAAGCAAAATATCCATGAACAATGTAGAGTCTTATCCTGAAGAACAACTTGCTCATTTTATCGAAGCATTAGATAAATTGCCTGACCATCGTGATCACAGAGGGCAACGGCATCGTCTTGCTTTTATAATAGCTTCGGTTGTTATGGCACTCGCGGGTTGGGCGTTCGACAACTTCCGGTATTTTTCGGTATATTAGAAATAACATCGAATGGTCCGCGCACGATGACAGGTATTCCTGATACAAAACCGATCTCCCGCGCACACCTGCCGCGCCTGTTGTAAAGGCTTGATATTGAAGAAAAAATTTGGGGCATTGCCGCAGGCACTTGAAGACCGCTTGGATATTGCGACCGAACAGCAGCTTGAACAATGCTCAGAGGCGGTTTTAACGGCGCAGACTATAGATGATATTTTCGCTGTGTTGGATTAGCACCAAGCGATATTTCGCGGTAAAAAGCACCAACCGCGTAAGGTGAGTTATTAATGCCAAATAAAGACATTGTTTCTAAACATCTGCTCAAACGCATTGCTATCGATATGGCAATTT
>CAZOSP010000093.1:0-14445 GCA_964582525.1 uncultured Thiomargarita sp. | reverse complement strand
CGCTGCCGAGCATTCGCGTTCGCGCCACAAAAAGACGTGGCGCAAACCCTACTGGGAGCATTCGCGTTCGCGCCACAAAAAGACGTGGCGCAAACCCTACTGGCAGCGTTTCCCCGCGACCATTCAGCCGCCGCGTAAAACCTCTAACACAGCCAACTGCGCGGCATCGATAGACGCAGGATTTTCGCCCTTCAGCAAATAAAGATATAAATCACTATCGGCACACGCCAACAGATGCGCAAACGCCTGTTGTTGTTCAGGCGTGGCTTGCGGATAAACTTGTTCTAAATAGCGCATTAAGACAATATCTAATTCTTTCATGCCGCGCCGGCATTGCCATTTAAGTTTTGACATCTTATTTAACCTCATATTGGATACGTTTTTCATAAGGAGTGTAAAACAAACATGCTTGATTTTAATGATCCACAACCCCTGCCATTCGGTAAAACAGCGGGCAATTCTACTAAACCCCGCGTTCCTAGTGAGCGCTTCAATTCTCAAGATAAAAGTTTCAAAGAAAACCATGAGACTCTCGCGCCAACCGTGCCATCGCCAAAACAAAAGATAAGCGCAGACACACAGGCAACGCCCGCCCGCGTAAAGCCTAAACGTCCGCCCGCATTTGCGAGTTCGCTCAGTCCGGTGACTATTGGTAACAAACCCCATGCCGATGCTGTACGCATTATCGGCGGCGCAGGTTATGACGTGCGCCAACCCGTGCCTATTAAATACTCGGCTGTGCGTGAGCATTTTCTCAATGCCCGCAATAACTTCTGGACCCCGCATGAAATTCCGATGGGGGATGATAAAGTGCAATGGAACACGGGCGCGTTAAGTGAGGATGAAATTTGGCTATTCACTACCAATATTTCTTATTTGACTGCTTCGGACAATCTAGTGCCGGACAATTTAGATAATGCCATTTTAGAACACATCACTGCCAATGAAATGCGCCAATATTTACGTTGGCAAATTGCTGAAGAATCTAATCACATTGAATCCTATTTATTTATTTTAGAGTCGTTTGGTTTGGATGAAAAAGGACAAGGTGAAATCTTCGGGCTTTACCAAGATGTGCCGGAATTGGTGACTAAGCTGAATTGGAATTTAACCTTTACCAATAATGTGGTGAATTGTGACTACCCGCAAGCTTCAATGGAAGCCAATCGCGCTGTGTTAGAAGACCTGATCAGCTACTATGTATTTGAATATGTCTTCTTTCCACTAGGCTTTTCTCAAGTATTTGCACTGGCACGACAAGGCAAATTGCGCAACACCGCGCAGCAATACCAATATATTTGGCGCGATGAGAACTTGCACGCCATTAATGAACGCTGGCTCATTTTGCAAATCATTAGAGAAAACCCCCAACTGTGGGATAGCAAAATGCAGGAACGCGCCCGCGCTATTGTTAATGAAGCTGTGCATTTAGAAACTGAATTTGGCAAAGCGACTATGCCTAACGGCGGCATTTCTGGGCTTTCAGTGCGCAGTTATGCAGAATACGCACAGTTGATGGGTGACAATTTGCTGAAAAGTTTAGGCTTGAAGCCTTTGTTCAATATCAAAGAGCATCCCATGCCGTGGCTGGCTGAATTTGAAATGAAACAAGAGGTCAATTTCTTTGAGGGGCGAGTGCGGGATTATCGCGTCGGTTCTTCGCTGGATTGGGGTTAAGAAGTCACCGTTCACGCCTTCACGCCAAATCTGGCAGGTCTTCGAGACTTGTCAGGTTTTTGCTGGGGGTATGAGTATAGTTGCACCGCCTTACCATGACATCATTATTACATCGCAAGTCGATACAAAATAAAGAGGGTTCATAAGCCTATGCAGATGCACGCTGCTAACAGTCCTTTTTTAGCCGCCAATGAGGCGGCTTATGCGGCTTGGCGGACTGCTAAATTAGCTGATTATCCGCGCAATGTGGAGGATGTTATAGTCCCAATCGCTGAGCCTCAGCAATTATCTGCGGCTGAATATCGACAGGTTGCTGATATATGCGCTAAAACCAATATGGCGTTATATCGCGCCTCGCGCCCAATGGATAAAGCCGATGTCAAGGCGTTGGGTGAGCAGTTTGGCTTACAGCGTTTAGATCATCATTTATGCGCCGAAGCGGATGGTATTTCTGCCCTGCAAGTGTCTAGTGGCGGTGCTTCGCAGGAGTATATTCCCTATAGTAATCGCCCGATTAATTGGCATACCGATGGCTATTACAATACGCCCGAAGAATGGGTGCGCGGGGTGATTTTACATTGTGTGCGCAACGCGGGTGAAGGGGGGGAGAATGCGTATATGGATCACGAAATCGCTTATCTGCTCATGCGTGATGAAAATCCCGCTTGGATTACGGCATTGATGGCAGCGGATGTGATGACTATTCCGCCCAATGTGGATAATGGCGTAGAAATTCGTGCTGCACAATCGGGACCCGTGTTTTCCATAGATGTCGCCGGACATTTGCACATGCGCTACACGGCGCGGGCGCGTCATATTATCTGGAAAGATGATCCTTGCATCACCGATGCACGGGCATTTTTAACTGACTTGTTTCATTCCAATTCTGCCTACATATTCCGTTATCGATTGCAGCCGAATGAAGGTGTGATTTGTAATAATGTGCTGCATAACCGCAGTGGTTTTGCCAATGGCAATGCTGCAACGCAGCAGCGTTTATTGTATCGGGCGCGTTATTTTGATCGTATGACGGTGGATGTCTAAACTTGCCCGCTATTCATCCTTGTCAAAGAAAATAACAGAACACAGGTTTCTTATGAGCAAAGAAGACGGCATGTTGTATTTAAGTGAGTTATTAATTCAACACCATGAATTAAAAAACTTTGATGAGTTACTGGATTTAATTGAAAAAAACAAGCAAGGCTATCGTTTTTTTCGCATGGATATTAAACCCCCTTTTAAGGACACTCCGGATAATTGGGAAGACCGCCTAGAAGCGACTTTTTATTGATTATGAAATTTCTAAAAGAAGAGCAACCCGCATTGAGTTCAGAATTTACTGATGAACAACAATCCAAAGCTATTTTGCAAGCGCGCGCCATAGAATGGCAGCAACAACTAAAAGCCTTGAGCGCCGATGCGCCGCCATTAGAACGCGCTCATTTGTTATTGCAAATTGCGCACGCACAGGTGGGCGCGGCACTTAAACAGGACGCTTGGGACAATGCCAAGCAAGCCTTTGATATATGCCTGCCGGCGGAACAATGGGAACAGGTTGTCGAAGCCTGTGACATTATGTTTTTATCTGAGCAACCCGGCGCGTTGCCGGCTTTAGGGCAGGGCGTATGGTTGGCGGTCACTTTTCCCATTGATGCTGAACTCAGCGTTGCCATGCTAGAGCATATTGTTGATGAAACGCCGAATGATTCAGACGGCGCGGCTGTCGCAGCAGCAACGGCTTGCTACCTGGTTGATTTGCGCACTGAAGGCAAGCAACGCGATAAATTAGCCTTTTTTACCAATCAATTACTCGGCAAAGTAGCGCGTCGTCATAGTGCTATAGAAACGCAAGAACAATTTGAAGCGTGGATTCAACGCTTGCAACTGGATACACCCGAGTTTTTCTTAGGACGCTTAAGTTTAATACTGGAAGTTCTGGTGCAAGAAGATTGGTGGTTTGAGCGTGATGATTTGCGCATGAAAATTCCCGACCTCGTTCCCAAGCCGTCTTGACCGCGTTGCGGTCTGTACAACAACAGTCCCGCGACGCGGACAAGGTATGAGTTCCCAAGCGGTGCTTGGGAACTAGAAAAAGATCAAACTCACCCGCAATCCCCAGCCTTGCGGATTGTCCTCCAGTTTTAGCTGCGCCTTGTGCAGTTCTGCTACGGCAGCGACTAAACTCAAGCCCAAGCCGTTGCCGGGCGTATTTCGCGCTGTCTCCAGTCGAGCAAAACGGCGCAAGACTTTTTCCCGATCCTCAACCGCAATACCTATCCCATTATCGGTCACGCTCAAACAAACCTGTTCTGCATAACGGCTGAGGTCTAGCGCAATAGTGCCGCCTTCGGGCGTGTATTTGATAGCGTTATCCAGCACATTTAGCAATGCTTGAAACAACAGATCACGGTCGCCCAATACTTGAATATCTGGGCTGAGACGCACCACAAAATGCTGCGCTTTTTCTTCCGCCATCACTTCATAAAACTCAGCAGCATCTGCTGCGAGAGTGTGTAAATCAACGATTTCGTTGCGTTTACCTTGATGTCCGGCTTCAATGCGAGCAATGCGTAGCAGGGCGTTAAAAGTGTTAAGGAGTTGATCCGCTTCGCCGATGGCTTGGTTAATTTTGTCTTGATAAGTTTCCCAAGTAGGGGGTTTAACGGCGATCTGTTCGAGGCGGTTACGCAAACGAGTGAGCGGGGTTTTGAGATCATGAGCAATGTTATCGGAGATGTGGCGCACCGCCGCCATGAGTTCTTCAATGCGATCTAACATGCTATTGAGATTTTGCGCCAGTTGGTCAAATTCATCGTGTATACCGCTGCTGGGCATTCGTTGCGAGAGTTGTCCACGCATAATGGCGCGACTGGTTTGGTTGATGGTGTCAATGCGGCGCATAATGCTGTAACTGATTAAAATGCCGCCCACTAAGCCCATCCACAGAGTGAATATCAAGCCACCGATCAGAGCGCGATAAATGAGCTTGCGGGTTTCTTGGAGTTCGCGCACATCGCGCCCGACCAGTAAATATAAGTGACCGCGCAGTTGAAAGACTTGAGCGCGTGCTTGTAATTTTTGCCCAAGTGCAGCCGATCCATTAGAACCATTGCCCTGCCAAAAACTGAACTCCACCCATCTATCCATGTGTATTTCATTATCAAGAGGCCACTGGTTGAGATTGCCCGCTAGCGGTTGTTGCTGGGCATTCACTAGCAGGTACAAAAATGAGCCGTGCGGATTGGCTTCAACGCGCTGCGTGATAGTGTTGATTAAACGATCAATGCGCTGCCCCTGATATTGCTCGGCAAGACTGCGTACTTCAACTTTAATGGTTTCTTCAAGTTGGCGCGTCATGTAGCCTGCGGTTGCCCAGTACAAAAATACCAACAGCAGCAGTACCGAGCCGGCAAATAGCGTCATGTAAAGGAGTGCTAATCGAAAGGTGGAAGTGCGAAATAAGCGGGGCAGCGTAGGGAAATGAATCATGGCGTTGCTGATAAGGACAAATGCTAGTTCCCAAGCGCCGCTTGGGAACTCATATTGCCCGCGTCGCTGGACTGTTAGTACAGACCGCAACGCGGTCAAGATCGCATTCCAAAGTGGCACTTGGGAACGAGGGCAACGAGGGCAAACGATCGCCAACAATAGCCTATTTTTGCACAGTTAAGCCTTGATAGAAAAGCGATAGCCTACGCCGCGCACAGTTTGTACGAAGTTGTCGTAGCCGTGTACAGACAAGGCTTTACGCAAGCGGCGGATATGTACATCAACAGTGCGTTCTTCAATATAGACATTGCTGCCCCAGACTTGATCAAGGACTTGGTTGCGGCTGTAAACGCGGTCTTGATGCGTCATAAAAAAATGCAGCAAACGAAATTCAGTAGGTCCGATGTGGATATCTTGATCGCGGATAGTCACCCGATGCTCTGATGGATACAGTTGTAGTTCATTGACGCTTAGGGATTCTTGTTGGCTGGCGGGAGCGGTGCGGCGTAACACAGCTTTGATACGAGCGACTAATTCACGGGGCGAAAAGGGTTTGGTGACATAATCATCTGCCCCCACTTCCAAGCCGCGTACCTTGTCAGCTTCTTCGGTTTTAGCCGTCAGCATAATGAGGGGAATTTCTTGCGTACTGCTTTCGCGTTTTAAGCGTCGCGCCAGTTCAATACCGCTCATGCCGGGCAGCATCCAATCTAGCAATATAAGCGTGGGGGGTAATTCAAAAATGATGGACTGCGCTTGTTGCGCATCAGCGGCTTCAAGCACTTCAAATTCAGCACGTTCCAGCGCCATTTTCAGCATTTCGCGGATTGGTGCTTCATCTTCTACAACTAAAATGCGTGATGTTGACATAGGAATCCTAGATTTTAGTGACTCACGTTACGCGCTTGGTGCTTTTTGCTGCGAAACATCGCATGACGCAGAACATCTATAAAGTCAGCGAGAAGCAGTGGCGTTTTTTTCGTTTATCCGTCTGCTTTGACAGACGCGGAAAAGCCTTTGCGTAACGGCTAGTGAGTTAGGCAAAACGCTTGGTATTATAGCGCGATCTCGTGACAAGCCCATGACAAAACAGGGGGATAGGTGGTAGTTTGTAGGGCGCATAAGCGATAGCGTCATGCGCCGCGGGGCTGGAATGGCGGATGACAGCGCAAACAAACGCGCCTTATACGGGTTACGGGTTTTTTCGTTGAGAGGCAAATATACTGCTCCAGATAAATAATTTCCAAAAACCTGACAGGTCTTGAAGACCTGTCAAGTTTACTTCAGGCATTTAATTATCTGAAAATCTATATGTAGATTTTTCAATTTTAAACAAGTAAATAAGGCAGCATCCTTTAAGTCACAAAGCTTTTAACCTAACAAGTCAGCCAGTAACCATTCACTCCCCACGCAAAAACCTGTTAGGTTTTAAAAACCTGTTAGGTTTTAAAAACCTGACAGGTTTAAGAGATAAGGAAAACCCATGAATCCACGCAACCTAGCCTTGATAGCCCTAAGCCTCTTTAGCCACAACCTCCATACTATCAGCATCCAAACCTAACTCACCCATCTAGGCAATAACCACTACCAAGCCAGTTACAGTGTCACCAATGACGGCTCGCTCGGCAACAATGCCATCCAACTATTCGACATCGGTTTTGACAGCAACAAATACAACATCAACACCCTAAAAATCATCAGCCCCAGCACTATCAGCCAGCAATGGCAAGAAAAAATCCTCGCCCCCGCCCCCAACGATCCCGCCGCTTACACCTCATTCTCCTCCACCAGCGGGATTCAAGTCGGGCAAACCTTAAGCAACTTCAAAGTCGAATTTCAATGGCTTGGCACCGGCACACCCGATGCGCAAAACTTCCAAATCTACACCCCCAACACCTTCAATCAGATCGGGCAAGGCAGCACCCATGTCTTAAGCCAAATCCAAACCCCGCAACCGCAAACACAAGCCACCGCCGAACCCATACCAACACTATCCGAATGGTCAATGATACTGCTGTCCCTGCTCCTACTGGCACTCGGCTATCAAGCAATGCAGCGCAAATACAGCTAACCCTTAAACCACCCACAGGACAAACCCCATGAACACATACCTAAGCCTTCTATCATTACTGCTGCTCAGTGTGTCAGCACTCGCAACGCCCAGCATCACCGAATACCAACTCCTTGAAAAACAACGCATAGGTTTAACAGAATACCGCTATACCTACCAAGCCGTACTCCACAACGACAGCCCACAAGCCATACAAAGTGCCACTGCCACCTTAAGCATTGATGCCAGCAACATCAATCTCACCCACAACCAACTGACATTTGGCGCAATTGCCGCAGGCGCAAGTGCCAGCAGCCAAGACCAGATTGCCTTCACCTACGACCGCGCCGAACCCGTCGGCATTGACAAATTCGCGTGGGACATACAAGCACAATTTATCGAAAATACACCCACACCAGAACCGCCAGACACGGAAGACAACAACAGCGGCGGCGACAACAACACAGCCATTCCCAATATTCACTTTCTTGTTCCCAAACTACAACTACAGACCGCAGACGGCAATTTAAGCTACTGGGCGCATTTTCAATACGCCCCACAAGACAACCGCCTCATTTTTGCAGTCACCGACTATGGGGCTTATGTTGAAGACAGCAACAGTGCCGAATTACAAGCCGCCCTCCTCAACCAAGACCTACAACTCGCCATCCCGCGTGTGCAAGTGCAAATAGATGACAGCGATTTACCCGTCTGGGCTGATTTACAATTTATCCCTAGCGAGGATGGCAAACTCTTATTTGAAGTCACCCAATTTGGCGGCTTCAAAACCATCAACGGACAAGTCAACGACCCCATCGTCAACGCCCTCATTGAATTATTCAACGCCCAAGGCGAATCCGTAGCGCGTCGTTCAGCGGCAACCGATGCAGAAGGCAAATTCAGCGTAGAAATTGCCGACAAATACACGGTTGCCTATGCCAAAGTGCGACAAGGACAACTGCGTGATGGGGATTTTTTGGGCGAATTATTCAGTTATTGTACAGAGTTAGAATGTACAATTACTCCGTTCAGCCATCTCCAAACTCGGGTAGGTAGTTTGTATGCGGAGAATAAACAGGTACAGAGTAGTGCTTTATTACAGCAAGTATTAAATCTCACCAACGACCCATTTATGCAAGTACCTGATAATGCGGTTGTTGACATGGCAAGCTGGCGCGAACGTATTAGCAATGGTGGGGGACTAAGTACACAACTGATTAAATTAAGTAACGACATCACCGATGGTTATCTGGATGATACGGATTTCGCAGCAATTTTCAAACAAGCCCGTTTGCGCGTAAAAACCAACCAAGTTTATGCAGTAAATCATACAGATTTACCTCCAGAGGAAATCATTGATGATCAAGGCGTAGTGACGGAAATACCGCGTAATTTGGTATTGGAGAATACCGCTGGCGATGCAGGGACAAATGATCAGATTGGAACGTCCTATGTGTCTGATGTATACCTAATAGAACTGGACGAAAACGGCGAAGAAAGCGTGGTATACCAAAGCTTTAATATCGGCCAGTGGCGTGAACAACTGAACAAGCAAACGACCATCCTCGCTAAAGTTTTCTCTGGCGACTTTGGGCTTATGGGTTTACCGGAAACGGAAAAAGATCGTATCGCTCAATTACTGCTGTCAAAACATGCCTCACTTTTAGAAAGAGCGGAAGATGCTTGGTTGGAAAGCGTCAATATCAATGTGCTGATGGAGTTGTTAGCTGATGGTTTGGTCGATGACTTAATTACTTATGCGCGTTCTTATGCAACGCAAGAACAGTTTGAATTTGATAACAATACGCTTGTAAGTATTGCTCCAGATGTATCCAGTCGTCGTGCTACTGCGGCAAGGTATGGAACATCCAGCATGGATTTGGGTTGGGTTAAAGTCAGTTATGCGGAAAATAACTTTAAGTTCCAGAATTTCCTGCCCTTGTATATGTCAGTTACCAATGGCGGCTACTCCTTTTCTGATAATAATTACAATTGGACGGATGCTTTATTTTCGCCCAATTTAATGGATCCGGCAGTTGGTGGCGCGGTTGGTTTAGCATCGAGATGGCTGCCCAACTGGGCGGATTTGACCAGTGCTACTACGCCTATGAGTGGGACAACTTTTGATACAGGCTTATTTCCAAGCGATGACACACTTATCGACAATTTTCCAGATGAAAATGCTTATTGTACTGCTGGAGAGGGGCGTTATGTCGCCAGCAAAAAACTTGCTTGGAGCATACATACGGTAAATAACGCTATTTTGACTTTACAAGCTGCAGCAGGTACAGCGGCACTTAGCAGTGTTAAATTTAATAAAATCACTAAGCTATCTTCTGATAAAACTAAGCTTCTCGAAAAAGCGGGGAAAGTTCTGACAACAATTAACTCATTTGTTGATGCAACCTTATTAGCGGAGAGCGTGTTAGGCGACATATTGGATCAAGTTACAGATAATCCTAATGTTCATGATTTTCGTACTAATGCTATAGAACCGTTGAGGAATGCGGTAGGCAATATTCAATCTATCATTGATACATTATCTAAAATTACCACACTCCCCCAAGCAACTAACCCAGATAGTGCTTTTGAGTTATTGGTTGGTAAAAAACCTGTGCATCAAAAAGCCGATGTATACACAATATTAAAAGAATCACCGAGAGTCGTAGAGGTTTTTATCGCAGCACAAATTGTAAGTACTCTTATACCTAAAAACTGCAAATTAGAAAGCTATGATTGCAAAGACTTTGCTTACTTGTTGGTAGCAGTAGCTACAAAAACACTCACACCTACCAATAACCACACAGCTTACCAGGCTTATAAGGATAATATAGCTCAGTTCACAGCAGAAATTTTAAAAGCTACTGACACCAGTTCTAGTGATTCCAATTACAGACGTTTTGTTAATACACTCAATACAAGACTAAAAGGCATCGTCACGGATCTGGATTTCATGAACAACATCCTGACAGCCGGCATTACTGCGGCTGATGATTTTGAAAGCATTCTCAGATCCGCTGCGGATATTGCCTTAACCCAAACAAAAGCCATTGCAAAATCACAAGCCCGCACTCTGATCAAAAACATACTGCGTATCGCAATGGGTGCCAATGCTTTTGGTTTGGCGGAAAAAGCTAATGAATTAGTCGGTCTATTCACCGCGCAATTTGTTATGCCTGATGAATATCCGTTTGATATTAAAGTCAAAGACGGGCAGGTTAGCTTTGAAGGTCCGGCGCTGCAATATAGTGGGCTGGATTACAATATAGATCATATCCTTAACTACAAGGATATGAAATTGGCAGAGAATAAAAGCGAATTTAGCATAATAGAGGGAGCTTCTTATAATTTAGGTGAAGACGTAAAAACATTTCCTTGTTCTGGCTACAGTTATAGTAATAGACTCTGCATACAAACATTCTTCATTTTAGAAAATAACATTAAGCCCAATGTAGAAAATAAATCCGTGCTATTGGTTGCTAACCAAGACCATAATCTACGCACCCGTAACGAAGCACGCTTTTATTTCAGCCAGTCTCAAGCTTCGGTAGAAAGTGTCATGAATAACAGCAATAAAGCCTCCACCATGCTGCGCTGGACTTTCAATATCCAAAAACTCAATGCTGATGGCGATACCCGCAATGAAGAGGATTGGACAGACTTTAACCCTGAACAAAATAAAGTACCCAACTCAAGCAATAACGGTGAAATAACGATTGGCGAAATTAAGTCCGCGCTTAAAGAAGAAAACGGCGCGGGCTATTTTGAATTTTTCGATGTTTTAGCTGCCCAACAAGGCGGTTGGTGGACAAGTGCGGAAGCCAGCGTATTGGTCAATCATAAGTCACGCGGCATTTACCGTGATTTATTCGGTTTTCAATTTGTCGATACCAGCCTATTTACTAATGCCTGTCCCGAACAACCTGTCGTAGATTACCCGGAACAAAGCATCACTTTCTACAAAATGGCTTCCGCTGTCGATTTAATGCGTGGTTATGACTCATTGGCGGCCTATCAAAACGGTTCGTCACCGGGTATCCATTTTCAGGCTGTCGCGCACAACGGTCAGGATTATCTTTGTATCACCAATTATACCGAAGATAACATACCGCTTAAGGTATTGGCGTTTACTGCTGCTGGAGACGGCATACAATTTGATAAAACGAACTTGAAAAACCTACCGGTCGAAAAACAAGTTTGTTATGACAAAGCCAAATACCAGGACTATACCTTTGCTGTTTATGATGCCATTTTCAGTCAATACGCTAAGGATTACGATATTGGCAGTGATACAGCAGCATTTCAAAAGTTTTTTAGCGCGCCCGCCCATGCCATCAATTCCGATCCTCTCGCAAATCCCGATGAATACAATGCGGCTTTTATTGTCAAGCGTACTGCTGATGAATTTTATGATGTCGGGCCTGGATTGATTACGCTCCCGGAAATTGTCGAAATTGTTGATGTTACTGACGAAGCTAAAAACTTCCCCAAAACATTCACTGTTGAAGCAAACAATGCTGACGGCACACCTCTATCCATGTCATCATTTAGAATTAAAACTACCACGGAACCAGAATACGGGGTCTTAAGTAAAAGTATAGTGCAAAACAAATGGCAGCTTACTTATACCTTAAATGACAATAGCTATTTAGGTGCGGATAAATTTAGTTTTGTGATTGTTACAAATACAGGTTTAAGGTCTTACCCTGAAACTGTAAACATTACTGTTGTTGCGTCTCAAGAAGACAACACCACTACCCAACCGGGAACCAAAGAAATAAGCATCCAACACGTCAACACTGGCTTTACCCATTACTTCGGTGTGGAAGATGCCGATATGTCCAAAGATGGTTGCTGGGTGGCATTCACAACTCAAGATAAATACTCTGGCGTGGATGAAAATGATTCTGTTGATGCCTATGTGCGCGATATGTGTACGGCGGGCAACAAGCCGGAATTGGTCAGCGTCGGTGTAGATGCCAATAGCGCACCGGTTGCCAGTGGAATGCTTGAATTAGTTGGTCAAAAAGACATTTCAATTTCCGCAGATGGACGCTATATCGCGTTTGCTTCCACAAACGTTTCTTTGCTAACGGGCGGCACTTATACAGGCGGTGTAGGCATTGGCGCACAGATATTTGTGCGTGATCGAGAAGCAGAAAAAACCTATTTAATCAGTACGGATATGGCTGGTAATCTTGCGCAATGGACACAAGAAGAGCCATCCATTTCCTCCGATGGTCGTACCATCGTATTTAAGTCTGGAGCGGATAATCTTGACCCTGACTATCCCACCTCCGCAGATGCGTTTTATGCTTATGAGTTTACGGATAATACCTATACTGATAAAACCATAACTCTGGTCAGTATTGGCTTAACTGACGCGGTCAAATGGGTTACCAGTTCAAGCGATTATGCCCACCTGTCGGGTAGCGGAGAATATGTGATTTTCCGTTCTGACAGCGAATATGCGATGAACCTAACTGAAAACCCTTCCAGTACCAGTTATCAACAACTGTTTCTGCGTGATTTACAAGGCAATACTTTGGAACTTGTCAGCGTCGCTGCGGACGGCTTGCCGGCTAACAATACTATTTACGACAGTGCAATCTCTGCTGACGGTAACTATATTGCTTTTGTCACAAATGCCAGCAATCTGGTCAATCCCTCTGTAACTAATGGCAAACAACATATTTATGTGCGTGACCGTAACGCGGGGAAAACCTATCTCGTCACTACAGACAACAGCGGAAATCCTGCTGATAATAATAGTGGGAATAGCACGTTTAATTTAGCGGAATTAAGTATGGCAAGCGTGGATAGCCCATCCACCTTAATGCTGGCATTTACGTCAGAAGCATCCAATCTGTCCACAGGCGGGGCTACGATTCCGCTGACTACCGCTAACGTATTTAATACTTACGGACAAATAATTCATTCGTTAGACACAACGGGTATCAGTAGTATCAATGTATTGATTAGCCAAACCACGGATGCGCAAGGTAATACCGTGTCCGCAACCGGCGGAACCCGTAACCCGGTAATTGCTGACAACGGCACGGCGGTGATGTTTGTTTCCGGCGACAGTGTGTTCTATCCGGCGGGCAGCACTGATATTCAAGGGGCGCAGGTGTATTGGTGGGGTGAAAAAGCCGAACCTGCCACAACCGCAAGAAGTGGCAAACTCAACGACACCGGCATCACCTGGGGCGGCGAATACCCCGATGGCAACAACACCACCTGCGCGGGTGAACTCATCAGCCAGCAAGACTGCTCACACGGGCGCGATGCGACGCATAATAATGATTCAGACGGTCATGCGGGCTTTAGCTTCAGAAAAATAGATGGCGGCAACTGCGTACAAGACAATGTCACCGGCTTGATGTGGGAGGTCAAACAAGGCGGTAACGGCACTGTGGGCGATGAAGGGCTGCACGATGCCGATGATGGATATAACTGGTACGACACCAACCCCGATACCAACGGCGGCGCGGACGGTTACGCGGACAATGACGGCGCGATTTGCCACGGCTACCAAGCGGGCAACCCCAGCACCTATTGCAACACCCAAGCCTATGTCGCACGGGTCAATGCCGCAGGCTGGTGTGGCTTTAAGGATTGGCGGATGCCTGAGCGCGAGGACTTGCGCTCGATTGTCGATTACAGTCGCATTAATCCGGCAATAGACACCAATTACTTCCCCAATACGCAATCATCCTGGTACTGGTCGGGTTCGCCCGATGCCTGCAATTCGGACTACGCGTGGGGCGTGAGTTTCCATAATGGTGGCGACCACAACGACAGTCGTAACGGCAACGCCCGCGTCCGGCTGGTGCGCGGCGGACAGTGACCTTTGCTTTTTGGATCGGAATTTACGGAATTTTAGGATTTTCAGGACTTATCCTGTGAATCCTTTAATCCTGATTCAGACAGGGTAACAAGAAACAATGTATCGAAAAGTCAGCCCGATATTACGTGACGCCAATCAATTGCTGCTGGCAACCGAGCAAATTGTGCGGCACTTTCCACGCTATCATAAATATACCTTGGGCAGCGAACTACGCACTCAAGTGTTCAAAATTAACCAGTTGATTGCCCGTGCTTGGCAATACAAAGACCAAGCCGAGTACTATCTTAAGCGCGTGATTCGCGCCATAGATGACTTAAAAATCCAGCACGGTAGGGTGCGCGACATCTTTTCGTCGCGCACGCGGAACGACGGCACGATG